>NZ_VCCF02000001.1:1918283-2225439 GCF_005938045.2 Pseudomonas sp. KBS0710 | reverse complement strand
CTGGCGCAGGGTCTCCATGTAGTCCTTGGTGAAGATGTCGCCGTCTTTGGCCTCCACCGAGATGCGCACGGTGTTGCCCAGGTTTGCCAGGTCGTTACGGTGCTCCATCATCTTTTCGATGAAGGGGTGCTTGAGGGGGATCATCTTTTCAAAGCTGGTGGACGGGCGAATCAAGGTCGCCTGCCAGAACAGGAAAATACTCACCAGCAGGCAGATAACGATCACTGCCGGGCGATTGTTGAAGATCAGGCGCTCAAGAAAGGTCGCTTTATCGTTGTGATGACTGCTCATTCTTTCCCCGCCTTCTTATTGTTTTTCGAGTTCAGCGCCGGTTGGCTGGGCAACACGAACGCCGCCCTGGCCCGCCAGAATCAAGTTGCCATTGCCTGCCGCCGTGACCGACGACAGTGAAATGCGGTCCGGGCGGTTGAACACACTGAAGGTCTGGCCGTCGTCGTGGCTGATCACCACGCTGCCGCCGTTGCCGACCACCACGATGGCGCCGTCATCGAGCAACGTCGCACCCGACAAGCCGAACTCCAGGGCACCGCGTGTCGCATTCAATTGGACCTGTTCCCAGGTGCTGCCGAAATCGGCGGAGCGGTAAAGGTTGCCGCGCAGGCCATAGGCCAACAGGGTCTGCGGCTGGGCGGTGCCGATCACACCGAACAGCGACCCTTCATACGGGCCTTCGAGTTTTTCCCAGGTCTGGCCGTCGTCGCTGGAGCGGAACATGCTGCCCTGCTCGCCGACGATAAACAGGCCGGCGCCCTTGATAGCGGCGATGGCATTGAGGTGGAACTGGTCTTCGTTGTCGAGGCGATCGCTCACGTCGTCCCAGGTTTTGCCGCCGTCGGTGGTTTCGATCAGCGCACCGTAGGCACCCACGGCCAGGCCGTGGTTGGCATCCTTGAACCACACGTCGAGCAATGGCGCTTCGCGCTTGAGGTCCTGGTATTGCTGAGCCCAAGTGGCGCCACCGTCGGTGCTGGCCAGGATCTGTGCGTCATGGCCCACCGCCCAACCGTGTTTGTCATCGACAAAATACACCGCCGTGAGCAGTTGCCGGGTCGGCACTTTGGCTTGGGTCCAGGTACTGCCCTGGTCATCGGAATACAGGATGTGCCCGCGATCGCCGACCGCCACCAGGCGCTTGCCGGCATGCACCACGTCGATCATCAGGCCTTTGGCGGCCTTGGGGGACTCAATTGCAAATACCGGCTGTGCGCTGCTGGTGTCGCCGGTTGCCAGCGCGGGGGTGGACAACACCCCAAGCAGCGAGAGCGCTGTGGCCAGCATCGCAACCCTGCGTGCGGCGCGCGGGCGGCAAACAGCCCAACCCATGACAGGCTCACTCATAGACCTTTCTCCCCATTTATTATTGTTAGGTGGTCTCGCCTTCCCGGGCTCTGAAACCTGCAATCTAGAGCGCCTGGAGGAAGCAGGGGCCATCCTATCGGGCTTTGGAATCGTCTGACAATCGGCGCTACGTTATCTTTTGTTAACTGAGGGTGTTTGGCGTTGGCCTGAATATGCCTGCATTACCCAGGCTAATTAATGAATTTTTATTCTATCTATTGAATTATGGGAATTTTTATTCCATTAATAACCCTCCTGAAAACAATAATCCAAAGGACCACGGCGATGCGTGAACTCGGAATCGGCTTGATCGGCACAGGCTTCATGGGACGCGCCCATGCGTTGGCGTTCAACAATGCCCGCGCGGTGTTCGAACTGCCGGTACACCTCAAGCTGGCGGCGCTGGCCGATGCCGACACCGAACGCGCCCAGCGCTGCGCCACGGCCTGGGGCTTTGCCCAGGCCCACGGTGACTGGCAGGCGCTGGTCAATGACCCGAACGTCGACGTGGTGGCCATCACCACGCCCAACCACTTGCACTACCCCATGGCGATGGCGGCCATTGCGGCGGGCAAAGCGGTGTATTGCGAAAAACCCTTGGCCGTCAGCCTGGAGCAGGCCGACGCCATGCGCCGCGCCGCCAGTGCAGCGGGCGTGGTCACGCGTGTGGGTTACAACTACCAGCACAACCCAATGATTGGCCTGGCCAGGCAGATGATTGCCGACGGCGAACTGGGCGAGATCATCAGCTTCCAGGGCGAGTTCAGCGAAGACTTCATGGCCGACCCGACCTCGCCGTGGTCGTGGCGTTGTGAAGTGGAACATGCCGGTGGCGCGCTGGCAGATTTGGGCAGCCACCTGTTGTCGATGGCACGTTATCTGGTGGGCGATGTGGTGAGCGTGTGCGCCGATACGCAAACCGTGCATGCCCAACGCCCTGCCGTCAAAGGCAGCAGCGAGCTTAAATCGATCGCGGTGGACGACCAGGTGCATGCCCTGCTGCGCTTCGCCAATGGCGCACGCGGTACGGTGAGCAGCAGCTGGCTCAAGCAGGGTTACAAGAACCACCTGAGTTTTGAAATCAGCGGCACTCGAGGCACCTTGGCGTTCGATCAGGAGCGCTTGAATGAACTGCGCGTATGCCGCGCCGGCCAGGACGGCTTCCAGCGTGTGCTCGCTGGCCCTGCCCTGCCCGGCTATGCCGCGTTCAGCCCGGCCGCCGGGCATCAGCTGGGTTACAACGAGTTGAAGACCCTGGAAGTACAGGAGCTGATCATGGCGCTGGCGGGGCAAGGCGCGCACGGTACCGACTTTGACGGCGCCTGGGCGGTCGAGCGGTTGGCAACCGCGATTCGCCTGGCCGCCCGTGAGGAGCGCTGGGTCGACGTCAATACGCTTTAAACAGCGTGCCCACGGCGTGCACTGCCCGTGCGCGCCGATCCTCAGGTTTATTGGGCGTGCGTAAACTTACGCGCAATGGGTGAGTTATCGCACCACGTCCTCTATTAGCGAAGTAACCTTCCTTCGCACTCAAATATTAGAACCCCATCACACGCAACTCACAATCCCACACACGCCTGTACAAACCCCTGACACACACTTACATCACTAGCGAAATAATAACTATATGTCACACGCCGCAATATACACCCCATTGGCACGCGCACCAAAAACCACCTACCTTATTTATCCATCACCCATACCTCGACTGACTAACTTACTTTTATTATCAAGAGTTCTCCATGTTAACTATCAGGCCTTATACAATTACGCCATTACCGCTTAATCCCTCACCTGACAGCTTAAGCCCAAGCCCCTCTACGAAGGCTGACACTCCCGCCACTTCCTCAGTATCTGACAGGGTCGCAAAACAACTCACCCAAGAAGGCTTCAAGGTATGGGACAAGAACGGAGATGGCCAGATAACCATCGGTTATAAATTCTACAGCGCCTCCGACCCTGCACAATCCTGGCGTAGAGAAAGCGGGGCACGAGAGTTCAGCGAAGCCCATAAAAAAGCCTTTAGAAATGCATTACGCGCGTGGGAAGACGTGGTTAAAGTCAAGTTCATTGAGAACACCCAAAACGCCGATGCGACCTTATCAGTTCATGGCAATGGTGGCACCGGTGGCTTTTCCAGCATGCCAACTAAATATAACAACGCGTTGGACATCGGGATCGGAGTGGGCGATTCGCGTTTCCCCCCACATTCCTCAATGATTCACGAAATTGGCCACAGCCTGGGACTGGGACATACGGTTGGGCAGTACGCCGAAGACAACTTAACGTATACCGCCATGTCCTATAAACGACATTGGTGGCGCCCTCGAGACAAAAACGGCGTCCGCGTCTCGGACAGCCCGTTAACGCCCATGATGCATGATATTGCCGCAGGCAATCTGCTCTATGGCACAAACAATAAAACCCGCCTGGGTGATACGACCTATGGTTTTAACTCAAACGCTGGGCGCGATCACTACAGTTTAAAAAGTGCTGATGACCTGACGGCTTTTTGCATATGGGATAACGGCGGTAATGACACTCTGGATTTGTCCGGTTACAAGCAAAACCAAACTATCAACCTCAACGCAGAAACACTGTCGGATGCAGGCGACAGGGAGGGCAACGTGTCTATCGCCAAAGGCGTTATCGTGGAAAACGCCATCGGTGGTTCGGGGCATGATGTGCTGATAGGCAACGCTGCCCACAACCGCATCACCGGCGGCGCCGGCGCCGACACGCAGTACGGCGGCGGCGGCGCTGATACATTTGTCTACAACGGGGTCAGTGACTCGCCGCCACAAACCCCGGACTGGCTTAATGACTTCGTCAGTGGTGCCGACAAAATTGATCTTTCCAAGGTCCTGAAAGACGCGGGTATATCGAAACCCATATTCATCAGCGCTCCCACTGGTCAAGCCGGCAAGCTGAGCGGGCGCAAAGGCGAACTGCTGCTGGACTATGATAAAGACGTCAAGATGCACAGGTTGTTTCTTGATGTCAGTGGCAAAGCTGAGTCCGTGCTGGTGATTTTGAGCAAAAACCCAATAAAGCCCGATGACATTTTGATTAAGGCGGGTTCACAATCACTGACGGCATCCCCCACCCCTCAGCCCACGCCAGACCCGGCGCCTGCGCCCAATCAAAAAAAGCCAGCGCCCACACTGACCTTACTCCCACTCGGATCACGCGTTACCCGTGAAACCGGTGATACCGGTAATACCGTCTACGGCTTCAACGCCACTACCACAAAGCCCGGCATGCGGCTGACCTCTTCCACCGACAAACCTGCTTTCACCGTGACCGACCCGAGCGGTAATGACACCTTGGACTTTTCAGGTTTCGACCACAACCAACGCATCAACCTTAAGCCAGGCTCACGCTCCAGCGTTGGCGGCCTGGTCGACAATGTGAGCATCAGCAAAAATACGCTTATTGAAAATGCCATCGGCGGCCGAGGCCATGACCATATAACCGGAAACGCGGCCAATAACGTTCTGACGGGTGGTGCCGGTGCAGACAAACTGACAGGCAACGGCGGCGTCAATATTTTCAACTATGAAGCCGTCAGTGACTCGACTTGCCACAATGCTGACACGCTGATGGATTTCACAACCGGCAAAGACAAAATCGACTTAACCGCTATAAGTAAAAGAGCCCAAACGCCCCTTAACCTCAGGCCTTAACCCTTACGGCCAGGGCTGAGCATCTCGAAGGGCTCGAACAGTGAGCAGCGTGAGGGCCGCTCACCCCGCCCCATCAGATAACAAACCGCGCGACCATCCCATTCAAATCCACCGCCAGGCGCGACAGTTCATGGCTGGCCGCGCTGGTCTGGTTGGCACCCGCCGCCGACTGAGTCGCCAAGTCGCGGATGTTGACGAGGTTGCGATCCACTTCACGGGACACCTGGGCCTGTTCTTCCGAGGCGCTGGCGATCACCAGGTTGCGCTCGTTGATCAGGCTGATCGACTGGGTGATCTGCTCCAGGGCCACACCGGCCGCGCGGGCCAGCTCCAGGGTGGTCTGGGTGCGTTGGTTGCTCTGCTGCATCGACTGCACGGCTTCGCCGGTGCCGCTCTGGATGCCGGCGACCATTTTTTCAATTTCCTGGGTCGATTGCGCCGTGCGGTGCGCCAAGGCGCGGACTTCATCGGCGACCACGGCAAACCCACGCCCGGCTTCACCGGCCCGCGCCGCTTCAATCGCTGCGTTGAGCGCCAGCAGGTTGGTCTGCTCGGCAATTGCGCGGATCACATCGAGCACCTTGCCGATATCACGCCCCTGGGTGGCCAGGCCTTCAATCATCAGGGCGGTGTTTTGCACATCCTGGGTCATGGTCTGGATTGCGCCGACGGTTTCCACCACGCGGTCACGCCCTTCCCGCGCCGCCTGGTTGGACTGGCTGGAAGCTTCGGAGGTGGACACCGCATTGCGCGCCACTTCTTCGACGGCGGCGGTCATCTCGTTGACGGCCGTGGCGGCCTGGTCGATTTCGTTGTTTTGCTGTTGCAGGCCTTTGGAGGCTTCTTCGGTGACGGCACTGAGCTCTTCGGCGGCAGAAGCCAGCTGCGTGGCCGAGCCGGCGATGTGCTGGATGGTCTGGCGCAGGTTGGTTTGCATCGCCGACAAGGCGCCCAGCAGGCGCGCAGGCTCATCCTTGCCGGCGTCTTCGATAACGGTGGTGAGTTTGCCGCTGGCAATGGTCTGGGCCACTTCCACGGCTTTGCGCAGCGGCGTGACGATGCTGCGGGTCAGCAGCCAGGCGAGCAGTACGGTCAGCACGGCGGCAGCGACCGAGAAGACAATAACGCCGGTGATCGCGCCTTGATAACTCGACCCGGCCAAGGTGTCGGCATCCTTGGCATCGGCGGCATTGATGGCGATCAGCTTGTTGAGTTGCTCGCCCATCAGGTCGGTGCCGTCCTTGATGCGGGTGTTGATCAACGTACGCATTTCATCGACTTTGTTTTGTTTGGACAAGGCCAGCATGTCGGCCTGGGCCTTGAGGTAGTTGTCCAACGTGCTGACAAATGTCTTGTACAACGCGGCTTCTTCCGGCCCGGCCGGCAGCGGCGCATACCCGGCCTGGGCGGTTTTTACCTTGTCGACCAGCACACCCATGCGGGTTTCGGCTTCCTGCAGGCCGGCTGGCTCACGGTTGACCAGCACGCGAAAAGAGAGGATGCGCAAACGCAGCACGTTTTCGGTGATGTTGCCCAGGTACGTGACGCTGGGCAATTGCGTGGAGGTCATCTCCACCGACGACTGACGGATCTGCGTCATGCGGTTGACCGCAAACACCCCCAACAGCACCACTAACAACGCAATGAATGCGAAACCGAGAAACGCGCGAGGGGCAATATTCAGGTGACGTAGGGACATAGGGGGTTGCTCTCAGAAGAAGTGTTTGCGAGCGTCCCTGCCGCGAAACGATCAGTCAGCGTCAACGCGCTGCTCAGACCTTGGTCACCACTGTTGTAATAGTTGTGTGGGCCTATACGAAGTATCGGCAGCCCTGCGGGTTTTATGCAGGCGGTTTATAAATATTTTTTTACACTTCTGACGATTGGCACTTTCTGGCATCCTGCGCCTCCATTTTCTGACCCGAGCCCGCATTGTGTCTGACGCTCAAGCTCCTCGCCCGCGCTATAAATCCGACCTGATCTACGGCCTGGAAGACCGCCCGCACTTCACCGCAGCGATTTTTGCCGCGCTGCAACATGTGCTTGCCAGCTTTGTCGGCATCATCACGCCCACGCTGATCGTCGGCGGCGTGCTTGGCCTGGAAAGCGAAGTGCCTTACCTGGTGAGCATGGCGTTGTTCGTGTCCGGGCTTGGCACCTTTGTGCAGGCGCGCACCTTCGGCCCGGTGGGTTCCGGCCTGTTGTGCCTGCAGGGCACCAGCTTTTCGTTTATCAGCGTGATTCTCAGCGCGGGTTTTATGGTCAAGGCCCGAGGCGGCGGCACCGATGAGATCCTCTCGACGATTTTCGGCATCTGCTTTTTCGCCGCGTTTATCGAGGTGGTGCTGAGCCAGTTCATCGGCAAGCTGCGCAAGCTGATTACCCCGGTGGTGACCGGCACCATCATTACCCTGATGGGCTTGTCACTGATCAAAGTGGCGGTCACCGACATGGCCGGCGGCTATGGGGCAAGCGATCTGGGCGCAGCGGGCAACATGGGCTTGGCCGCACTGGTGCTGCTGACCATCGTGGTGCTTAACCGCTTCAGTAATCCGTTCCTGCGTTTGGGCTCAATCGTGATCGGCCTGAGCCTGGGTTTTGTCGTTGCCTGGATGATGGGCCGTGTGGATCTGGCCGCCCTGCCCCAAGTACCGTTGATCAGCGTGCCGGTGCCGTTCAAGTACGGGTTCTCGTTCGATTGGGTGGCGTTTATACCGGTGGCGGTGATCTTCCTGATTTCGCCGCTGGAGGCTGCCGGTGACCTGACCGCCAACTCGATGATTTCCCAGCAGCCGGTCAAGGGTCCGCTGTACATCAAGCGCATCAAGTCCGGCCTGCTGGCCGACGGCCTCAACTCGGCGATGGCGGCAACGTTCAACAGCCTGCCAATGGTGACCTTCGCCCAGAACAACGGTGTGATTCAGCTGACCGGCGTGGCCAGCCGCTATGTCGCGTACTTTATCGCCGGCCTGCTGGTGCTGCTGGGGCTGTTCCCGATGATCGGCGCAGTCCTGCAACTGATGCCCAAGCCGGTACTGGGCGGTGCCACGCTGATCATGTTCGGCACCGTGGCCGTGGCCGGGATCAAGATCCTCGCCGAAGCCGGGCTGCACCGGCGCAATGTGCTGATCGTGGCGATATCCTTAGGCATGGGCCTGGGTGTGGCCGCCGTGCCGGAAGTGCTGCGCGACCTG
The DNA here is from genome assembly GCF_005938045.2 of Pseudomonas sp. KBS0710. Taxonomy (GTDB): domain Bacteria; phylum Pseudomonadota; class Gammaproteobacteria; order Pseudomonadales; family Pseudomonadaceae; genus Aquipseudomonas. The sequence continues at coordinate 2,217,200 of NZ_VCCF02000001.1, read as the reverse complement.
CCCAAGGCGCTGCACAACATCTTTGAATCGCCGATCACGGTGGGTGCGTTCTGTGCAATCCTGCTGAACATTTTCCTGCCGGAGGAGTTCTTAGAGCTGGAAGAGGATGAATTTGATCCGGAGTCCTCTACCCTCAAGGTCATGCAGGATCCGGACGTCACGAAATAGGAGCACCTTTGTTATGCGCAAGCTCATGGTTCTATCGTTACTGCTGCTGACCTTGAGCGCCTGCGCGCTGTTTCCCAATCGCGACCCGGTCAATATCAGTGTGGTGGGTATCGAGCCGCTGCAAAGCCAGGACCTGGAAGTGCGTTTCGCCGTGAAGTTGCGGGTGCAAAACCCCAATGAAACGGCGATCGACTACAGTGGTGTGGCCCTGGACCTGGACGTAAATGGGCGCCCACTGGCGTCCGGCGTGAGCGATCAGGCCGGAAGCATCCCACGCTTTTCCGAGACGGTGCTGATGGTGCCGGTGAGCGTTTCGGCGTTTTCTGTATTGCGTCAGACCTTGGGCCTGAGCCAGACCCAAAGCCTGAACAACCTGCCTTATACGCTGCGCGGCAAACTCGCAGGTGGCCTGTTCGGCACTATGCGCTTTGTGGAGCGTGGCACCCTGGACCTGCCCAACACCGCGACCTGGTAACGGCCATGCAACCGACGTTGTTCACCGAAAGACTGATCCTGCGCCCGCTGACCCTGGAGGATGCCGAGGACACCCAAGCGCAATTCGCACATTGGGATGTGGTGCGTTACCTGAATGCCGAGGTGCCGTGGCCGTACCCGGCCGACGGCGCTCGCCGCTATCTGGAACAGGTGGCCTTGCCGGGCATGGCCCGTGGCGACCAATGGCATTGGTCGATCCGTCTCAAACACGCGCCGCAACAGTTGATCGGCAATATCAACCTGACGGACGAGCAAGACGACAACCGAGGGTTCTGGCTGGGCCCGCAATGGCAAGGCCAGGGCTTTATGACCGAAGCCTGTGCGGCGGTGACGGAGTACTGGTTCGATGTGCTCGAACGTCCGCTGATGCGCGTGCCCAAGGCCGCGCCTAACCAGGCGTCGCGGCGGATTTCCGAGCGCACGGGGATGCGCTTGATCCGCACGCAGATGGGTGAATTCGTAGAAGGTAGGTTGCCACGCGACATTTGGGAGATTACCCGCCAAGAGTGGCTGGCATTCAGATCTACCAAACGCTGAAGATCTGATGTGGGAGCTGGCTTGTCGGGTCGCCGCATCGCTGCGATGCAGACACCTCGGTACATCAGGCACACCGAGTTGAGGCCATCGCAGGCAAGCCAGCTCCCACAGTTTTTACCGAGTTTAATCTGTCAGTGTGCGCACGCCCGGTTTGGCGCGTTCATCCACTACCAACTCAAATATGTCCGGGCGCGCGTAATGCCCCACCACGTCATAGTCATAGCGCGCCCGCACCAGATCATCGGTGTTGATCTGCGCGGTCAGCAAGCCCTCTTCACCCACCAGCGGCCCGGCGAGGATGTCGCCCATCGGCCCGACAATCACACTGCCGCCGGCGATCAACGGGCGCTCTGACGGCCAGTTTGCAATCTCCACACCCAGCGCCGCCGGCGAGGCCTGCACCTGGCAGGCACTCACCACAAAGCAGCGACCTTCATGGGCAATGTGGCGCATGCTCACGTGCCACATTTCACGCTCATCCACCGTGGGCGCGCACCACACTTGCACGCCCTTGGCGTACATCGCCGTGCGCAGCAGCGGCATCATGTTTTCCCAGCACACCGCGCCGCCCAAGCGCCCGACGGCAGCGTCGATCACCGGCAAGGTCGAACCATCGCCCGTGCCCCAGACCAGCCGCTCAGTGCCGGTGGGCATCAGCTTGCGGTGCTTGGCTACCAGGCCGCCGGTGGGTTCGAAATACAGCACGCTGCAATACAGCGTGCTGCCACTGCGCTCGATCACCCCGAGTACCAGACTGGCACCGGTGCGCGCGGATAGCCCGGCCAGCACCTCGGTCTCGGCGCCCGGCACATCGATGGCATTGGCAAAATAGCGCGCAAAGGCTTCGCGGCCTTCCGGCAATCGGTAGCCCAATTGCGTGCCGAAGGTTTCGCCCTTCGGGTAACCGCCGAGCAACGCTTCGGGCATCACCACCAATTGCGCGCCACTGCGCACAATCGCGTCCTCATAGGTGAGGATCTGCGCCAAGGTGTCAGCCTTGCCACCCGGCAAGGATCCGATCTGCAACGCCGCCACGGTAGAAATGGGCATCAGGTTCACTCCAGATAAAGGGGGTTGCCCATTCTCCGGCGAGCGGCAATCATGAATAAAGCCCTCCTCAGTGCTAAATGATATGAGCCAAATGAATATCGCCCAGGTTGACCTGAACCTGTTGAAAACCTTCGAAGCCTTGCACGATGAGTCCAGCGCCAGCCGCGCAGCCTTGCGCCTGGGCGTCACGCAATCGGCGATCAGCGCCGGTTTGCGGCGTTTACGTGACCTGTATGGCGACCCGCTGTTCGTGCGCACCGGGCGTGGGCTGGCGCCGACCTTGCGCGCTAACCAGTTGAAACCGGTGATCAGCGAGGCACTGGACCGTTGTCGACAAAGCCTGGAAATGATTAACCCGGACAACCCGAATTATCAGGGGCGCTCGGTGGTACTGGGCTTGTCTGATGACTTCGAAATTGCCCATGGCCGGCGGTTAATGGCAGAAATTGCCCGGCGTGCGCCGAAACTGAGGGTGATTTTCCGCCAGACCCACAGCCAGATCGTGGCAGGCGCCCTGCTTGAGCGCAGCCTGGACCTGGCGATTACCGCCGGCGGTTTTGCCGAGCGCAGGTTGAGCCGGCACGTGCTGGGCGAAGGCGACTACCGCTGTCTGGTCGACCCGCACAGCCTGGCGCCGGGCCAAGAAGGCATCAGCCTTGCGGAGTTCGTGGCACGCGAACATGTGCTGGTGTCGTCGGGCGGGTTTATCGGAATTACCGATGAAGGGTTGGCGGCGCGTGGGTTGAGCCGCCAGGTGTGTGCGTCCACCAGCCACTTTGCCGGGCTGCCGTTTTTGCTCAAGGGCAGCGCGGCAGTGGCGACCATCCCCGGGCATGCCGCCGAGGCGATTGCACAGATGACCGGCTTGCGCGTACTGCCCTGCCCACTGACGTTGCCACGCTATCCGGTGGAGCTGGGCTGGCGTACCCAGGCGCAGCTGGATCCGCTGTTGCTCAAAGTACGCGAAGCAATTGTGGCCAGCTTTACTTAGCAGCGGCCATCAGTTTGTTGACTTCGCTGCGCACCATGTTGGAAAACTCCGGCGGCGACATGCCATCAAGCTCGGCACGCACCCATTCGGCCCACTTGCCTTTGCGCTTGGCACGCTCGCCGAACAAACGCGCCGCTTCGCCCTTGGCCTTGCCCAGGTTGGTTTGCCACAGGTCGTAGAGGCGGGACTTTTCATCTTCCAGCTCGGCGCGTTCGGCGAGGGTTTTGTTGGCCAGATTGAAGCTCATGTTGAATTACCTGCTGCACAAATAGGTGACATCTTACACTGTAGGTCGAAATATCCTGATTCGGATTTTGCCCGCAAACCGCTCACAGCAAAAAAACTGCAACTTTTAGCCAAGCCCGACACTCCATTGTTCACTGTCACATTCACTCGCAAGGAGTCACACAATGGCCCGCAAAACTGCCGCCCAAGCTGTCGAAGATCAAATCAAGGATCAAGCTTTCAGTGAACTGACGGCCTTGATCGAAGAGTCGGACAAGCTGCTCAAAAGCAGCGCTTCGCTGGTAGGCGAAGAAGGTGAGACGCTGCGCGAGCAGGTCGCTATCAAGCTCAAGCAAGCGCTGGACTCCGTGTCCAACGTGCGTGAACGCAGCAAGCCGGTGGTGGATGCCACCGAGAACTATATTGGTGGCCATCCATGGCAGACCGTGGCGATTTCCGCAGGTTTTGGCCTGGTGGTCGGCTTGTTGCTGGGTCGTCGTAACTAAGACATCGAGACCAGGCCATCGACACTAAGCCATCTAGGCTGAGTGATAAAGGCTGCGCCACTGGCGCAGCCTTTTCTTTTACCCTTCTGCCAGTGCCTGTAACTGCTTGAGTTCCTGCGCATCGATCTCGATACCGGTTTCCTGCGACTTCGCCCGTGTGCGATGGCGCCGATCCCCTGGCAACCGCCGCAACCCCGCCGCATGCATCTGCCGCACCAGTTCCTGGCTGCGCTCGGCAAAGCCTTGCCCGGCGGTTTTGCTTGGGTCGATCACGATCAGCAATTGGCCGGTCCAGGGGGTTCGCGCACCGGGATGATCGGCCCAATTGAACTCGAACGAAAAATTACCGCCCGTGAGCGCCGCCGCCAGCAACTCGACCATCATCGACAGCGCCGAGCCTTTATGGCCGCCAAACGGTAACAGCGCACCGCCTTCAAGAATGGCCTTGGGGTCTTGGGTCGGTTGGCCCAGGCTGTCCACGCCCATGCCCGGCGGCAAGCGCTCGCCCTTGCGTGCAGCGATTTGCACGTCGCCATGGGCAATCGCGCTGGTGGCCAGGTCAAACACGATGGGTGGCCCATCTGCGCGCGGCGCGGCGAAGGCAATGGGGTTGGTGCCGAACAGCGGTCGATCCGCGCCATGGGGCACCACGCAGGTCATGCTGTTGACCACGCTGAGGGCTACCAGGCCTTCCTCGGCGAAAGGCTCGACATCGGGCCAGAGTGCCGCAAAGTGGTGGGAGTTGCGAATCGCCAGCAGCGCGATCCCGGCACTGCGCGCCTTCTCTACCAACAGCGGGCGTGCGGCCTCCAGTGCCGGCTGGGCAAAGCCGTTATCGGCGTCCACGCGCACAAAGCCCGAGGCTACGTCCTCGACCACAGGCACAGCCTTGCCATTGACCCAGCCGCTGTTGAGTGTCGATACATAGCCTGGAATACGAAACACGCCGTGACTATGCGCGCCGTCACGTTCGGCGCTGGCGCAGTTGTGCGCAAGGATCGCGGCCACCTGCGCCGAGGTGCCATGCCGCACAAAGACCTGGTGTAGCAGGCCCACTAACTCGGTGAAGCCGATTGCGGTTGAAGCCTTGGCCACTGTCGGAGACTGCGCAGACATTTGAAGCTCCGTTTTTATGATTGCGTTTTTATGATTAGGAGAGGCAACGAATGGACATTCAAGTGTTCGATTAAACACCACGCACAGTGCCCGCTGTCAACTTGCGACGAGCCTCAATAGTTACCCCCTCCCGCCGTTCAACCGTCCTTAGCCTGTCGCTCCCCCTTCACGATGGAGCAAGCCCATGACCGGCGTAACCCCTGCGTACTTTTTTGACGAATTCCTGCTGCCGATTAAAAGAAACTCGCCGAGCGAACGTGAGCGCGCGTTGGGGCTTAGCGTCAAAGACCTCGACTGGCTGCACACGGTGTACCAGGCCACCGATGCCGCACGCAAAGACCCTGAGCGGCAAACCTACCCCATGAGTGTCGAAAGGCTGTTGATCAACGTATCGGGCCAGCCGCCTATCCCCCTTGCCGGCGCCTTTTTGATGAGCCCGACCCCGGATGACAGCAAAGCGCTGCTTTACACGCCGTATGGCGGCATTCAGGTGTTTGACAACCCTGCCAGCCTGCTTGCCGAAGTCACCGAGCAACTGGCGGATGCGGTGCAACGTGTCGACTTGATGAGCTTTCTGTCGATTGCGCAGCGCAACGCCTTGCCCGCCAGCACGGCGATAACGCTGACCACCAGCATTGTCGAAGGCGCCGTCATGCAAGACCAGGAGCAAGCCCTCCAGGCCTGCCAGCAAGACAACGTGCGCGTCGTATTGGAGCAGTTGCAGAAGACCCCCACGCTGTACAGCATGCTCGACACGCTGCTCAGTATCATGGCGCGCTCGTACTTCCCCACTCTGGATCAACGCGATACACGGGTAGATTTTTTTATCCAGGACCCGGCAGGCGGTCAGCGTCGCTGGGTCAGTTCCCTGCCATTGAGAGAAGCGCTCCTGCAGTTTTATGTGAAACATGCCTGGCCCAAGGACCAGACCCGTGAGTATTACAACCCGAAACACATCACCGGCGCCTTCACCCCGGAAGAACGCGAACAAGATCAGCAGTATTGGGAAACCCTGATCAAAGAAACTTCGGGCAGCCTGTCAAAACTGCTGGACAGCCTGCTCAAGACTTATTGGAACGAGGACATCGGCAACGAAACCTCACGCCTGGAACTCTTCACCCAGGTGATGGCGGATAAATTTCGCCTGGATGTCTTGCTCAAGCGCCAGGAGCAAATCCTCAACGCCGATGAAAGCCACACCCTTCAGGCATTGTTTCTGCCAGACCAGCGCACCCGTAACGCTTACGCCAAGAAACTAAGCGTGGAAAAAGTACGCCTGCATGCGCCCTACCAGCACTATGTGGAACTGGCCAGCACGCTATTGATCAGCGAGAGCCACGCCTACCTGTACACGCAGTCGCGTGGGGTGCAGGTACTCAAGGACATGCAGGCGCTCAAGGATACGTTACAGAGCATGCTCAAGGCCGCAGGCCACGAAGATGAGTTGCTCAATTTTCTGTCGCTGGATGAGCGCGACACTTTTATTGGCCTGAACCGGATAGACATAGCCGCCCAGCCGGTTCCGGGCAACGTTTTTTCCGGCATGCTCGAAGACATTGCGGCCAAGCAGGTCAGCAATATGAACCACGCACTGGACCTCTTCCGGCGCAGTGATGGGCAGGTAAACCTGGACGCGTTGCTCGATTGCGCCCTGGATATACGCACGATGCTGGACAGTCGCCTGTCGGCACTGGAAACCGCCGGGCGCTGGACGATGCACCCCGTCACCAGCGGTAACGATCGGCCGTCAACGGTGCAGGCCGAGCGCGCAAAACTGCACCTGCAGCGCCTGCGCGCCGCTGAAGAAGCGCTGACAACCGAGCGCAAACAACACCCGACTTTACGCTCAATGGCCGCCCTCGCCTTGAATGCAGAACTGCAAGCACAGCGCCTCGCGTTCAAGGCAGAGGAGATCTATATCAACACCTACCCAACCCATGCCCAGGAGCGCGAAGAGCGCCCGCCATTGACGTCCGTGAGCATGGTTGACCATTTCATCAAGCGCCTGAGCGGTGAAACTTCGAAAGTTCCCAACATCAGCACCACCGGGTTTTACCAGCAGCTCGAACCGCATCTGGCCCTGAAGTTGCCCAGCATGACCCTGAGCACCTTCAACATGATCAATGAACAAGTGTTGAAGGTATTTGCCAACCACGAAATCCGCCAGCTTCCACTTCTATACCTGAGCAATATGAGCCAAAAACACGCGCACTTGATGTTGCTTGGCTTGCGCAGTGAGGCCGAACTGAGGCTGTTGGGTAAAACACTGCCACCTGACAGCGAGGCGGTGGTTGATACTCTGCTACGCACCGACAGCCTTGTACGCTTGACCCGACACGCGCTGAACGGATTCCTGCCAGATGCCTACGCCTTGACACTGAACCAGGGCACATCCGACACCGCCCACACCCTGGCCAACCTGTTTGTACTGACCGAACGCGGTGGTATCGACCCGCAGCGCTCGGGCCAGACCGTGCTCTGGACGCCTCGACGCGGGTATGAAGTGTTCGCTTCGGTGCAAGCTTTGCGCGAGGAGATAACACAACGCCTGCAGCACCCGATCAAGCGCTTGCCCCTGCTGGAAAACCTGGCGCTTTCATTGCGTACGCCACACCAGGTTTATCAGCTGGGCCAGTTGCAACGCATTGACGACAACGTGCTGGACAACCGCCTGAAAACCTACGGCGACCATGTCATGCACAGTATCGATCAATTGATTTCGATGAAACTGCCCGCTCCCGCCCTGCAAGATCGTATCGACGCGGCCTTGGAGCAATCGGCACCCACCAACCTTACGCGGGCCCTGGCGGTGGCGAGTGCCATGGCCCATCAACAGGCCCTGCCGGTCTGGTTGGGCATGGCGCCTGCCAAGGATCAGATCCATCACGCCGAACTGCTCGAGCAGTATCACAACAGCGCCCCGGACGCAGAAGACTACCTGCACGGCATCACCTCAATGCGCACGCATACGCACACGGCACTACTGGCCTTGCTTAAGGCGCGCTTTCCCGGACAGGCTCTGGACCCCGATAACGTGCAGATTCCGGTACACCAGGCCCTCGACGTGCATGTCGACAGCCTGACCGATTTTGCCCTACGCCATTGGCCGGATCTGGACGCCGAAAACATTCTCCCCCGCTCACGGACCGCCACGGCCCTGCCCGCTTCACTGGATGCCAGCGCCGTGGTGCAAATGGTCCGCCAGCTCGATCTGAAAAGCGTCTACCAGAAGCTGGTGCAAAGCCGGCTGGACCCCAAAACGGATGAGGGGCGCAAACGCCGGCGCTTGTTTTGCCAACAATTACCCTGGCAGACGTTGCAGTACGCCCATGAGCAAAGGCTACAAGAACGGCTGACAGCGCAGGCGCTGAGTAGCGTGCAACAGGTGTTCGACATGCCCGACGCCGTGGCGCGAGCGGCGCTGGACAGTGCAGCGGCCACGTTTCGGCCCTTGGAGTTGATTGCAACCGAAGGGGCTACGCCCGCCAAGGTGCTGGGCATGTACCTGGTGGGCCCAGCAGCCGGCAGTGCTGGCCCCGTGGTGATGTTTGCGCCTTACAGCGACAGCCATGTGCTCAAGGAGTACAAGAACGAGCAAGCCCTGCTGGATGAGGTGGGCAAGCCGGGAGAGCTTCAGGATTCAATCATCCAGCACCTGGAGGCGCCTCATCAGGCTACGTACCGGAACTTGCTGCAAAACAACCGTCATAGTCCCCTCGACATCCGGCTGGCCTTCACCGCGGTCACCGGCAACGCCCTGCACCTCCTGTTCAATGACAACACCTTGATATTGCTCAAGATGCTGGCCAGCCAGTTCGAGGACGGCGCCAAGTCACTCTGGGACCGAATCACGCATCTGCTGGGCGAGGGCATCCCAAAGGCTGTGCAGTTCATGGCCGGAAAGCTCGCGTACCCGCTGACGGTGTGGCGCAGCTACGCGCTGTTCAAGCGCTCGGCCGACGCATTGCAGTTGCACCAATGGAAAGCCGCTCTGAAGGACTTCATCAAGGGCGTGGCCCAAATGGCTGCGCTGCGCAGCGAGCTTGAGGGCAACGATGCGCCGCCGCCCAACGAGACAGAAGTGTCCGAAGCCGACTTGTCCGATGAAACCCTGCCCACCGCCACGCAGTTGTCCTCCCTGCGCGTCACTGCCCCTTCACGCACGCGGCTGCAGCCTTTGGAAGAACACGATGTTGCGTTGAGCGACCTGGAGCTTGATGCTTCCAGTCACGTTTACACGGACAAGACAACATTGAAAAACTATGTGCCCCTTGCAGGCAAAGTGTATGCGGTCAAGAAAACCGCCAAACATTGGCGATTGGAAAAAGATCACCTGAAAGGCCCTTTTGCAGGCCGAAACCAACAAGGCAAATGGGTATTGGACCTCAACCAGCACATTCCACGTTTCGGCAAAACCCTGTCGCGCATGAGGATGCGCAGCGGCGAACAGGACGCGATCAATATCGAAGCAAGAGGTATTTTGGAAATTGCCGCATTGTCGAGCTGGCAAGCCCAAGTGATCAATGAAGCGTTGAATATTGCGACTTATTACGCCAACAATTGTCATCGCAACCTTGTGCTGTTCTCAGCACAACGCGCCCCCAATAGCCGCATAGGCGTCTTTTTGGGCGAGATGTTCGGCGTCTTCAGTTTGAGCGCTGCCCAAGTAGACAGGCTCAAGAGCATTGTCCATGGGATGCTGGAGGAGCTGTGCGATTCGAGCTTGACCCGCAGCGATTCAATCCGGTTTGTCAGTGGTACCAGCCGATCAGATATGGACCATCGATACGCGTTTACTATTGTCGGTGACCCAGAGCGCAGGATTTATTTGCTCGAGCGGTTTTTCTATCCGAACATGAATGCCTACCGTGGCCGCTTGAATTCTCCGTTCGACATCTCGCCCCACGCGAGGGCCAGCGTGCTGATCCACGAATTGACGCACCTGAAGCTCAACACCGAAGATCTCGCCTACCTTGACACCGTTCGCCCCTTCCCCGACCTGATAGATACGGCCCAGCGCGGCTCTCAAGCGCTGAAAACCGAGCTGGAAGACTTGCGCAAGTACGCACTGTCCACGCAGACGCCTGCCAACATGCTGTTCAAAGCCTGGGATGATTACACGGCGACATGGGAGGACTACGGGCCTGACACGTCAACTGAAGATCTTCGGAAAAAAACCCTCAACCTCACTGGGACCAAGACCCTTGCAGACGCCCGTGCGGCATTCATGAGCGATGTCGACAAGCGTTTCGACACTATCCTGACCAATGCCGACTCCTTGACTTACCTGATTACGGAACTGGGTCGCATGCTGGATGCGGGGGCGTAAGCCCCCGGCGGGGAAGATCAGTCTTTCTGGTCGCGCAGGACGTTACCGGAAGCGCCATCGATACGCGCTTCATACACGATGCCATCGGACTTGCGCCCTTTGACTTCCCAATAGCCGTTGTCATCGGCTTCAGCGCTGTAGACTTCGATGTATCCGGCCTTGGTCTTGGCGGTTTCAATGGCTTTTTCGATGGTGATCCAGCCGGCGCCCGGCTTATCGGCCAGGGCGGCGCCGGCGCTGAGCAGCGCGGTGGTTGCACACAGGGCGACTAAGGTTTTCTTCAGCATATTCGTTCTCCATTGTGGGAATGACGGACTCGTGTCCTGTGTTTTCTGATATTTACAAACGAGAATAAGTTCCAATTGATGTGCAATCGCCATGACGGCTGTTCTCGCCATCCGCCTTGGGAGGTTAGAATGTGGGAAATCAGGACGGTTTAATGACTCAACAGCCCCTTTCAGAAGACGAATATGACGCGATCACCGATGCCGCCGCGCATTGGTGCATGCGTCTGCATGCCAGTGATTGCACGGCGGGCGAACGTCGGGCTTTTGAACAGTGGCACGATGCCCACCCGCTGCATGCCTTTGAGTATGCCGCCATGCTGGAAATCTGGGACGTGGCTGACCACCTGCCACGCAGCGAACCTGCTGCGGTTGTGCTGCCATTCAAGCCACGCCGCCGGTTGCGCAACTATGCAGTGGCTGCCGCGATATGTCTCGCCGCCCTGCCGCTGGCCGCCTTTACCGGCTGGGAAGCGGGCTGGTTGCCAAGCTCCTACGAGCACTTCGAAGCCGATACTGGCTTGCGCAAAGTAACCCTCGGCGACGGCAGCCAGGTTGAATTGAACCTGGGCACCGAGTTGGTCTACAGCCATTACAAGGACCAACGCCGCGTAACCTTGAACAAGGGCGAGGCGTTTTTCAAAGTCACCCATGACCGCCTTCACCCGTTTGTCGTCAGGGCGGGCGAAGGCCAGGTTCGGGTGACCGGCACTCAGTTCAACGTCTGGAAATATGAAGACCAGGTGCGGGTGATGTTGCTTGAAGGCTCGGTGCAGATTTCCAGTGACAAGCAGCACGCCAGCGTGCCCCTGACCCCAGGCATGCAGGCCACTTACAACCTGGGCGATGCCACCCCGCAAATTGCGGCGATCAATCCCAATGATGCGGCCCTGGCCTGGCGCCAGGGCAAACTGGTACTCGATAACCTGGCCCTGACGGACGCGTTGCCGCTGATCAACCGCTACCTGAACAAACCGGTGATGCTGGCCGATGCCAGTACCGGGGCGATTCGCATCGGCGGCATCTACAACATCAATGAGGTCAACAACCTCGTGCCTTCCCTGCCCAAGGTGCTGCCGGTCTACCTGACCCAGAACCAGGACGGCAACCCGGTACTCAATTCCATCCCGCGTAAAGCGCCCAAGGGGTGAGCCTGCCTGCAACAGCCGGTTCGCTCGCGCCCAAAGTGTCCATTTTTGAAACACCTTCCTCGCTTGAATCGCCCGCCCGGTGCGCATTCATGGCTTTGTCACGCGCAGTGTTACATCGCTGAGACACCCTTGAAGCTTGGCCGGGCATGCCCGTTGACGGCGACACTGTTTCAACGATGAAACAGCACCGTTATCACTTTGCCTCGATTTAACGCCAACCCTCTGAATACAAACAATAAATAAAAAGCGGCACGCGTTCTGCTCTGTTTCTGACAACGCTGTTTAGGGTCAGCGTGAAGAATAAGGAACACTGCCATGGACACACACAATCCAGGCTCACTGAGCCTCCTGCTGATCGGCTGTGCACTGAGTGCCAGCGTGAGCGTTCCGGTGCTTGCGGCGGGTGATGGTGTGATCGTGCTTGAACGCCAGGTTCAACCTTATTCAATTGGTCGTTCACGCGGCCAGGATCCCTACCCCACTACCGTGAATGCCAACCCGTCGGCTCAAGTCAATCGCGCCATGAACCATGAGCTCAGCGACAACGACATTGCCGGTATCAGCAGTGGCTCAAGCATTACTCGCAGCATCATGCCCAATGGCGGTATTCCCGCCCTGAACACTATCGGTAGCGCCAGCAACCTGGGCGCAGCGGGTGCGGCCGGCCACGGCGGTGGTGGCAGCGGCATCGCTGGCACGGTCAACGGCGCAATCTCCAGCGGCCTCGCGCCGCTGAACAACATCGGCGGCATGATTGGGGGGGCGATGAAATGAACCGCTCCTGGATGCTTCTTGCAGCCCTCGGTTGCACCGCGGCGATGGCCGACAGTAACAACAACGCAACCCTTGATAACTCGGGCAAGCAATACAACGGTGTGGTGACGATCAACCAGGCCGCCGGTGACCAGCAACAACTGAGCAACAACGTCGCCATCACGGTGGGGCATAACGCCCAGGCCAACATCGCCGTCACGCAAAAAATCAGCGGCGCACCCGCCGACCGCTCCCTGAACGCCAACGCCGCGATCCAGGGCAACTCTTTCAGTAATGGCAACGGTGCACTGAGCGTCAACCAGTCCGCCGGGGCCCAGAACCAGATGATCAATGCCGTGCGCATCAGCGTGAATGCTGGCCCGCAAAGCATCGACGACAGCGTCATGTCGCAACAGAACGTTGCGCTTGCAACCGACTCAGGGTTGACCCCTACCACTGGCAGCCGCCAGGTCGTTACCAGCGACCAGGCCTTCACCGGCAGCCGTGGAGTGGTTCAGGTCAACCAGAGTGCCGGGGTGGAGAACCGAATGGCGAACACCCTGAACTTACGACTCAACTGATGGAGCTGAGTCCATAGCTAGACCGTACCAACACTTAACCAACTAATTAGAAGCAAGGAGATACACCATGAAAACTTCAATGGCTCTTAAACCACTGGCTTTCGCTCTCGCTGCGCTCATGGCTGTTGCTGCTCAAGCGGGGGGTAATCACAACACGACCTCTGCCGCCACTGTGAATGATGGTCAAAGCAACCATGGCAACGTGGTCGCCAATGACAAAACCAAAAACAACGCGTCGGCCAATGACTCCTACAACCACATCAGTGGCGTAGCCAACGGTAACGTGCTGAGCGGCGACAACAACCAAGGCAAAAACGACGTAGTCGTCCAGTCCGCAGATTCCGACTTTGTGTTTGCCACGCTGAACTCGGCACAATCGAACAACGGCAACCTGGTGATCAACAGCGGCACCAAAAACAATGCCTCCCTCAACGACAGCGGCAACAACGCTTCGGGCATCATTCAGTTGAACGCCGCCTCGGGCACCTCCAACCAAGCCAGCAACAGCACCGTCATCCAGTCGAACAAAGATGGCAATGGCGGCGCCGCTACCATCAACGCCGTACAGGATGTCACTGGCAACCTGACCCTCAACCTGGCCAGCGGCCACGGCTGGAACACCAAGCCCGTGGTCAACAACGCCAGCGTGAACAACTCGATGAACTACAGCAGTGGGGTTTCGAACTCCAACGTTCTGTCGGGCAGCAACAACCAAGGTCAGAACAACGTAGTCGTGCAATCCGTCACTCGCTTCTGATCCAGATCGGGCCTTGGCAACAAGGCCCTTTTTATTTCCAGTGTCCAGCAGGTCATACGATCATGCGCCTCACAGCTGCCTTCCTTCTGCTTGCACTCACCGGCCCGACCTGGGCGGCGCAAATGGCCGTTGTCATGCCAAACGGCGCGGTGGTGTACAAGAAGGTCGAAAGCATCCGCGAGCGCAAGTTCGCCAACCTGGTGGAACAGAAAACCGATTTCAGCTGCGGCGCCGCCGCGCTGGCGACCATCCTGCGCCAAGCCTATTGGATGGACGTGGATGAAGACCACGTGATCAAGGGCATGCTGGTCAACGCCGACCAGGACCTGGTGCGCACCCAAGGCTTCTCGATGCTCGACATGAAGCGCTACCTGGAAAGCATCCACATGCGCGCCAAGGGTTACCGGATCACGCCTGAAGTGCTGGTCACCGTGAAAGTGCCGGTGGTGGTGTTGCTGGACATTCGTGGCTACAAGCACTTTGTGGTGCTGCAGCGGGCCGACAAAGACTGGGTGTATATCGGCGACCCCGTGCTGGGCAACAAGCGCTATGCCAAGGACGACTTCGTCAAGGGCTGGAACGGCATTGTGTTTGCGGTGATTGGTGAGGGTTACGACAAGACCAACGCCTTGCTCACGCCCCGCGCGCCGCTGACGGCCAAGAACCAGTTCAACGAGTTCAGCCCGGTACGCGACAGTGAATTGATGGACTTCGGTTTTATCCAGAGCGACTTCTTCTAGAAGCGCAATAAGGAGCAGGACGCTCCAGGAGCAAACGATGAACACTCGACACTGGCTGACGGTGATATGCCTGGCAGCCGCAGCACCTGCCTATGCTTCTTCGGCATTCAAGCCGATCGAGCTCAAGGACGCGGAAATGGCCGAGTTGCGCGGGCGTTATGTGATGCCCGGGCGGATTATCAGCTTTGGCATAGTGATGAGCAGCACCTGGACCAATGCCGCCGGCGCGACCGTGACCGGCACCGCCAATATGCAAGTCAATGCCTCCACCGTCACGCCGCAGTTTTATGTGCAAATCACCGGTAACGACGGCTCTGGGGTGATCAAACAGCCTGATGGCAAGGGCACCGTTATCGGCGGCGCCGGCCTCGGCACTGGCCAGGGTGTCACGCAAAGCGTGCGCGCAGCGGGCGATGGCAACACGGCCAACAATGGCGTGGATATCAACGTGACGAAAAACGGACTGGCGCCTGCCAATTACGTGCAGTCGGGCCAGGCACTGATGGCCGGCCAGCCGATCACGGGTGGCACTGCCGCCGGCCAGGTCACGGTCACGGCTAAAAACGGCGGGCTGCAAATGGCTCTCCAGGCCAATAACAATCAAGGCAATGTGGTGCAGCAAATCGGTGCCGGCAATGTGCTGCAAGGCACGGTTATTCAAGGCAACAGCAACTTCGTGAACAACCTGACCCAACTTAATGTGGTCATGGGCAACAACGGTTTGAACAACATCACGCAGAACCTGAACCTGGATCAACTCAAAGGCCTACGCCCCTCCGGTTATTGAACTACGCTGAGCCTCGACACTTACGCATTAGAAAGGGACGGCTTATTTCATGCATCGATCTTTATCGTTACGTGCCGTGATTTGTTTGAGTACGCTCCTGCCCGCTTCGGTGCTGTATGCCGCGCCGGATACCGATATCGAAACACTGAAGCAGGAACTGCTGGAGCTCAAGCAACGTTATGAAGTGCAGCAAAAAGCACTGGCCGTATTGGAGCAACGCGTAAGGCAAGTAGAAGATCAGCCCGCAGCACCTACGCCCAAACGCCTGGCCAAATCCCCCGCCGACTTCCAAAAAGGCGGTACGGCGGTGGCCGGCGTGGGCGCAGGAGCCGCGTCCGGTGGCGCGGCAGGCAGCAGTTCCTACGGGCAAAGCTTGAAGGACGACTCCGCCCCGGCACAAAGTGTGAGCAACTTGTACAACGAGGCCAGTGGCTTTTTTGGCAATGGCAAGTTCAGCTTTGAAACCGGGCTCACCTACGCCCGCTATGACGCGCGCCAATTGTCACTCAACGGCTTTCTGGCGTTGGACTCGATCTTTCTGGGCAATATCAACCTGGACCGGATCAAGTCGGACAGCTGGACCCTGGACCTCACCGGCCGCTATAACCTGGACAACCGCTGGCAGTTCGACCTGAACGTGCCGGTGGTGTATCGCGAAGCGACGTACCAGTCCGGTGGTGCCGGCGGCGATGCCAAGAATACGTCCGAAGCCTCAGTCAGCCGCGACCCCACCATTGGTGATGTCAACTTCGGCATCGCCTACAAGTTCCTCGATGAGAGCGCCAGCCTGCCGGATGCGGTGGTGTCGCTGCGAGTCAAGGCGCCCACCGGCAAGGAACCCTATGGCATCAAGCTGATCGAGCAAGCCAGCAACAACAACCTCGCCGTGCCGGAAAGCCTGCCGACCGGCAACGGGGTGTGGTCGGTCACGCCAGGCATTTCGCTGGTCAAGACCTTCGACCCGGCGGTGCTGTTCGGTTCGCTGTCCTATACCCATAACTTCGAAGACTCGTTCAGTGACATCAGCCCCAATCTCAATCAGAAGATCCCGGGTAAAGTCAGCCTGGGTGACAGCTTCCAGCTCGGTGTCGGGGTGGCCTTCGCGCTCAATGAGAAGATGAGTATGTCGTTCTCGGTGTCCGACCTGGTGCAACGTAAAAGCAAGGTCAAGCAGAGCGGCCAGGACTGGCAATCGGTGGTGTCCAGCGATGCCAACGCCGGGTATTTCAACGTGGGCATGACGATTGCGGCGTCGGATAACCTGACGATCGTGCCGAACCTGTCGATTGGGATGACGGATGATGCGCCGGACTTTACGTTCAGCTTGAAATTTCCGTATTACTTTTAGCGGCAGTGGGGACGCGGAGCGTCCCCGGCGGCATTCCCACGCGGAGCGTGGGAACGATCAAGGAAAAGCCCCGCAACGATAGGGGTCGTTGCGGGGCTTTTCGGTTTACCCGCCCTAGCGGATCTGGTGTTTGTGCAGCAACCGGTAGAACGTCGGCCGGGACACGCCCAGCACGCGGGCCGCGATACTCAGGTTATCGCTGTGTCGGTTGAGCACATCGCACAACGCCTGGCGTTCAGCGCGGTGCTTGTAATCTTCCAGTGTAGCCATCGGCGGCGCAATTGCCTGCTGACCTTGCAACCCCAGGTCACCGGCTTCGATCTGGCGCCCTTCTGCCAGTACCAGGCCACGGCGCACGCGGTTCGCCAACTCACGCACATTGCCTGGCCAAGGGTGTTGGCCCAGGGCAACCAGGGCATCCTCGCTGAAACTGCGCGGCCTGCGCCCGGTTTCCTGGCTGTAGAAGCGTGAGAAATGGTTGGCCAGCATCGCCACGTCACCGTGCCGCTCGCGCAATGGGGCGGTTATCACCTGCAAGACATTCAGCCGGTAATACAAGTCTTCACGAAAGGTGCCCTTCGCAACCGCCGCTTCCAGGTCCACGTGTGTCGCTGCCAGCACCCGCACATCCACCGGGATGGGCTGGCTGCCACCGACGCGTTCGATCTGCTTTTCCTGCAGGAAACGCAGCAAGTTGGCTTGCAGTTCCATGGGTAAGTCGCCGATCTCATCGAGAAACAATGTGCCACCGTGGGCGGCCTCGATACGCCCGACCTTGCGCTGGTGAGCGCCGGTGAACGCGCCTTTTTCATGGCCGAACAGCTCGGACTGGATCAGGTGCTCGGGAATAGCGCCGCAGTTGATCGCGACAAAAGGCTTGGCATGGCGCTGGGATTGACGATGCAGGGTCTTGGCCACCAGCTCTTTGCCGGTGCCGCTGTCGCCGCGAATCAGCACTGGCGATTCTGTGGGTGCCAGCTTGGCGAGTAATTTACGCAGCTCACGAATGGGCCGGCTATCGCCCAGCAGTTCATGTTCCTGGGCGTCGATCAGTGCGTGGCCTTTGCCGCGCAAGCGCGCCATGCCGAATGCACGCCCCAGGGTGACCTGCACGCGAGCTACATCAAACGGCAGGGTGTGGAAGTCAAAAAACCATTCACAGACAAAATCGCCGACATTTTGCAGGCGTAAAACGTCCTGGCTGAGCACGGCGATCCATTCGGTGCCACTGCGGCTGATCAACTCCTTGACCGCTTCGGGGCGCTCCAGGTGATACGGCTGCAGGCGCAACAGCCCCACATCACACGACCTGTCGCCTACGGCGGCGAGAGCACAGCTGTCCACTTCCCACCCTGCACTGTGCAGACCGGGCAATAGCTGGTGGCAATCGTCGCACGGGTCGACTACGAGCAAGCGTCGTTGGACAGGTGTAACAACCATGACTATTCCTTGGCGCCAAAATTGTTAAATTTATTTATAAACAACGGTTTGTGCGGCCTGGCGCTAACACTAGCAAGTTATTGACGCAGCCTTTGTACCGTTTCGCTATAAGTCTGGGCACAAAGCCATCTCGGCGTCGCTGCGCACAAAAAAATCAACCGTGACCGCCACACTCAATGCGCTTTCAAAACAGCCGCTTACATGACATCAATCACGAAAAGTTGAAATTTCTTGCTCTAAGATGTGACCCGTACCCTGCCATCGTGCATCAGTACAAGTAACTCACCGTCTGGCTCGCCCAACCGACGGTACTTAACTGACTGGGCATTTAGAGAGAAGACCCACATGAACGCCCCGCTCCGCATCAACGAAGCTCTTTTGATCGCAGACCGTGCCTTCCAGCCCTTTCAGTGCGTGGCCTGGCACGATGGCAATGGCGCCCTCAGCCTGAGCGTCATCGACCGTACCAATACCCGCATCGGCAGCAAACAGCTGTCTTCGAGTACTTATACCGACCCGGCTCAGTTGGAAGAATTGTTGTTGCAGGCCCGTGCCGAGCTCGACAAAAACGGCTACCAATTGCAGTCATGGGTTATGCAGAAGTAAGACTGGGCATCAACTTCCGATCATTGCACAACAATGATCGGAAGTTGAACATCACAACCTCAGCAACTTATCGCGGTGCGAGAATAAAGCGCTCGATCGCTTCGGCTGCGCCGTCCTCGACATTGCTGCCGGTGACCACACTGGCTTGGCGCTTGACGGTTTCTTCCGCCTGCCCCATCGCAATCGACAAACCCGCCACGGCAAACATCGCCGGGTCATTGCCGCCGTCGCCGATAGCCGCCGTTTGCTCCATCGGCACGCCGAGGTGCGCAGCCAGGGTTTTCAGTGCTTCGCCCTTGTTGGCGAGCATGGCGGTGACGTCCAGGTACACCGGCTGCGAGCGTGATACCTGCGCCAAACCCTGCACCTTGGGCTGCAACTGCGCTTCCAGCTCGATCAACAACTGCGTGTTGTTGCTGGCAGCGACAATCTTGTCGACCCGGTCCAGGTACGGCTCAAAACTCTCCACCACCACTGGCCCATAGCCCAAGCCATCGGCTTCGCGCTGCACCATTGGCCCAGGCGGGTCGCGGCGCAGCCAATCGCCGTCGGCGAATACCCAGACTTCCACGTCCGGCTCGGCCGAAAACAGCGCCAGGGTCACCAGCGCCGCCTCCGCCGGCAGGTGATGGGCAACCAGGATGCTGCCATCCGGGTTGATCAACGTGCCACCGTTAAAACCCGCCACCGGTACATCAATACCGAAGGTCTCGATGAGGTGCAGCATGGCCTTGGGCGGGCGCCCGCTGGCCAGGCTGAAAAACACCCCGGCGTCACGCAACGCCCGAACGGTGTCGGCAGTGCGCTGGCTAAGGCTGTGGTCAGGATGCAACAAGGTCCCGTCTACATCACTGAGCACCAACTGGATGGGATGAATCGCTGCATCACTCATCCGAGGCTATGCCAAGTGCGACCATCACGGGCCAGCAACTCATCGGCCGCTGCCGGGCCATCTTCACCGGCCTTGTAGGCCTGGATCGCGTCGTCTTGCTTCCACGCATCCAGGAACGGCTGCACCGCACGCCAGCCATTTTCGATGTTGTCGGCGCGCTGGAACAAGGTCTGGTCACCGGTCATGCAGTCGTAGATCAGGGTTTCATACCCGGTCGACGGCTGCATTTCGAAGAAGTCCTTGTAGTCGAAACCCAATTCGATATTGGCCATTTCCAGGGCCGGCCCGGGCTTTTTGGCCAACAGGTCGAACCACATGCCTTCGTTTGGCTGGATCTGGATTTTAAGGTAGGTGGGCTTGAGTTCATCAACGTCCGTGTCGCGGAACTGCGCATACGGCGCGTGCTTGAAGCAGATCACGATTTCGGTGTCGCGAATGCTCATGCGCTTGCCGGTACGCAGGTAGAACGGCACACCAACCCAACGCCAGTTGTCGATCATTACCTTGAGGGCGACAAAGGTCTCGGTGCTGCTGTCAGGCGCAACGTTGGCTTCTTCACGATAACCGGGCAGCGACTTGCCGCCGATTTCGCCGGCGCTGTACTGGCCGCGTACCGAGTTGGCGCGCGCATCTTCCAATGACCACGGGCGGATCGCACCCACCACCTTGGCCTTTTCACCGCGCACTGCATCGGCGCCAAATGCCGCTGGTGGTTCCATGGCTACCATCGCCAGCAGCTGGAACAGGTGGTTAGGCACCATGTCGCGCAAGGTGCCGGTTTTCTCGAAGAAATTACCCCGGGTCTCGACACCAACGGTTTCCGCCGCCGTGATTTGCACATGGTCGATGTAGTGGTTGTTCCAGAACGCTTCGAACAGCACGTTGGAGAAACGGCTGATCAGGATGTTCTGCACCGTCTCCTTGCCCAGGTAATGGTCGATGCGATAGATCTGCTTCTCGCTCATCACCTTGAGCAGGCACGCGTTGAGTGCTTCGGCGGTGGCAAGGTCCGAACCGAACGGTTTCTCGATCACCACACGACGGAAACCGTCATCGGTTTCGTTAAGCAAACCGGCACTGCCTAGGCGCTGCGCCACTTCACCGAAGAAGCGCGGTGCCGTGGCCAGGTAGAACACGGCATTACCGGTGCCGCTGTCGGCGATCTTCTTGCCGATGTCGGCGTAGGTGCTGTCGTCGAGGAAGTCGCCCTCGACGTAGCTGATGCCTTTGGCCAACTGCGCCCACAGCTCGGGGTCCAGGGCGTTTTCGGCATTGCCCCGGACTTTGCTGGCGGCCTCGGTGCGAATGAAGTCCTCAAGCTTCTTGGCAAAATCGGCGTCGCTGATGGCGTTGTGGTCAACGCCGACAATGCGCAGCCCGTCGCCCAGCAGCCCGTCGCGACTCAGGTTGTACAGCGCCGGCATGAGCAGGCGCTTGACCAGGTCGCCATGGGCGCCAAACAGAAACAAGGTAGTGGGTGGAGCGGGTTCGGCCTTGGGTTTCTTGCCGTTAGCGGTCATTTTTTGGAAGTCTCCACGTGGCCACCAAAGCCGAAGCGCATGGCAGACAGCATTTTGTCACCGTAGGTGCTCTGCTGACGGGAACGGAAGCGGGCGAACAATGAAGTGGACAGCACCGGTACCGGCACGGCTTGCTCCATGGCGGCCTCGATGGTCCAGCGGCCTTCACCACTGTCGGCCACGGAGCCGGAGTAACCGTCGAGTTTCGGGTCGGTGGCCAGTGCGTCGGCGGTCAGGTCCAGCAACCAGGAGGACACCACGCTGCCACGGCGCCAGACTTCAGCAATGTCGGCAACGTTGAGGTCGAAGCGCTCATGCTCTGGCAGGCTTTCCGAATTTTTGGTCTTGAGGATATCGAAGCCTTCCGCGAAGGCCTGCATCATGCCGTACTCGATGCCGTTGTGGATCATCTTCACAAAGTGCCCGGAACCGGCCGGGCCTGCGTGGATGTAACCGTGTTCGGCGCGGCTGTCAGCAGAAGCCGAACGGTCCTTGGTGCGTGGGATGCTGCCCAGGCCCGGTGCCAGGCTGGCGAAGATCGGGTCGAGGCGCTGCACGGTCTCGACGTCACCGCCGATCATCATGCAATAGCCGCGCTCCAGGCCCCAGACGCCGCCGGAGGTGCCGACGTCGACGTAATGCAGGCCCTTTTCCGACAAGGCCTTGGCGCGACGGATGTCATCTTTGTACATGGTGTTGCCGCCGTCGATGATCACGTCACCGTCTTCGAGCAACTCACTGAGCGTATTGATGGTGTCTTCGGTGGGCGCGCCTGCCGGCAACATCACCCATACAGCGCGCGGCTTTTGCAGGCCGGCTACCAGGGCCTTGAGGTCGGCGACGCCGGTGGCGCCCTCCTCGCTCAAGGCTTTGACGAATGCTTCGTTACGGTCGTATACAACGGTGGTATGCCCATTGAGCATCAGGCGCCGCGCAATGTTACCGCCCATGCGGCCTAGTCCGATAATCCCCAGTTGCATGTGCTGATGCTCCTAACTGCTAAATAAATGTGTGACATAGTTTATAGCGCAATGAGGCTAATGAGGGTTAGTCCAGAGCGGATCCGTGTAGTTTCATGACAAAAAAATGCCATCGTTTCAGCATCACCGCCGTAAAAGTCACAGCGACCACCAAAAATAAAAAAGTTCCATTGCCCCCAAAAAGAATTCAGAATTGCTTTCGACTGTTGCCGAGAACCTCGATTGACGCGTTCCGGCACCGCGATCTACCGGCTATTTGCGAGGTAAGCAATGAGCACAGCACAGATGACCCGACCGCCACAGACCCTCTACGTCAGCGTCCGTCGCGATGAATTGCGCCAATTAAAAGAAGAGCGCGATCAACTGCAGCAGGAAGTCCTGCGCTTGCGCGCACACCTTCAAGCACAGGTCAACCTGGCATCCGGCGCCCAGCCTGCACTTTGCTGAACACAGGCTGAACAAAGCCTTTAGAAATAACTCACGAAGTTTTCACATCCTCCTCCCGATACTCCCGCCGAATAGGGCCACGCACACGCGGCGGCCCACTGTCGCGTGCATTCCTGCGCAGCGACTGAGCAATTATCGGGTTGGAGTACTGGATGGCGATGTTCAAACGCAGCACCAAGTCTGCGAAAGGCTTTGATTGGGCCGGTCTTGGCTGGTTGTTCCTGTTTTTCTGGTATTTCTCGGGTATTACCCAACTTCTGATCCAACTGACCGGTACCTCCGGTTTCAGTGGTTTTCGCCAAGCCTTCTTCCTGAGCGCGTTCTGGCTCGCGCCGATGCTGCTGTTCCCAAAGCGTACGCGCTTGCTCGCGGGCTTGATCGGCGTGGTGCTGTGGGCCTGCTCGATGGCCAGCCTGGGTTATTTCTTCATCTACCAGCAGGAATTTTCACAAAGCGTCATCTTCATTATGTTCGAGTCGAACATCTCTGAAGCGGGCGAATACGCGACTCAGTACTTCGCTTGGTGGATCGTGCTGGCGTTTATCGCCCATACCGCCGTGGCTGTGTTCCTGTGGACTCGCCTGCGTCCGGTTTACCTGCCGCGTGGCCAGGCGCTATTGGCAGCCACCGCGATTGTGCTGGCCGTGGTCGGTTACCCGCTGGTCAAGCAGATCGCGACCAACCCGACCATGGAACTGGCCATCGACGGCTTCGAAAGCCGCGTCGAACCTGCCGTGCCATGGCAGATGATCGTTGCCTACCGCCGCTACACCGAACAGCTCAACAGCATGCAGGGCATGCTCACCAGCGCCAGCAAGATCCCGCCCTTGAAGAACCTCAAGGACACCATGGCTGACCAGCCGTCGACCCTGGTGCTGGTGATCGGCGAGTCCACCAACCGTCAGCGCATGAGCCTCTACGGCTACCCGCGCAATACCACGCCGGAACTGGACAAGCTGCGCGACCAGTTGGCGGTATTCGACAACGTCATCACACCGCGCCCCTACACCATCGAAGCGCTGCAGCAGGTGCTGACGTTTGCCGACGAAGAGAACCCGGACCTGTACTTGAAGACGCCGTCGATCGTCAGCGTGATGAAACAGGCGGGCTACAAGACCTACTGGATCACCAACCAGCAGACCATGACCAAGCGCAACACCATGCTCACCACTTTTTCCGAGCAGGCTGACGAGCAGGTGTACCTCAACAACAACCGCAACCAGAACGCCCGCCAATACGACGGCGACGTGCTGGCGCCGTTCGCCAAGGCATTGGCAGACCCTGCCGAGCGCAAGTTCATCGTGGTGCACCTGTTGGGCACGCACATGAGCTACCAGTACCGCTACCCGCCGACCTTCGACAAGTTCACCGATCGCCAGGGCGTACCCGCCGGTGTCAGCGACGATCAGTTGCCGACCTACAACAGCTACGACAACGCGGTGCTGTACAACGACTTCGTGGTGTCGAGCCTGATCAAGGATTACGCCAAGACCGACCCCAACGGCTTTCTGCTGTATCTCTCGGACCACGGCGAAGACGTGTTCGACTCGGCCGGCCACAGCACCTTGGGCCGTAACGAAGGCAAGCCGACGGCGCCGATGTACACCATCCCGTTCATGGCCTACGCCTCGCCGAAGTGGCGTGAAACCCATGACTGGAGCTTTGCCAGCGACTTGCAGCGGCCTTACAGCAGCTCGCAGTTGATCCACACCTGGGCCGACATGGCCGGGTTGAGCTTCGATGAGTGGGACCGCAGCAAGAGCCTGGTGAACGACAGCTTCAAGCCACGCCCGCTGCTGATTGGTGACCCTTACATCGGGCAGAAAAAGGGCCTGATTGATTTCAGCCTGATCAAACCAAAGAAGCCGGACGCCTCTGAAGTGGTTGCTAAATAGCGTGAGCCTTGTAACAGAAAGATAACAATCATTCTCGTTTAAGCCTAAAGTTCCGCGCGCCCTTTCGTCTTTGAGCCAAGGCCTTCTCTTACTGAGAAGGCCGCAAAGACGACAAGGAGTCTGCCGCGATGTTCGCGCCTTTTACCCGTTCCATGACCTTCACCCTTGGCCTGTTCAGCGTCACGCTGAGCCCGGATCTGCTGGCTGAAACCGATCCCGAGCACGCCCCGCAACGCGCCCTTGAGCTGGGTGCCACCAGCATCACCGCCGAAGGCCTGGGCGCGACCACCGAACACACCGGCGCCTACACCACCGGCTCGATGAACACGGCCACCAAGCTGAACATGACCATCAAGGAAACCCCGCAATCGGTTTCGGTGATTACCCGCCAGCAGATGGATGACTTCAACCTCAATACGCTGACTGACGTGCTGCGTCAGACCACAGGCATAACGGTGCAGCACCTGGACTCGGATCGGGTCGGTTACTCTTCCCGCGGCTATTCGATCAGCAACTATCAGGTCGACGGCATGCTCAGCACCTACGGGCGCATGAAGCCGGACGCCGACACCATCATCTACGACCGCATCGAGGTGGTGCGCGGTGCCACCGGGCTGACCACCGGCGCGGGCGACCCGTCGGCCACGGTCAACATGATCCGCAAGCGCCCGACCGCCGACTGGCAAGCCAAGACCGGCGTCAGCGGCGCCAGCCATGACAATTACTACAGCTACGTTGATGTGGGCGGGCCCCTGGCGTTTGATGGGCGACTGCGCGGGCGCACGGTGCTGGCCTATCGCGACAGCCAGTCCTATCGCGACAATTACGCCATGCAGCGGGAGGTCGGCTACGGCATCCTCGAAGGCGACCTGACCGACGACACTGTGGTCGCTGTAGGCTTGGACTATCAGAACAAGCATGTGCAAGGCACCTCGTGGGGCACCCTGCCCTACTGGAACAGCGATGGCAGCAAGGCGCGGCTGTCACGCTCGGCCAACATGGCTGCCGACTGGAGTTCCTGGCCGCTCAAAGACAAGACCACCTTCGCCTCTGTCGAGCACAAGCTGTCCGCTGACTGGCGCCTCAAGGCGGCCTATACGCATCGCCAGAGTGACACTGATGGCAAGGTGTACTACGGCGGCGCCGGCTACCCCAACCCGGATGGCAGCGGCATGAACGCCTGGACCAACCAGATGGTCGGCACATCGAAAATGGACGTGGTGGATTTCAACCTTGCCGGGGCCTATTCATTGTTTGGCCGTGAGCACGAGCTTATGGCGGGGTACGGCGAATCCGAGCAGCGCGACTCATCACCGTTCCAGCGCTACAGCACCCCCGACGGCTATGAAGACATCAAAGACTGGCAGCACATGGGCGATATCCCCAAGTTCCCCGACCGCACTACCGGCCTCAAAGGCGAACACAGCAGCAAAAAACAGAAAGCCGGTTACCTGGCGACGCGCCTGAGCCTAACCGACAAACTGCACGCGGTTCTCGGTGGCCGCTATGGCAGTTGGGAAATCGAAAGCGTCTCGCCGCAGTACAACGACAATAACCAGCTGACCCAATCGACCAAAACCCGCCAGACCCACAACGATATGTGGACGCCGTATGCGGGGCTGCTCTACGACATCACCCCCGAGTACACCGTGTATGCCAGCTACACGGATATCTTCAACCCTCAGGATGAGCGCGATTCCAGCAAGAAGTACCTGGAGCCGGTGGTAGGCAGCAACTACGAAGTCGGGCTCAAGGGCAGCCTGCTCAATGAGCGCCTGAACCTGGCCACCGCGTACTTTTGGAGCACCCAGGACAACGTCGCCGAACTCGATAACAGCGCCCCGCCGGATCCGGTCACGCGCGAGCAGTTTTACAAGTCCGGCGGCAAAGGCAACAAGGTCCAGGGCTTTGAGGTGGAGGCATCGGGTGAGGTCATGCCGGACTGGAACCTCACGGCCGGCTACACCTACACCCACTCGGTCAATGGTGATAAACAGCGCAACAACACTGATCAGCCACTCAACCTGTTGAAACTATCCACGGCGTATCGCCTGCCTGGCCAATGGCGCGGGTTGACGGTGGGTGGCGCGGTGAACTGGCAAAGCGATTTCTACAAGTTTGCCCCACGCCCTACCGGTGGCAGGGACAGCAACGGCCGCCTGATCACCGAAAGCACCAGGATTACGCAGCAGGCGTACACGGTGGTCAACCTGATGTCGCGCTACCAATTCGACGAGCATGTTTCTGCGTCAGTTAACGTCAATAATCTATTTGATAAAAAATATTACGAACGCGTCGGTTTTTATAATGGCGTGTATTGGGGAGACCCGCGCTCCATCACGCTGGCAGTGGATTGGCGGTTATAAATCGCACCCCCGAAGTTAACAAAAACGTTAACTTCGGGGCAGTTCCATGTTAATTCCCACTTAATAAGACAGCCCCATAGTCGCTCCATGAATCGGATCACGGAGCGATCAGACACCACTCACTCTTAATGGGAATACTGCCATGAAACTTTCGACCTTGATGCTTGCCAGCCTGATGAGCCTGACCTCCGTTGCCGCCTTCGCAGAGGGCGGTTCAGAGCGCTCGAAGGAGTTTTACAATAACTTCGCCTTCGACCAGCAGCAAATGCACGGCACCACGGATAAAACCGCACTGGCCGACGGCAAGAATGTAAAGACCGAACAGTCCAGTGCCGAGCAACAACCTAACAGCTGATTTAATCTTTAGTTAATCCGTATGCCCCTGTGCCAACCCGCTCCTTTGGCAAAGGTTAATTTGGCGCCATTGAATGGCGCCTTTTTTATGCTGTTTATATTAAGCGCAGCGATTAAAGCGGCTTACTCCAAAACAGCATGCGGCCATGGGCGGGATCAAAGATCGAATCATCAAAACCGAACTTGCGATAGGCCGCTTGCGCCACGTCATTGCCTTCGAGCACTTCCAGAGTGATCTTGCAGCAACCGCGCTGACGGGCAATCTCCTCGACCTTGAGCAGCATTTTCTGGCTCAGCCCCAGGCCGCGAAACTGATTCATCACCACCACATCATGTACGTTGATCAGCGGGCGGCAGGCAAACGTCGAGAACCCTTCAAAACAATTGACCAAACCCGCCGGCTCCCCGCCGACAAACGCCAGTACGCTGAAAGCGTGGGGGCGCTTGGCCAGTTCGGCTGGCAGTTGCTGCAGCAGATCGGCTGGCAGCGTGTGACCGCCACCCATCGGGTCCTCGGCGTAATGGTTGAGCACCAGGCCAATGGCTTCGGCATGCACGGAGTTGGTGTAGCTGGCTTGCAGCACCAGGATGTCTGGGGTGTCCATTTCCTTCCTCAATCACGGCAACAAGGGAATCGGTTCCCTTCGAAGGGACGATTGTAAGCGGGGAGCCAGGCGCAGATGAAGGAGATTAACTACAAATACCTGACGGAAATGACGAAGGTTGTGCCCCCCAACAAGCACCACCGACCTGGGATTTGTCCTAGGCGCCGAACCGTTGCAGTTGCATCTCTTGCAAACGGCTCAGGGTGCGCCGGAACGCGAATTCCAGATAACCCTCGGTATAAAGGCTTGCCAACGGCACCTGGGCCTCGATAAACAATGGCACCTTGCGGTCGTAGCACTCATCCACCAGTGCGATGAAGCGCCGCACACTGTCATCATGTACCGACAATTCAGGCAATTCTCGATCACCGGCAACCACGCGCTGGGCCGCATCTTCGGTGCCACGGGCAATCCGGGCCGGGCGTTTTTGAGCACTGAGGTTGGGCACTTCACCCAGCAGGATTGCCTTGTAGCGGTCGCACAGCAGCATGAAGTCCATCGCCGCCAAGGGTTGCTCGCACAGCTCTGCGTACCGACACCAGAGCACCGTGTCGCTGAACTGCACCGCGACTATCGAACGAAACCCGACACTGACCGCCCCGCTGCTGACCGCCTGCCCGTCACTTAACGGCTCGAACACGGCAGCAAGTGCATCGGGTTGATTCACCCAATAGCGCTGCAGCCCCACACCTGGATGCAAACGGTGATCTTCACCACCGTCCACTGCCACCACATGCATATGCTGCTTGAGCGCCTCAATACCCGGCAGGAATCGTTCGCGGTTGAAGCCGCCCGCGTACAGATCGTCGGGCGGTTGGTTGGAGGTGCAAACCATGACCACGCCCTCCTCGAACATCACCTGGAACAGGCGGCCGAGGATGATCGCGTCACCAATGTCGTTGACGAACAGTTCGTCGAAACACAACACGCGCACGTCCTGGCTGAGTTCGCGCGCCAACGCCTGCAAGGGGTCCTGGATGCCACTGAGCTGGAAAGAGCGCTGGTGCACCCAGCCCATGAAGTGATGAAAATGCTGGCGCCGCGCGGGAACGCGCAGGCTCTGATAGAACTGGTCCATCAGCCAGGTCTTGCCCCGCCCCACCGGCCCCCACAGGTAAACCCCGGGAATCGGCGAGCGACCCTGGTGCAAGCCCTCAAAGCAGCTTTGCAGGGCCTGTACCGCCCGGCGCTGGGCGTCGTCGGGCACAAAACCTTGCTGGTCGATGGCGTGTTGGTAGGCGGCGAGCGGCGAGTCGAAAGTCATGCGTGCCAGTATGACTTACAGCGAGATATCCAGCCTTGAAATCTTGCCCTGCTCGTTCAGGCGGAAGGTATAACGCAGCTCCAGTGGGCTACCGGGGAAATTGCCGGAGACCACATTGCTGACCAAAACCTTGCCGGTGCGATGCTGCACGTTGATCACTTCAACACGTGGCTGATAACGCCGTCCGGTGTCCTCGACCCAGCGAGCAATGGCTACCGGGCCGACCTGATGCTCGCCTTCATCGAACACGTTGGCATCGTCGGCAAAACACTGGGCAATCGCTGAGGTGTCGCCGGTATTGGTCGCGGCTATGTAGGCTGCAATGGCGGGTGCTAACGCTGGAAAAGACATGGCACAGCTCCTTTTTAGTGATTTATGGCGCCATGCTAAGCCAGAGCTGTGTCAGTTTTTGTCAGGAGTAAAGGGTCCCGCATCATTCTGTTCCATCAACTTGCGCCAGCCGCGCAGCAGGTCGCTGCGCCGGCCTGGGTAACGCTCACCGTGGGCGTCTGCTGCGGCCACCCGATCGGTGCGAAACGTACGATAAGCGCCGCGCAACTCGCACCAGGCTACGATCACACGGACCTCATTGAGAAACCCCAATGCCAGCGGCCAGATCAGCCGCTGGCTCTGGGTTTGGCTGGCGTCGGCGTAATCGATATGCAACTTGGCCTGGTTGCGAATAGCCTCCCGGAACACATTCAGCGGCACGCGATTTTCCGGGTAGCCAAAGCCGGGTGGCCCCGGCAGCAGCGTGGGGTTACGCAAGGCTTCCTGCGCAGCCGGGTCCAACACGTCGGCGATTTTCGCCAGGGCATTGGCGGCCGCACGGCTGAGCACGTCATCGCCACGCTGGTCCACATAACGCAAGCCCAGCACGATGGCTTCAGTTTCCTCGGCGTTGAGCATCAATGGAGGCAAAAACAACCCGCTGCGCAACACATAGCCCACCCCGGCCTCACCAAAAATCGGCGCGCCGAGGGCCGTCAGCTCGGCGATATCGCGATACAGCGTGCGCTCGGACACCTCCAACTGCGCAGCGAGTACGGCTGCTGTCACCGGCCGTTTTTTGCCCCGCAGGGCCTGCAACAAGGTGAGTAAACGAGTGGTACGCGACACGTTGGCCCTGCCGAAAAAAGAAAAGTGCCGCAGCTTAGCAGAGCGCCCTGTCAGAAAACGTCAGCAGTAAAAAAGACCCTTGACCGAATAAATTACCAAGATCATATTAAATACATGTTTATAGACATGTATAAATCACACATCCCCCTCAGGAGTCTTTGTATGCGCAATAAAGTCTTTGGCCGCCGCAGCGGTCTGCAGGTATCCGAATTGGCCTTGGGCACCGGCAATTTCGGCACGGGCTGGGGGCATGGCGCCGAGCGCGATGAAGCCAAACAGATATTCGACGGCTACCTCGAAGCAGGCGGCAATTTCCTCGATACCGCCAACGGTTACCAGTTCGGCCAGGCCGAAAAGCTGCTGGGGGAATTTATCGCCGCCGAGCGCCACAACCTGGTGGTTGCCACCAAGTACAGCCTGCGCACTCAACCGTCCGATGAAGGCACGATCAAGCTCGGCAACAACCGCAAGAACATGGTGCGGGCGGTCGAAGAAAGCCTCAAACGCCTGAACACCGATCACATCGACCTGCTCTGGGCGCATATGAGCGACAACGTCACGCCGATGGAAGAAATCCTGCGCGGCTTCGATGACCTGGTGCGCGCCGGCAAGATCCACTATGCCGGTCTGTCGAACTTCCCGGCCTGGCGTATCGCCCGCGCCGACCTGTTGGCAGAAGTGCGCAACTTTGCGCCGATCATTGGCGTACAGGTGGAATACAGCCTGGTCGAACGCAGCGCCGAACGTGAAGTGCTGCCGATGGCCGAGGCCTTGGGCCTGGCCGCCACGCTGTGGTCGCCGTTGGGCGGTGGCTTCCTCACCGGCAAATACCGTGAAAGCCTGGACGACAATCGCGCCAATAAACTGGGCATGCTGATCCATTCCGAACAAAGCGCGCGCGAAACGGCCGTGCTCGATACCTTGCTGGCGGTTGCCAGTGAGTTGGAGGCAAGCCCAACCCACGTCGCCATTGCCTGGCTACGGGAAAAGGCCCGGCGTTCGACCACCGCGCTGATCCCGATCCTCGGCTCACGCACCCGTGCGCAACTGGATGCCACGTTAGGCGCGCTCAAGGTGCAGTTGTCGAGCGAGCAAGTGACCCGCCTGGACAGCGCCGGCGCGATTCCACTGGGCGTTCCCCACGGGATTATCTCGGAGCGCTTCGCGCTCGACCACGGCGCAGACACACCGCGACCACCGGTTATTTGAGACGAAAAAAAACGGCCTGAACAGGCCGTTTTTTTATGCGCCCAACTTATGCAAGGCTCTTGCTGACCACCTCGAACACATCGCTCGACAGCTCGCCGGAGGCGCGAATACGCTCCAGCTCCGCCTTCATCAGCGCCTGACGCGCGCTGTCGTATTTACGCCAGCGGGTCAACGGCGCCAACTGGCGCGAAGCGATCTGCGGGTTGAAGCCATTGAGCTGGATCACCAGGTCCGCCAGGAAGCGATAACCCGAGCCGTCCGCCGCATGGAAGTTGATCAGGTTCTGCCCGGCAAATGCGCCGACCAGTGCGCGCACTTTGTTCGGGTTCTTGATATTGAACGCCGAGTGCTCCATCAGCGCCTTGACCCGCGCCAACCCGCCCGGCAACGTGCTGCCTGCCTGCACGCTGAACCACTGGTCCATTACCAACGGGTTGTCCTTGAAGTTTTCGGCAAACACCGCCAACGCCTGGGCTTTTTCCGCCTCGAACGGCGAGTTCACCAACACCGCCAATGCCGTCAGGCGCTCGGTCATGTTGTCGCTGGTGTCGAACTGATCCAGGGTGGCGGCCAACACTTCAGGCTTGCCGCTGAGCATCAGGTACGACAGCGCGATGTTCTGCAAGGCGCGCCGGGCAAAGTGCTCGGCCGCCGCCACATAAGGCGTCTGCTTGGACAGCTCGCGATTGGCCTGGTAACGCAGCCACAGCGCTTCGAACAGGTGGTCGGCCAGTTGCTTACGGGCATACTCACGCGCCGCGTGGATGGCATCCACATCCGCGACTTCGCTGATTTCCGTCAGGTAGGCTTCGCTTGGCAACGAGAGCATTTCGGCGACCATGGCCTGGTCCAGGCTTTCATCGCTCAAGACGCTGCGCAATGCGTCAATCAGACGCTGATCGAGCTTCAAGGCCCGGCCTTGCTGATGCTGGGCGATCAGCTCCTGCAACACCTGCACCGATAATTGCTGGCCGGCATCCCAGCGGTTGAAGCCATCGCTGTCGTGCTGCATCAGGAACATCAGTTGGTCGCGGTTGTACGGGAAGCTCAGTTTCACTGGCGCGGAGAAGCCGCGCAGCAACGAAGGCAGCGGCTTTTCTGCGATATCGACGAAGGTGAAGGTCTGCTCGGCTTGCGTCACCGAAATCACCCGCGACGTGCCGCCAGCTGCCGCTTCACCGGCCAGGCGCAAGGCGATACCTGCGCCCTGCCCGTCCAACAGACCTAATTCCACTGGAATCACAAACGGCAGTTTCTCAACCTTGTCCGGCGTTTGCGGGCAGCTCTGACGGAACGTCAGGCTGTAGGTTTTGGCGGCGGCATCAAACGACTCGCTCACCGCCAGACGCGGCGTACCGGCCTGGCTGTACCAGCGTTTGAACTGGCTGAGGTCGGCGCCGTTGGCGTCTTCCATGGCCTTGATGAAGTCATCGCAGGTCACGGCCTGGCCGTCATGGCGTTCGAAGTACAGGTCGCTGCCTTTACGGAAGCCTTCAGCGCCAAGCAAGGTGTGGATCATGCCGACCACTTCCGAGCCTTTTTCGTACACGGTCAGGGTGTAGAAGTTGGAGATCTCGATAAAGCTGTCCGGGCGCACCGCGTGGGCCATGGGGCCGGCGTCTTCGGCGAACTGGTGCGTGCGCAGGTAGGCCACATCCTGGATGCGCTTGACCGTGGCCGAGTTCATGTCGGCAGAGAAGCCCGAGTCACGGAACACGGTGAAGCCTTCCTTGAGCGACAGCTGGAACCAGTCGCGGCAGGTCACGCGGTTGCCCGACCAGTTGTGGAAGTATTCGTGGGCAACAATCGCCTCGACGCGCTGGTGCGCGGCGTCGGTGGCCGTTTCGGCGCGGGCCAGCACGGCGCTGGAGTTGAAGATATTGAGGCCCTTGTTCTCCATGGCACCCATGTTGAAGTCGTTGACCGCCACGATCATGAAGATGTCGAGGTCGTACTCGCGACCGTAGGTTTCTTCGTCCCAGCGCATGGATTTTTTCAGGCTGGTCATGGCGTGCTGGCACTTGTCGATGTTTTCCGGCTCGACGTAGATGCGCAGCGCCACTTCGCGGGTGGTCATGGTGGTGAAGGTGTCTTCAACGCACCACAAGTCACCGGCCACCAGCGCGAACAGGTAAGCGGGTTTCTTGAACGGGTCTTCCCAGGTCGCCCAGTGGCGGCCGTCTTCACCCGGGCCGCTAGCGATCGGGTTGCCGTTGGACAGCAGCACCGGGTAGCTGTGTTGCTCGGCGATCACCGTGGTGGTGAAGGTGCTCATCACGTCCGGGCGGTCGAGGTAGTAAGTGATCTTGCGGAAACCTTCGGCTTCGCACTGGGTGCAGAACATGCCGCTGGATTTGTACAGGCCTTCCAGGGCGGTGTTGGTTTCCGGGTGGATGCGCACGCTGGTGTCGACCGTGAAGGTTTCGCGGGTCGGGTGCAGGGTCAGGTGGCTGTCGGTCAACTGGTAGTCGGCCTCGGTCAGCTCCTTGTCACCCAGGTTGACCGTCAGCAGCTCCAACTGCTGGCCATCGAGCACCAGCGGCGGCAGGCCGGCACCGCGCTCGGGGTTGCGGCGCATCACCAGTTGCGCATGGACCAGGCTGTGGTCCTCGAACAACTCGAAGGTCAGGTGCGTCTCTTCGATCAGGTAGTCCGGTGCCTGATAGTCCTTCAGGTAAATCATCTTCGGTTGTTCGGTGCGCATGGATAGCATCCTTCTACTGGTGCACGGCGAGCTGGTAGGCCGTGTACTTACGAATGTTGATAACGCCGGTGTCGAAGATCAGGTATTGGCCCTTGATCCCCAGCAACGTGC
Organism: Pseudomonas sp. KBS0710; assembly: GCF_005938045.2. Classification (GTDB taxonomy): domain Bacteria; phylum Pseudomonadota; class Gammaproteobacteria; order Pseudomonadales; family Pseudomonadaceae; genus Aquipseudomonas. Next base: position 2,182,870 of record NZ_VCCF02000001.1, on the reverse strand, counting down.
CTTCGGCAATCGGGTTCTTGTCCAGGTTGAAGCTGACGATCTTGGCCGGATATTGCTCGACCGGGTAACGAATTTCGATCGGCTCGATGTCGGTCACCGGTTGGATAGCCTGCAAGCCAAAGCGTTCCTGCAACCCCAGCAAGCCGTCGGCGCAGGTGGCAAACAGCTCATCGCGTACCTGCTTGAGGTCCACCGATTGCGCATCGCCCTTGAGTAAAGCACGCCAGTTGGTCTTGTCGGCCACTTGGCTGCGAAACAGGTCTTCGACGAAACCGGACTGCTGACGGGTCGCCACGCGCATGATCGGCAGCGCCTGGCTGGCGCCCTGGTCGAGCCAGCGGGTCGGCAACTGGGTGGCGCGGGTGATGCCGACCTTGATGCCCGACGAGTTGGCCAGGTACACCACGTGGTCGGTCATGCAGAATTGTTCGCCCCAGCCCGGATCACGGCAGGTGCCGGCGTCGTAATGGCAACGCTCGGGGCTCATGATGCACAGGTCACACTGGGCCAGTTTGGTCATGCACGGGTAGCAATAACCCTGGCTGAAACTGGTCTTGGTCTTGCGGCCGCAATGGCTGCAATGAATGGCACCGAGGTATTCCAGGCGCACGTGGGTACCGATCAACGGGTTGACCGGCACCTCGGTGTCGCCCAGGCGAAACGCGTATTGAACGGTCGGCTCACCGAGTTGCGCCGACATTTTGCTGACTGCACCGCGACCAATTTCAATCAATGGATCGCATCCGACTTGAACAGGATGTTCGGCACCGGCGCCGACTTCGACGCGCATTCCTGCGGGCCCATGTAGCCGGTGCGCTGCTCTTCGGGCAGGTTCTGGATTTCCCAGGCAATCACCGCTTGCAGCGACAGCTCGCGCTGCTCGGCGGTGAGCTTGCGGCCATCGGACCACTTGCCGATTTCCACGGCCAGCTTGAGGCTCTCGTAGATGTCCGGGGTGATGTTTTCGATCATTTCAGCAAAAGAGGACATAAGGCTCTTCCTTATCAAATAGAGGCTTTGCGGCGGTTGTACAACCCACCCAGCAAACCCGTCAGGCAACCGATGACCAAGCCGCTCAAGTGAGCCGCGTTGGCGATTTCGCCGAAACCGATCATCGAGATCAGCCCCGACATGCACAGCACCAGCCATATCAGCATCATTGCCAACACGCCACGCGGCAGGCGATACGCCGGGTTAGGCGACAACAATTGGAAGATCCAGCAATGCCCGAGCAGGCCATACAACACGCCGGACAAACCGCCAAACAAGCTCGGGCCACCATAGGCGTATTGCGCGTAATTGGACACCAGGCTGAACAACAGGGTCAGGCCCAGCAGGTTGATACTGCCCTGGCGCACTTCAATGCGCCGCCCCAGCTCCCAGTACCACATGCCGTTCATGGCCAGGTGCAGGATGCCGAAGTGGATCAGCATCGGCGTGACCAGCCGCCACCACTGCCCCGACGCCATGGTCTCGGCAAACGGGGTGAACTGGATGTAGTCGCCCATCACGTGAAACGGCAGGAAGGTCAGCCAGCTCATGGTCTGCAGGTTTTCACCCAGCAAGGTCACTGCGCCGACAATCATGCTCGCCAGCAGCACCAGCGCCGTCACCGGGCTGAAACGCACTTGCTGAACAAAGCTTGGCCGCGTGACCGGCGCCTGCTCGGGAATATCCAGTTGCTGGTCCGGGTCACCGGCGGGAAAGCGTTGATACAACACTTGTACGTCGGCACTGATGTTCTCGGGCACCCACAACACTTGCTCGCCTGCATCGAAACTGACGCGATGGGGCACTTGCATGCGTTGCAGCAGCTTGACGAATCCACCCAGGTCGACGCTCAGCGGCAAGCGCAATACAGCTACGGTGCTCATACAATGACCTCAGGGCGCTCAACGTCGACCCATACAAATTTACCCGGATCCAGGCGGGTTTCCTGGTCCAGTCGGTACGCCACCAGCTTGCCGTACAGCACTGCGCTGTAGTCCAGGCAGGCCAGGTTGTCGCGGATCGGCGCCGGTTTGCCGCTGCGCCAGTAATGGCCGACGAACAACAACGGCTCGTCGACGCCATAGCGCAGCAGGGAATTTTTTTCGGTCGACGACAACGGTGTACGTGCTACTGGTTCCGGCAGCGCATCGGGCTGGAACACGATGTCGCCGTAGGTTTTCGGGTCGTCTTCCCAAAATTTGGTGCGGAAAAATGAGCGCGTCAGGCCATCGCCACCGGTCAGCGTCAGGCCGTCCGGCAGGCGCATGTCGGTGCCGCGCAGCAGACGGTCGAAGGCGTTGCAGGCAAAACTGCCCGGCACGGCGGCGGCCTGCAAAAAGTGCTGGTCGATGCAGCCATCCGGGAAGGTGGCGCGCAGCGGTTGGATAAAGCCTTCGTCCCAGCACGCATGCACCACGCGAAACCGTCCGGCGTCGACAAACAGCGGCATGTCGTAGAACCAGCCGAGGAAGTCGTGCCAGTCGGCTGGGTGGTGCTCGAACTGGGTCAGGGTTTCGTGGATCAACCGCGCATGGCGTGGGTTGTGCTCGCGCACGAACTGCTTGCCACTGCCCGGCGGCGCCGGCGTGGTCCAGCCCAGCGCGTTGAACTCATGATTGCCCATGATGCACAGCGCCTGGCCGGCCTCGGTCATATCGTGGACGATATGCAGCGCCTCGCGGATGCGTGGCCCACGGTCGATGATATCGCCGAGGAACACCGCCATACGCGTCGGATGGCGCCAGGTTCCAGCCTGTTTGTGGTAGCCCAGCCGGTCGAGCAAGTGCTCAAGGGTATGAGCGCAACCGTGCACGTCACCAATCAGGTCGTAGCTACGCGCGGGATCGAGCATCAGTCGCCTCCACCCCCCAAGCGGCTGCCCCAGCCCAGCTTGGTGCGGCACACTTCGTAGTAGTTGTGGTCCAGCGGGTGGATCAACCGCAACTTCTGTGCCTTTTTGCTCACGGTGATGGTGTCACCGGGGGCGCAGGTGAAATGGTTCTGCCCGTCGCAGGAGACTTGCGGGTAGATCTGCATGTCTTTGGACACCACGATTTTCAGCTCACTGTTGCCATCGACCACAATCGGCCGGCTGGACAACATATGGGGGTACATCGGCACGATCACAATGGCGTCGAGCTTGGGGTGCATGATCGGGCCGCCGGCCGACAGCGCGTAGGCGGTGGAACCGGTCGGCGTGGCGACGATCAGGCCGTCGGCCTTCTGGCTGCACACAAACTGGCCGTCGATATACAGCTCGAACTCGATCATGCGCGTGGACTTGCCGGGGTGCAGCACCACGTCGTTGAGCGCATCGCCCTGGCCGATGGCCTCGCCGTGGCGGCGCACTTCGGCTTGCAGCAGGAAGCGGTTTTCCACCAGGTAATGGCCGTCGAGCACCTTGGCCACTTCGACTTCGAGGTCATCCGGGCGGATATCCGTAAGAAACCCCAGACTGCCACGGTTGATCCCCAGCACAGGCACGTTGTGCCGCGCCAGGGCACGGGCGGCGCCGAGCAGGCTGCCATCGCCACCCACCACAATGACCATGTCACAGACTTCGCCGAGCATCTTTCGCGACGAGGTTTGCAAGCCGTGGCCGGGCAGGATTTCGGCGATGGTGTCTTCGAGGATCACATGCAGGTGGCGTTCCAGCAGGAATTTTTTCAGCCGGCGGACGGTGTCCAGCACCTGGGTACTGCCCAGGCGACCGATAATGCCGATATTGCGAAATTGCTCCATGGGGCTCCTGCGGGATGTGGGGTCTGGCAAAAAGAACGATTATGGGCGAAAGGCCGCGTCAGGCAAAACCCTTTGTCGCCGCAGGGCCTTGATGACAATGGTTCTCAGCCACCCGTCAGTGCTCTAAAAGGCTATGCTCGGACCATGACTGTGTTCCCGGATCTGCTCAACCTGCCCCGCCAATTGCGGCACCCCGAGGTGCGCGACCTGGCGTGGGTGATGCTCGCCCCGCCGATGCTCGCGCAAACGCCCTGGCCGCAGCGCCATCCGCTGGCGGGCAGCGACTGGGTACAGGCACCACATCTGCTCGAACAGTGGCTACGGTCACTCGATCAAGACAGCAGCGCCTTGCAGCACTGGCTCAGCCTGTCGCGCACGCGGCGCCTGGGCCTGTACTACGAACGACTGTGGCAGTTTGCGGTGCAGCATGCGCCGGGCGTGGAGTTACTGGCCGCCAACCTGCCGATCCGCCGCGCCGGGCATACGCTGGGCGAGCTGGACATGCTGGTGCGCGACCGCGATGGCGTGCACCACCTGGAACTGGCGATCAAGCTCTATTTGGGGCCGCAGGACGGCAACGGCCAAGACACCGCGCAATGGCTCGGCCCTGGCTGTCATGACCGGCTGGACCGCAAGCTCGCGCACCTGGCCCAGCATCAATTGCCGATTTCGGCCCGCCCGGAAAGCCGCGAAGCCCTGGCGGCGCTGGACATTGTGCAGTTCGATGCGCATTTGTGGCTGGGCGGGTATTTACTCTATCCGTGGCCCGGCACCGCCGAATCCCCGCTCGGGGTTGACCCACAACACCTGCGCGGCCGTTGGCTACACCAGCGCGACTGGTGCAATTTCGTCAGCCAGAGCCCGCCGGGGCGCTGGCAGCCCCTGCCTCGGCATGCCTGGCTGGCGCCCGCGCATTACCCGGCGGATCAGGTGTGGCGTGCGGACCAGATGCACGCCTGGCTGGCTGAACTGGACCCGATGGCACCGGCCCAGCTATTGGTACGACTGGTTCAGACTGGGGAGGACTGGGAAGAGGCCGAACGCTTGTTCCTCGTTGCAGATCTGTGGCCAAACGTCCCAGGCATTACTTGAGTTTCAAGTGGCGTGCATACCAGGGTCGTTTCGGCACGCGCTTGAACAATGCCTGCAACCCTTCTTCTTCGGCGAAGGTGATGCGCAGTGCCAGCTTCATGGTTTCCGGGTCCATCTCCATCGACCGCCCCATCTGCAGCCCCGGCGTGGTGCTGCAACCGTGGGTGTCCGGCCCCAGCCATGGGTCAGCGACTTCCACCCAGCGGCCCTGGGCAAACCACTTGACCCCGTTGACCTCAAGCCGGCTGACCTCGCCTGGATTGAAACGCTCATGGGCGCGAAACCAATCCTCGATGCGATCATCGATCCAGCCGTGAAAGTGCCAGAACACTGGGTTTACATGGGATGAGAACGGGTCGCCCAGGAAGTCGTTCTCTGGCGCGTACCAACGCGCGGCAAAGTCCGCCGGGTCACGGGCGAATGGCACCGGGGCGCCGTTGGACGGGTCACGGGGCACCGAGGCCCAGCGCATGTGCAGCCAGTCATGCAGGCCCAGCTCCATCTCGGAACCCAACTGGCCCAAGGTCAGCTTGGCCAGGTAACGCGGGTCACGGTACTGCGACTCCCACACCTGGAAGTTGCTGTGGTAGGTCTCGGCCGCCTTGATAGCGCTGACCCATTGGGTGTAGTCGCTGTCATCGGGTGCCGCCCAACAGGGTGGCAGCGCAAAGCCGTCGTGGTTGTCGAAATAACGCAAAAACCCCAGGCGATCGCGCTCCAGCGCCGGCTGTGGCTCGGGGAATTGCGGCCAGGAAGGCAGCTCTTGCATGGAGCGCGCAGTGCCGAGCATATGCCGGTGCATGAAAAAGAAGTCGATACCCGAACCGTTGCGGTCTTTGCGTTTACCCCGCGCGTCGCGCTCCTGGCCGCGTGGCCCGGGTTGCCAACCGATACCGCGCAGGGCATCGCGTTTTTCCTCGGACAGCTTGTGCCACTGGTCACGGGTGGCGTGCCACAGCTGGTGGAACAGGCGGTGCTCAGGGGCGATCAGCCAGGCCAACAAGGTCGGGTTAAGGCCGATACGCTGGCGCGCTTCGGGGAACAGTTGCTTGTGGGCGATAAAGCGGTTGTCGCGCTCAGTCAAGGCAAGGGGGCGCTCAAGGTCGAGGATCTGCCCGCTCAGGGTGCTGCTGCCGGCATTGGCGAAGTCGGCCCAGACTTCGTCGAGGGTCATCTTGAACTCATAGGCCGGTGCGCCATCTGCGGCGTCGCGGTCGATCAGGCGCCAGTAGAGCACGGCGCCCTCGCCCGTCAGCAGATCACCGAGCACGCGGTAACGCGGCTCGCCCTCGGCACGCAGGTTTGCAGCGGTGTCCAGATAGCCGCGCAAACCACGGCCGCGTGGGGCGATGTCGAGCAACAGCTCCAGGCCTTGCAGCGGTAAGCCTTCAAGGCCCGCATCGCGACCTTCCAGGCGCAGGCTCCACACACCGCGCAAGGTATCGGCCAGGTGTTGGCCGGCGGTGTCGGCCAGGTCCACCGTGGCCTCGCCCGGCGTGATCGGGAATTCTTCACGCGTCAGCTCGCGGTGGGCATAAAGGGCCGCTGGCACGGCAGCGCCGGTCAGCGCCAGGCCGGCGATGAAGCCACGTCGAGAGAGGGTCATTGTCTACCTTAGGAAACAGCTTGATCAGAGCTAGAACGTTGACGGCCGCGAGAAATTTACCGATGCCGCGCCCAAGCCTAAATTTCCCCGGCCACGGCTCGTTCTTCCCTGATAGCAAAGGCCTCAACTGACTGAGATGGCAATGACAAAACCACGTTCGAAAAAGGCGCTGTATATCGGCCTGCCGCTGGCACTGGCCATCGGCGCCGGGGCCGGTTTTCTGGTCTGGGATCACTGGTTCAAAGGCAATGCCGGCTACCCGCTGGAGGTGATCAAACAGGCTAATGAAATGCAGGACCGCTTGTTGTCATTCGACAGCCATATCACCGTGCCCATGGATTTCGGCACCGCCGGCAACGAAGCCGACAAGGATGGCAGCGGCCAGTTTGACCTCGCCAAGGCAGCACGCGGGCGCTTGTCGGGCGCGGCCCTGACGATTTTCGGCTGGCCGGAAATCTGGAACGGCCCCAACGCGCCGCACAAACCCACCGACGGTTTTGTCGAAGAGGCCCGCCACGAGCAGGAGGTGCGCTACAAGATCATCTCCGGCATGGTGCGCGACTTCCCCAACCAGGTCGGCATCGCCTACACCCCGGACGATATGCGGCGCCTGCATGGCGAGGGCAAGTTTGCGATCTTTATCAGCATGCTCAACGCCTACCCGCTGGGCGACGACCTCAACCAGCTGGACCTGTGGGCCGCACGCGGCATGCGCATGTTCGGCTTCAGCTATATCGGCAATAACGCCTGGTCCGATTCGTCGCGTCCGCTGCCGTTTTTCAATGACACCACCGACGCGCTTGAAGGGCTGTCACCCATCGGCCAACAAGCTGTGCATCGCCTCAATGACCTGGGTGTGATCATCGATGTGTCGCAGATGTCGACCAAGGCGCTGGAGCAAGTCGCGCAATTGAGCCGCACCCCGATGATTGCCTCGCACTCGGCACCGCGTGCCTCGGTGGATATCCCGCGCAACCTCAGCGACAAAGAGCTGCAACTGATCAAAAACAGCGGCGGCGTGGTGCAGGTGGTGGGCTTCCCGGCCTATTTACGCCCCCTGAGCCAACCCACCCAAGACAAGCTCAACACCTTGCGCGCGCGCTTCGATTTGCCGCCGCTGCCCAACCTGGCCATGGCCTTGATGCCCGGTGACGCCATCATCGCCGCCTGGTCCGAGCAGAAGTTCGGCCAGTACGCCCAGGGGCTGTACGCCATTCTTGAGGAAGAGCCCAAGGCCACCCTCAAGGACTGGGGCGATGCCATTGACTACACCGTGCGCAAGATCGGCATCGACCACGTCGGTATCGCCTCGGACTTCAACGACGGCGGCGGTATCCAGGGCTGGGAGAACGTCGGCGAGGTGCGCAATGTCACCGCCGAACTGATCCAGCGCGGCTACTCCGAGGCCGACATCGCCAAGCTGTGGGGAGGCAACTTCCTGCGGGTGTGGGACCAGGTGCAAAAAGCCGCCAAGCCGTTGGCCAACCGCTAATTACTCAGAAGCCAGTCCATGACCGACCGCCGTACATTCCTCAAGCAGGCCGGGGTACTCGCCGCCAGCCTGCCTTTGGGCAGCGCAATGCTCGCGCACGCCCAGGCAGCCACCCAGGCGCCTGCCACCAATGACCCATGGACGGGTTTCAAGCAACTGTTCACCCAAGACCCCGACTACCTGCACTTTTCCAACTTCCTGGTGACCTCCCACCCACGCCCCGTGCGCGAAGCGATTGAGCGCTACCGCCAGCAGATCGACCGCAACCCCGGCCTGGCCATGGACTGGGGCCTGGAAGAAACCTGGAAACGTGAAGGCCAGGTGCGCGAATGGGCCGGACGCTACCTGAACGCCAAACCGGCGCAGATCGCCCTCACCGGCAGCACGTCGGAAGGCCTGGCGATGATCTACGGCGGGATCAAGCTGCGCCCCGATCAAGAGATTCTCACCACCGAACACGAGCATTACGCTACCCAGAACGTGCTGGATTTTCGCGTCGCCCGCCAAGGCACGCAGGTGCGGCGCATCCGTTTGTTCGAGCGGGCCAACCAGGTCTCCAGTGACGAAGTGCTGGGTAATATCAAGCGCGCCATTCGCCCCACTACCCGTGTGCTGGGCATGACCTGGGTACAGTCCGGCAGTGGTGTGAAGCTGCCGATCGGCGAAATCGGCAAGCTGGTGGCGGAACTCAATCGCAACCGCGACGACAATGACCGCATCCTGTATGTGGTCGATGGTGTACATGGTTTTGGCGTGGAAAACCTCGACTTCCCGGCCATGCACTGCGACTTCTTTATCGCCGGCACACACAAATGGATGTTCGGCCCACGCGGCACCGGGCTGGTCTGCGCCCGCGATGCCGAAAACAAATACGTCACGCCCATGGTGCCGACCTTCTCCGAAGACACCAACTTTGCCACCACCATGACGCCCGGCGGCTACCACGCCTTTGAGCATCGCTGGGCGGCGGATGAAGCCTTCAAGCTGCACCTGCAACTGGGCAAGGCACAGGTTGAGGCGCGTATCCACGCACTCAACAGCGAACTCAAAACCCAGTTGCTGGCGCATCCGCAGATCGAACTGGTAACACCGCGCAGCACCGACCTGTCCGCGGGCTTTACCTTCTTTCGGGTCAAGGACCAGGACAGCGAAGCGGTCGTCGCCCACATGCTGAAAAACCGCGTGGTGATCGATGCCGTCGACCGCGATGTCGGCCCGGTGATCCGCACCTCCCCCGGCCTGCTCAACAGCTCGGACGAAATCCAGCAGTTCATGGCCCTGTTGAGTCAACGCCTGTGATGCCCACTTTTTTCCTTTGAACGAGATGCCCACATGAATCCATCCCGACTCAAACCCCTGACCGCCCTGGCGCTGACGGCCCTGTGCGCGGCATTACTGCCCAACCTGGCGCAAGCCGCCACGCCGCAACCCGGCAAAGTGTTCAAGGACTGCAAGGACTGCCCGGAAATGGTGGTGCTGCCCGCCGGCACCTTCACCATGGGCACCCCGGAAGACGAAGTCGGCCGCGAGCCCGATGAAGGCCCGATGCATGAAGTGACCTTCGCCAAACCGTTTGCCATGAGCCGCTTCCACGTCACCGCCGGCGAATGGGACAGCTATATCCGCCAGACCGGCGTCAAGATCGCCGACGGCGACACCCGCCCCGGCCGCGAGTGCATCGCCAGCAAGCCACGCTACCCGCAAGGGCCACGCCAGCCCGCGGTGTGCATGGACATGGACGACATCAAAAATTACATCGCCTGGCTGTCGAAAAAAACCGGGCAGAAGTACCACATGGTCAGCGAAGCCCAGCGTGAATACGCCGCCCGCGCCGGCTCCACCGGGCCATTCCCCTTCCCGTTCGACGAGGGCAAGGGCTACAGCATCGCCCAGCACGCCAACACCTACGGCCCGGCAGATGGCTACAGTTATTCCTCGCCGGTGGGCAGCTACCCGCCGAATGCATTTGGCATGTACGACATGCACGGCAATGTGTATGAGCGGGTTGCCGACTGCGAGCACCCCAACTATATCGGCGCGCCTACCGACGGCAGCGCCTGGATGGAGCCCCACTGCGAGGGCTACCAGATCCGCGGCAATGACTGGGGCGAAGCGCCGGTGTTCTCACGTTCGGGCAACCGCAACACCATCTACCCGCAAACCCGCGGGGACTGGATTGGGTTTCGGGTAGTGCGCGAACTCTAAGCAGCACACCGAGCAAAATGTGGGAGCGAGCAAACCCGCTCCCACATTTAGTTTTGCATCAGGGCTGCTTGGCCAACAACTCCAACCCTTCATGCAACGCCGGGAACAGGCTGTTATTGAAGTTGTTCCAGCGCAATTCGAGGATGGTGTCCTCAGGCGAAATCTCGGTTTTCAGCACGTCGTGGAACACTTCGCCCGAATCAATGCCGTTGTCCACGTAGTGGAATGAAGCACCAGTGAGGTACAGCGGTTCGCTGGCCTTGGTTGCTTTGCTCGCCCAATCCACCACCGTCTGCCCACGCGCACCGTACAAGGCATTCCAGGTGGCATAGGCGCCACGGCGCTCGTAAGGCGATTCAATACGGGTAATGCCCGGGTGGATGTTCATGATCCGACGCGCAAACGGCGCACCGGGGCGCACCAGCTCATCGAGAATCACCAGCAGGCCGTCCAGCACCACGATGTCGGCTTTCAACTCCACCAGGGTGTCGTGCAGGCGACGTTCGAAATCCTGTTTGCCGGCGATGTGTTCGGCGCTGCCACGGGGCAGGCGGCGATAGGTAGACGGCACGCTCAGCAACAAGTCATTGACCAGGTTGCCCTGCACCCGCAGGTCCGCCGGGTACAGCCACTGGCGGCCTGGCTGGTAGGCAAAACCATAGTCGGCCACCAGCTGCTGGTCCCGTGGGTTCTGCTCGTCATCGTCATACACCACACCGACCAGATTGTAGGCCTGGCCCAAAGGTGTGTCGTTCAGCGAGCCCACCAGAAACTCCAGCACCGACTTCATATAGCGCTCGTGGTCCTTGTAGGCCACTGGCTGGCCGGCCTTGTCGGCGGCGGCATTTCTCAGGGACCAGACATACACCAGATTCTTTTTCGTCATTGTTTCGCTCTCGCTGGATAGATCAGGCACGCGTCGATACGCGTGCGCCTACACAACAAGAACGAACCAACCTGTTGGCAATTTATCGACCCGCTCCACCGCCCGGCATGCCGCGCTAAATAGTCGCCCCGGCACTTCGTTTGTCATGGGTAAGGGTCTGTGTGCCCAGCCCCCTCTTTTTCACTTTCCGGGAAGTATTTATGACCGACCCCAAGCGCGGCGCCTTTAACGGTTTGCTCGCATTGCTCAGGCCTTTTCGCACCATCGTGACGGTCTCTGTCGCCCTGGGCATGGCCGGCGGCCTGGCCATCACGTTGCTGCTGGCGACTATCAACAACGCCCTGCACTCCTCCACTGGCATGACCCAGGGCGTGGTCTTGACCTTCGCCGCGCTGTGCCTGTTGGCGCTGACCAGTTCGATCGTCTCGGATATCGGCACCAACTATGTGGGCCAACGGATCATTGCCGCCCTGCGCAAGGATCTCGGCGAGAAAGTGCTGTCGGCACCCATCGAGCAGATCGAACGCTACCGTTCGCACCGCCTGATCCCGGTGCTCACTCACGACGTCGACACCATCAGCGATTTCTCCTTCGCGTTTACCCCGCTGGCCATCGCCAGCACGGTGACCCTGGGTTGCCTGGGCTACCTGGCCTACCTGTCAGTGCCGATGTTCCTGATGATGATCGTTGCCATTGTGATCGGCAGCAGCGTGCAGTTCATCGCCGGCCACAAAGGCATTCGCGGCTTCGACGCAGCCCGTGACCTGGAAGACGAACTGCAGCGCTACTATTCGGCGATTGCCTCAGGCGCCAAGGAGCTGCGCATCCACCGGCCACGTCGCTACCGGATGAACACCCACCGCATCCAGGAAACCGCTGACCGGATCAGCGATATCCAGGTGCGCTCGGTCAACATTTACATCGTGGCCAAAACCTTTGGCTCGATGCTGTTTTTTGTGGTCATCGGCCTGGCCCTGGCCATGCAAGCCTACAGCCCCAACCCGGACCCGGCGGTGATCACCGGCTTTGTATTGGTGCTGCTGTACATGAAAGGCCCGCTCGAACACGTGATCGGTTACCTGCCGATCATCGGCAAGGCACGCATTGCCTTTGCGCGCATCACTGAGCTGTCAGATCGCTTCTCGTCCCCCGAGCCGCATTTATTGATGGACGGCAGCGAAGCCCCCACACCGGTGGTCAACAGCCTTGAACTGCGTGGCGTCACCTACAGCCCGCCGCCGGTCGAGGGCAGCGAGCCGTTTCATCTGGGGCCGATCAACCTGAGCATCAAACAGGGCGATATCGTGTTTATCGTCGGCGAGAACGGCTGCGGCAAGACCACACTGATCAAACTGTTGCTGGGCTTGTATCAACCCGACGCCGGGGAAATCCGCCTGAACGGCGAGACCGTGACCGACCCGGTGCGCGATGACTACCGCCAACTGTTCACCACGGTGTTCGCCGACTACTACCTGTTCGACGACCTGGTCCAGGGCAGCGCCACGCAATCGCTGGACAGCGCCGCCAAGTACCTGGAGCGCCTGGAAATCGCGCATAAAGTCAGCGTCAAGGACGGCGTGTTCAGCACCACCGACCTCTCCACCGGGCAACGCAAGCGCCTGGCGCTGGTCAATGCCTGGCTCGAAGAACGCCCAGTGCTGGTGTTTGACGAATGGGCCGCCGACCAGGACCCGGCCTTCCGCCGCGTGTTCTACACCGAGCTGCTGCCCGACCTCAAACGCCTGGGCAAGACCATCATCGTGATCAGCCACGACGACCGCTATTTCGACATCGCCGACCAACTGGTGCGCCTGCGAGCGGGCAAGGTCGTGCACGAAATGGAGCCGGCCTGAAATTTATTTTCCGGTTTTTACGGATAGGAACGTCTCACTAGTGGTAATGAGAATTGACCTCAATAAATACTTAGAACTGCCCACTTAAAAACATAGAAGAGAATGTATCCATGCCAGCAACGTTCGGTCTGAGTCCCTTGAGCAAGGCACTCTCCATGCGCCGCCTCTTGAACACCCCTCTCTTGCCAAGCGCCATTGCCTTTGCACTGGCACTGCCGGTCGCAGGTTATGTGCAGGCGCAGGAGGTCGAGCTGAATGTTCCCGCACAGCCGCTGGGGAGCGCGCTTCAGGAGTTCGGTCGCCAGACCAACTTGCAGGTGCTCTACAGTCCGACCGACGTCGAAGGCAAACGCAGCCACGCGATCAAAGGCAAGTTGCAACCCGGCCAGGCCATGACCACCTTGCTGTCCGGGACGGGCATCAGCTATGACCTGCAGGGCAGCTCATTCACCATCAGCGCGGCGAAAACGTCGGCACTGGAGCTGGGCGCAACCCAGGTGACCGCCAACCAGTTGGGCACCATCACCGAAGGCTCCGGCTCCTACACCCCCGGCACCATTGCCACCGCAACCCGCCTGGTACTGAGCCCACGCGAGACGCCGCAATCGATTTCCGTGGTGACCCGCCAGGCCATGGACGACTTCAGCCTCAAGTCGATCGACGACGTGATGCGTCACACACCGGGCATTACCGTTGCCGCCTACGACAGCGAGCGCACCAGCTATTTCTCCCGTGGCTTCGCCATTCAGAACTTCCAGTACGACGGTATTCCGATCCTGCAGGATGCCCAGTATTCGTCCGGCCATACGTTGACCGATACCGTTATCTACGACCGCGTCGAGATTCTCAAGGGCGCCACTGGCCTGCTGACCGGCGCCGGCGGCCCGGGCGGCACCATCAATATGGTGCGTAAAAAACCCACCTCGGAATTCAAAGGCTATGTCGACCTGGGCGCGGGTTCCTGGGACAACTACCGCTCGGAAATCGATGTCAGCGGCCCGCTGACCGAGTCCGGCAATGTGCGTGGCCGAGCTGTCGCGGCCTACCAGGACAAACATACGTTCCTCGATCACTACCAACGCCAGACCAACGTCTACTACGGCATCCTTGAGTTCGACCTGGCACCGGATACGTTGCTGACCGTCGGTGGCGACTATCAGGACAGCGACCCGCAGGGCTCCAGCTGGTCCGGTTCGGCCTCACTCTTTGACTCAGCCGGTAACCGCATCAGTACACCGCGCTCGTTCAACAACGGCGCCAAGTACAGCAAGTGGAAACAGTACACCCGTACCGCCTTCGCCACCCTGGAACACACGTTCGACAATGGCTGGGTCGGCAAGGCGCAGTACAACCACCAGATCAACGGCTACAAAGCCCCGTTGTCGGCCCTGCTGTCACCCAATGCCGAAACGGGCAAGGCATCGCTGCTGACCCGTACCTACAATGGTGAAACCACCAGCGACACCGGCGACCTGTACGCCACTGGCCCGTTCAGCCTGTTCGGGCGTGAGCATGAGCTGGTAGTCGGCACCTCGGTATCGCGCTCGCGCTGGCTGGGCAGCGACTACACCAACGCCACCAACTACGACAACAGCCACGACTACTTCAACTGGGACGGCGACGCCCCCAAACCGGACCGTGGTCCTCGAACCAAAAAGAACGACGAGCTGACGCGCCAGAGCGCCAGCTACATCACCGGGCGCTTCAGCCTCGCGGATGACTTGCACCTGATCCTCGGCACTCGGGTCAACAACTACGAAGTCAGCGGCACCAGCCAGGTCAAGGACACCGGCAAGGTTGTGCCTTACGCCGGCATCACCTATGACCTCAACGATAACTTCTCGGCCTACGCCAGCTTTACCGAGATCTACCTGCCGCAAGACGACTACCGCGACCGCAATAACAAGCCGATCGAGCCCGATGAAGGCAAGAACTACGAGATCGGCCTTAAAGGCGAGTTCTTCGACGGTCGCCTGAATTCCAGCCTGGCCTACTTCGAGGTCCACGAGAAAAACCGCGCCGTCGACGATACCGACTACATCCCCGACAGCTACCCGGGCCTGGATTACGCTTCAAGGGGCACCGAAGCCAAGACCAAAGGCTACGAAGCGGAAATCTCCGGTGAGCTCACGCCCGGCTGGCAGTTGCAGGCGGGCTATACCCACAAGATCATGCGCGACAAACAGGGTGAGAAGCTCTCCACTTGGGAACCGGAAGACCAAGTCAATATCTACACCAGCTACAAGCTGACCGGCCCGCTCGACAAACTGACCCTGGGCACCGGCGTGCGCTGGCAAGGTACCGGTTGGAAGTTGCTGAGCAACTACGCCAAAGGTACCGAGGAAAACTTCTCCCAGGACCCGCTCTGGATCGTGGACGCGATGGCCCGCTACCAGGTGACCGAGAACGTCTCGGCGACCCTCAACGTCAACAACATCTTCGACAAGAAGTACTACACCAACATCGGTTTCTACAACTCGGCTTACTACGGCGACCCGCGTAACGTCATGCTCAGCACCCGCTGGAACTTCTGATCCAGCCCAAGCCCCTGGTCATCGCTGATGACCAGGGGCTTTTTGTTGCCTGCTAAAACGTGGCTCATGCCGAGTAACGCAGATAAAAAAACGCCCCTGGCCATAGGTCCAGGGGCGTTTCTTTTACACCGCGTGTTACTTCATCGCATCAGCAAAGCTCTGTACGAACGCGGCGTTGTCGATGATTCGATCATGGGTGGAGTCGATCAGCACCGACTGCTCAATACACGCCCGGCCCGTAACCTGCGCCATGCTTGCCTCGATCAACTGGCGATGCTGCCCGGCACGGCTCGCAGCGGCCCACCAGCAACTGATCGGTGCCTGGATCGGCTGGAAGTCAGCGTCCTTGAGAGACTGGCCGAGGGCTCGGTCGAGTTCCCAGGATATCTGCGCTTCGTCGCCCTCAAGCAAGCTGGCCTTGACCTCCAGATAGGTTTCACCGAGTGCATTTTCGGCCCACGTGCTGAACGCCTGCCATTGCTGTACCTCGTCGTCGGCAACCGCTTGGCTTCGCAACCATGCGTCCTGGATCAGCTGGCTCGACTGCGCAAACATCACCTGCAACAACTCAACGCGCCGTTGATTGACCGGCACCTCACTGTCATCGGTCATCACCGCCGTGTCCCAATAGGCTTTGAGCCAGTAAGGCGGCGACGCGTCGATCCAACCCACAACTTCCACCACACGTCCCGCCTGCTCCAATGCATACGCGACTTCCATGGCCAGGTTACCACCCAGGGACCAACCGGCCAGGCGATAAGGGCCTTCGGGCACGGCATCGAGCAATTGCGCGGTGTAGTCATCGACCATTGCTTGCCAGCTGGGCACTGCACTGCCCTCCTCGACCAACGCCCGACTGATCACGCCCAGCACCGGCCGCTGGTCACGCAGCGCCAGGCCGATGGCCTTGTAGCAATGCACCGAACCGTAGCTTGGGTGAAACAGGAACAAGGGCGTGCCTTGGGTCTGGCTGTTGAGTTTGACGATCAGCGAGTGGCGGGTCTCCCCCCCCAGGCAAGCGACCTGCCCGGCAATGGTCGGGTTAAGCATCAATTGGCTGACCGACAGCGTTGTGCCGGTAGCCTTGCGGATGCGCTCCTTGAGCATCAACACCAACAGCGAATGGCCACCCAGCTCAAAGAAATTGTCATTCAAGCCGACGCGTTCAACCTCAAGCACTTCGCTCCAAATTGCTGCGAGGCGCTGCTCCAATTCGGTCTGCGGCGCCTGATAGACCCGCTCCTGCAAGTGCGCATCAGCCTTGGGGAGTGCCTTGCGGTCCAGCTTGCCATTCGGGCTCAGGGGCATGTGCGCCAGCAGCACCCATTGCGCCGGCACCATATAGTCCGGCAAGTGCGCCAAGAGGTGTTCGCCCAGCGACTCACGCCAGGTATTGCTCGGTGCCTGCAACACCAGATAGCCCACCAGGTGCTTGCCATCGACCACCTGGACCGAGGCTTCCTGTACCTGTGGATGTTCAAGAACGCGCGCTTCAATCTCACCTAATTCAATGCGCAGGCCACGCAATTTGACCTGATGATCCAGGCGCCCAAGGTACTCGATAACCCCGTCGGCACGCTGACGCACGCGGTCGCCGGTACGATACAGGCGCTCTCCCGGCGCGAACGGCGAAGCAACAAACCGTTCGGCGGTGAGCCCCGGGCGTCGATGATAACCGCGTGCCAAGCCGATACCGCCCAGGTACAACTCACCGGCCACACCCACGGCGGTCGCTTGCAGTTGTGCGTCCAGCACATAGGTGCACAGGTTGGCGATCGGCTGGCCAATGGGCACCGTGTCACGCCCTTCGTCGACGCAGGTCCAGTGGGTCACGTCGATGGCGGCTTCGGTCGGGCCATACAGGTTGTACAACGCGGTTTGCGGCAGCTTGCGCAAGACCTGCTGTTGCGCATCCACCGGCAGCGCTTCGCCGCTGCACACAATGCGTTGCAAGGCGTGGCAGGAGGCAACGGCCGGGTCTTGCAGGAACGCCTGCAGCATCGACGGCACAAAGTGCAGCGTGGTGACCTTTTCGGCGTTGATCAGCGCGACCAGCCTGGCCGGGTCGCGGTGATCACCCGGCGCAGCCACCACCAGGCGCGCGCCCGTCATCAGCGGCCAGAAGAACTCCCACACCGACACGTCAAAGCTGAACGGGGTCTTTTGCAAAACCGTGTCACGGGCATTCAACCCGTAGGCTTCCTGCATCCAGCACAGGCGGTTGGTCAGCGCACAATGGCGGTTGCCCGCACCTTTGGGCTGGCCGGTGGAACCGGAGGTGTAGATCACATAAGCGAGGTTTTCGCCCTCCAGCACGATACCGGGGTTCGCTTCGCTGTAGCCGTCAAAACCGGCTTCACCCAGCACCAAGGTTTGCAGCCCTTCCGGGATCGGCAACTGTTCTAGCAGATGCGCTTGAGTGAGCAGCAACTTCGCGCCGCTGTCTTCCAGCATGTAAGCCAGTCGCTCGCGTGGGTATTCCGGGTCGAGCGGCACATAAGCACCACCGGCCTTGAGTACCGCCAACAGGCCGACGACCATTTCTATCGAACGCTCCACGGCCAGCCCCACCAACACATCGGGGCCGACACCGGCATCCATCAGGCGATGGGCCAGGCGGTTGGCCCGCCGATTAAGCTGGGCGTAGGTCAAGCGCTGCCCGGCAAACACCAGCGCCTCGGCATCCGGCGTGAGTTCGACCTGTGCTTCGATCAACTGATGCACTGGCTGCTCCGTGTAGTCGCGAGCAGTGGTATTCCAGTCTTGCAGCGCGATACGTTGCTCGGCGTCGCCCAACAGCGGCAACTGGCTGACGCGCTGCTGCGGGTCGTCGAGCATGCCTTGCAACAGATTTTGCCAGTGCGCCAGCATGCGCGTGAGCATGGCCGGCTCGAACAGGTCGGTCGCATAGGTCAGGGTGGCCCAGATACCCTGCGCGGTGGCCTGGGTGTCCAGGCTCAGGTCGAACTGCGCGGTCTGGCTGCCCCAATCCAGGCCCTCCACCCGCAAGTCAGGTAAGTGACGGCCACGGGTAACCAACCCCGCATCGCTCTGATGGTTGAACAACACCTGGAACAACGGGTTATGGCTCAGGCTGCGCTCCGGTTGCAGGGCTTCGACCAGTTGTTCGAAGGGCAGGTCCTGATGGCTCTGCGCATCCAGGCTGCGGCGTTTGGCCTGATGCAACAGCTGGGTCACGGTGATCTGCTCGTCAAGGTCGGCCTTGAGCACCTGAGTGTTGACAAAGAAGCCGACCAACCGCTCGACTTCAACACGGTTGCGGTTGGCGATCGGCACCCCGACACGGATGTCGTGCTGGCCACTGTAGCGGTACAACAAGCCCTGAAATGACGCCAGCAACAGCATGAACAGCGTCACGCCCTCGCGCTGCGCCAATGCGTTGAGCCCCTCGGCCAGTTGCGTCGGCAACTCAAGCTCCAGGCTGGCACCGCGATAGCTTTGCTGCGCCGGGCGCGCGTGCGCGGTCGGAAGTTCCAACACCGGTTGCTCACCGCCCAGCAGTTCGCACCAGTAAGCCAACTGACGCTCGCGCTCACCTGCCGCCATCCACTCGCGTTGCCAGTGTGCGTAATCGGCATACTGCAACGCCGGCGCCGACAACTGCGCGACCTCGCCCTGGCTGTAGGCGCTATACAACTGCACCAGTTCGTCGACCATCACCTGCATCGACCAGCCATCGGAAACGATATGGTGCTGCACCAGCACCAGTACGTGCTCATCTTCGGCCAGGCGCAACAAGGTGACGCGCAGCAGCGGCCCCTGCTGCAGGTTGAAGGGCCGGGCAATTTCGGCTTCTACCTGCTGCTGCAGTGTCTGCTCAGTGGCATCGCCTCGCATGATTGGTAACGGTTCGGCGGGCAAGACCACCTGCACTGCGCGCTCATCCTGCTGATCGATGCGGGTGCGCAAGCTTTCATGTCGCGCCACGAGGCTGTTAAAACTGCACTGCAAGGCAGGCTGATCAAGGCGACCGCTCAGGCGCAGAACGCTCGGGATGTGGTAAGCGGCGCTTTGCGGGTCCAACTGCCAGAGAAACCACTGGCGCTCCTGGGCAAAGGACAGCACCAACGGCTGATCGCGCCCTATCGCCACCATCGGCGGCGCCAGATCTTTTTCAGCGGCTTGCAGTGCGAGTACAAAGCCTTGCAGCTGCGGCTGCTCAAACAAGGTGCGCAGTGGCACCTCGCGTTCAAGCAACTGGCGCACTCGGGAAATCACCTGCATGGCCAGCAACGAGTGCCCGCCCAACTCGAAGAAGTGATCCGTCAGGCCAATGCGCGCAGCGCCCAGCACCTGGGCCCAAATCGCCGCGACCTGCTGTTGCAATGGCGTAACCGGTTCAACCCACTCGCCTTGCGACTGCGCCGCGTCCGGCTGTGGCAGCCCCTTACGGTCGAGCTTGCCGTTGGGTGTCAACGGCATCTGGTCCAGGAACATGAAGTGCGCAGGCACCATATAGTCAGGCAGGCGGGTTTTCAGGGCACGACGCAAGGCTTCGCGGAATGCGACCGGGTCGGTCACGGGCTCAGCGGGCACCACGTATGCCACCAACTGCTTGCCGCTCGGGCTTTCCTGGGCCACGACGACCGTTTCACCGACCGCCGGCTGCTCACGCAGGCGCGCTTCGATTTCACCCAGCTCGATTCGGAAACCACGGATTTTCACCTGATGGTCGACACGCCCCAGATAATCCACCACGCCGTCCGCACGGCCACGGGTCAGGTCGCCGCTGCGGTACACGCGGCTGCCAGGTTTGCCGAACGGATCCGGCACAAACCGCTCGGCGGTGAGTGCCGGGCGTTCCAGATAACCACGCGCCACACCTTCGCCGCCCAGGTACAACTCACCGGCCACGCCGATGGGTTGCAGGTTGAGTTGCGCGTCCAGCACGTATCCGCTGCGGTTGCCCAACAGTGTGCCGATCGGTGCATAGACCGCGCCGCAGGGATCGCCGCGCCGGGCTTTCCACAGTAATGGCGTGACCACGGTTTCGGTCGGGCCGTAGCCGTTGAACAGGTAAGTTGGTTTCAGTGCGCGCCAGGCCAGGTCGTAGCTGGCCTGTGCCACGGCATCACCGCCGAAGCAGTACACGCGCACGTTGGGCGGGTTGCCATCGCGTTCGGCATGCTCGGCCAACTGTTGCAGGTACACCGGCGGGAACACGGCCATGGTCACGTTGTGACGGTGCATTTGCGCGTAGGTGTATTCCGGCAGCCACAGGCCGTCATCGCGGATCAGTACGCTGGCGCCGTTGATCAGCGGGTGCATCCAGCCTTCGTGGGAGCCGTCGAAGGCGAAGGACATGAAGTGCAGCTCGCAGTCGGCTGGGCCGGTTTCGTAGCGCTCGCCGGTGGCGATGATGTGCGCCACCAGCGGCCCGTGGGAAACGGCCACGCCTTTGGGCATGCCGGTGGAGCCGGAGGTGTAGATCACGTAGGCGAGGTTATCGCCGTCCAGATTCACCTGCGGCGCGGTATCGCTGTAGCCGGTCCAGTCTTCGGTGCGGTCAATGGCCAGGGTTTCGAGGCCCTCGGCTACCGGCAGTTGCTGCAGCGCATTGGTGTGGCTCAGCAGCAATTTCGCGCGGCTGTCTTGCATCATGTACAGCAGGCGATCACGCGGGTATTCGATGTCCAGCGGCACATACACGCCACCGGCTTTCATCACCGCGAGGAACGCCACCATGATTTCGGCACTGCGTGGCATGGCAATCGCCACGCGCACTTCCGGGCCGACGCCACGGGCGATCAGCGCATGGGCCAGGCGGTTGGCCTGCTTGTCCAGCTCGCCATAAGTCAGGGTTTGCGCATCGAATTTGACCGCCACAGCATCCGGGTTTTCCCGCGCGCGATCGGCAAACAGCTCATGCACCAGACGCTCCGCCGAGAAGCCGGCGTCGGTCTGGTTCCACAGTTGCAGGATGTGCTGCTGCTCGTCGCTATCCAACAGGTTCAACTGGCCGATGTTCTGCTGCTGATCGGCAACCATCGCCTGCAACAGATTCTGCCAGTGGCGCGCCATGCGCTCGATAGTGGTGGCTTCAAACAGATCGGTGGCATAGCCGAGCGAGGCCCACAACCCCTGTGTACTTTCATGCACGTCCATGTCGAGGTCAAAATGCGCGGTACGTCGCTCCCATTCCAGGCCTTCGATGTGCAAACCCGACAGCGCCTGCACACCCAGCCGTCCTTCGCTCTGATAGTTGAACATCACCTGAAACAGCGGGTTCAGGCTCAGGCTACGCTCGGGTTGCAGGGCCTCGACCAATTGCTCGAACGGCAGGTCCTGATGGGCCTGGGCCTCCAGTGCACGCTGCTTGACCTGGGCCAACAACTCGGCAACCGTCATGTGCCCGTCGATATCGGCCTTGAGCACCTGAGTGTTGACGAAAAAGCCGATCAGCCGCTCGGTTTCCACACGGTTGCGGTTGGCGATCGGCACGCCGACACGAATATCTTGCTGGCCGCTGTAGCGGTGCAGCAAGGTCTGGAACGAGGCCAGCAGTAACATGAACATCGTCACGCCCTGCGCCTGGGCCAGGGCTTTAAGACCTTGCGCCAGGCTGGCAGGCAACGGCACATCCAGGCGCGCGCCGCGATGGCTTTGCTGCGCCGGGCGTTGATGGTCGAACGGCAACTCCAGCACCGGCTGCTCGCCACCGAGCAAATCGCGCCAATAATCCAGTTGCCGGGCCTTTTCACCCGCCTCCATCCATGTACGCTGCCATACGGCAAAGTCGGCGTACTGGATCGGCATCACCGGCAACTGCACTGCCTGGCCTAGGCTGAACGCGGCATAGAGCTGCACCAGCTCGTCGATCATGACTTGCATGGACCAACCGTCAGAGACGATGTGATGCTGCACCAGCACCAACACATGATCGTCCTGCGCCACACGCATTAAGGTCACACGCAGCAACGGTCCGCTTTGCAGGTTGAACGGCTGGGCGATTTCGGCTTCGACTTGCGCTTGCAGATCGGCTTCTTGCACGTCAACGCACTGGATAGGCAACACAAACTGCGCACGGATAACTTGCCGCGCACCGTCCGCGTGCTGTTCAACACAGGTGCGCAGGCTTTCATGACGAGCGACCAGCACATCGAAACTGCGCTGCAACGCCGCCGTATCCAGCCGTCCCTTGAGGCGCAAGGCACTGGGGATATGGTAGGCGGCGCTGTCCGGGGCCAACTGCCAAAGGAACCACTGACGCTCCTGGGCGTAGGACAGTGGCAGCGGCTGATCACGACCGACCGGCACCAGTGCCGGCGCCTGCTCACCCAGGCCCCCTTCCTCGGCGTGCAAGGCGCCGGCAAAACCTTCCAGGCGTGGCTGCTCGAACACCAGCTTGAGCGGTACTTCGCGCCCCAGCGTATGCCGCAGGCGCGAAACCACCTGCATGGCCAGCAGCGAATGCCCGCCCATTTCAAAGAAGTGATCGGTCAACCCTACGCGCTCGACACCCAGGATCTGCGCCCATACGGCGGCGACCTGCTGCTCCAGTTCAGTTACCGGTGCCACCCATGCCTGCTGCGACTCACTGGCGTCGGGTTTGGGCAGCGCGTTGCGATCCAGCTTGCCGTTAGGATTCAGTGGCATGCGGTCAAGGAAGACGAGGTGGGCCGGCACCATATAATCCGGCAGTTGTTCGCGCAGCGTCAGCTTGAGGGTCGCAGCATCTTGCTGTTCGGCAACCAGATAGGCGACCAATTGATTGTCGACGGCCAGCACCAGTGTTTCGCGCACGCTGGGCTGGGCCAACAACAGCGCCTCGATCTCACCCAGCTCGATACGAAAACCACGAATCTTGACCTGATGATCGACCCGCCCGACATACTCGATGACCCCATCAGCGCGATAGCGTGCCAGGTCGCCGGTGCGATACAGGCGCTCGCCGGTTGCGCCGAACGGGTCCGGCACAAAGCGCTCAGCCGTGAGCAGCGCGCGGTTCAAATAGGCGCGCGCCAAACCACAGCGGCTGCCGATGTACAACTCGCCCACCGCCCCCAACGGCGCCAGGTTCAAGTCGCGGTCCAGCACGTAAAGGGCACGGCCTGGCAAGGAACGGCCAATCGGGCTGGCGGTGGCACCGACGATTTCAGCAGCGGCTGTACAATCCAGCACACTCGACACCACGGTTGCTTCTGTAGGGCCATAGGTATTGAGCAAGCGCACATGGCCAAGACCGGCTTTCACCCACTGTGCCGGGCCGTCCAGTGGCATGGCTTCGCCACCGATGTGCACTTGGCGAAGCGCGCCATAGGATCGAGGCCCCGCCGCCAGGCAATCGAGCAGGAACAGGTTCCAGTAAGCGGTCGGCAAGTCGGCCAGGGTGATGCCTTGGGCGATGATTTCGTCGTACAGCCGAGCGCTGTCCCACAGTTGCGGCCCGCGCAGGACCACCGTCGCGCCGTGGGTCAGCGCCGGGTAGAGCTGTTCGACGAAACCGTCGAAATTCAAGGTAGCGAATTGCAGTACGCGGTCATCCTGGTTCAGGCGCGAATAATCGGCGGCCATCCGGGAAAACTCGGTCAGCGCCGCATGATCGATGGCCACGCCTTTGGGCTTGCCGGTGGAACCGGAGGTGTAAATCACGTAGGCCAGGTTGTGTTTGTCGACCTTGATCTGCGGGTTGCTCTCGCCGTAGTGGGCCAGCCCCGAATCCGCCACGTCCAGCGTCATCATGCCCTCGGGCAGCGGCATCGGCACATGGGCTTGCGTCAGCACCAAACGCACACCGCTGTCCTCAAGCATGTGCAGCAGGCGTTCACGTGGGTATTGCGGGTCCAGCGGCACATAGGCGCCGCCAGCCTTGAGCACGGCCAACAAACCAACCACCATCTCGAACGAGCGCTCGACCGCCACACCCACCCGCACTTCCGGGCCGACGCCACGCTCGATCAGCGCATGCGCCAGGCGATTGGCCTGGCGATTCAACTCGGCATAACTGATTGCGTGTTCGCCCAGGCACAGGGCCACCGCCTCCGGGCGGCGTTGCACCTGGACCTCGAACAATCCGTGAACACCTGCCGCCGCTTCGAACGCAGGGCCATCCTGGTTCCAGGCATACAGCAAATCACGCTGTTCTGCATCGATCAGCATGGCCAGCTGCGCCACACGGGTGTCCGCACGCCCGACTATCGCGCGCAGCAAGCGCTGCCAATGCTCAGCCATGCGCTGCACAGTGGGCGCGTCAAACAGGTCAGTGGCGTAGGTCAGCGAAGCCCAGATACCTTGCGGGGATTCCTGGGTATCCAGGCTAAGGTCGAACTGTGCGCTCTGGCTGCCCCACTCCAGCGCCTCAAGTGCCAGGCCCGGCAATTGCAGCTCGCCACGCGACTTATGGGCTTCAGTCTGGTGGTTGAACATCACCTGAAACAGTGGGTTGTGGCTCAGGCTGCGTTCCGGTTGCAGCGCCTCGACCAGCTGCTCGAACGGCAGATCCTGATGGCTCTGGGCTTGGAGTGCACGTTGCTTGACCTGGGCCAGCAACTGACTGAAGGGCATCTGCCCGTCGATATCAGCCTTGAACACCTGGGTATTGACGAAGAAGCCGATAAGGCGCTCGGTTTCTGCGCGATTACGGTTGGCGATCGGCACACCGACGCGGATATCCGACTGCCCGCTGTAGCGATACAACAGCGTCTGGAAGGACGCCAGCAACAGCATGAACAACGTCACGCCTTCGCGTTGAGCCAGCGCCTTGAGGCTGCTGACCAACACCGCGTCCAGGTCCATGTCCAGACGCGCGCCGCGATAGCTTTGCACCGGCGGGCGCGGATGATCCAGGGGCAACTCCAACACCGGTTGCTCACCGCCCAACAGCTCAACCCAATAACCCAGCTGGCGCTCTTTTTCGCCGGCTTCCATCCAACTGCGCTGCCACAAGGCATAGTCGGGGTATTGAACCGGCAACTCAGGCAAGCGCACATCCTGGCCCTGGCTGTAGCCTACGTACAACTGCACCAGCTCATCGACCATGACCTGCATCGACCAGCCGTCAGAGACAATGTGGTGCAACACCAGCACCAGCACATGCTCATCCGGTGCCAGCTGCAGTAGCTTAACCCGCAACAGCGGGCCTTGTTGCAGATCGAAGGGTTTGGCGACTTCGGCTTGCACTTGAGCTTCGAGTTGCGTGTGCTCACCCACACCCTCAGCGATCTCAAGGTGCATGTCCGGTTTCACGACCTGTAACACCTGGTCGACGTCCTGATGCAGGCAGGTGCGCAAACTTTCGTGACGGGCAATCAAGGTGTCAAAGCTGCGCTGCAGGGCCGACCGATCAAGTCGACCTTTCAACCGCAGGGCGCGCGGCAAATGGTAGGCAGGGCTCTGCGGCTCCAACTGCCACAAAAACCACTGCCGCTCCTGGGCATAAGAGAGTCGCAGCGGCTCGCCTTCCTGACGCTTGAAAACCGGGGCAATCTCAAACAGGTTGATGCCTTGCTGCTTGAGCATTACCGCCAACGCTTTCTTTTGTTGCGCAGAAAGTGAACCTACCGACTCGATTAATGCTTGCACGCCACGCCCCTCAGGAAATCAATTTATCCAAATCTTCTGCTGATAGACGTTTGAGGGCCTCCAAGGATTTAGCCAATGCGTCCTGCACCGGCGAATTATTTGTTTGCTGGGTGGCTACATAGGCACTGAAATCCGCCAGGGTCGGGGCGGTAAAGATCGATTTGACGTCGAATTCGGCGTGCAACTGCTCGCGCAGGCGCACCACCACTTGGGTGGCCAACAGGGAATGCCCGCCCAACTCGAAGAAGTTGTCGTTCATGCCCACCCGTTGCACGTCGAGTACCTCGGCCCAGATCGCGGCGATCTGTTGTTCCAGGTCGCTGCCCGGCGCCACGTATTCGCGCGCCTGCAGGTTGGCGTCCACCTTGGGCAGCGCCTTGCGGTCAAGCTTGCCGTTGGGGCTCAGGGGCATCTGCTCCAGCAACATCAACTGCGCGGGCACCATGTAGTCCGGCAGGTGTTGGGCCAAGTGCGCACTTAATACGTCGCGCCAGTCGTCGGCGGCGTGTTGCAGCACCAGGTAGCCCACCAGGTATTTGCCGTCGACGGCCAGCACCGCCGCTTCACGCACGCAGTCGTGTTCGAGCAGACGCGCTTCGATTTCACCCAACTCGATACGCAGGCCACGCAGCTTGACTTGATGGTCGATACGCCCGGCGTACTCAATCACACCGTCGTCGCGATAGCGCGCCAGGTCGCCGGTGCGATACAGGCGCTCACCGTTGACGAAGGGGTTGGCAATAAAGCGCTCGGCGGTCAATGCCGGGCGGCGATGGTAACCTCGGGCCAGGCCGACACCGCCCAGGTACAGTTCGCCCAACACGCCCACCGGCGCTGGCTCAAAGTTACCATCGAGGATGTAGCAGCCCAGGTTGGCAATCGGGCGGCCAATTGGCACCGCGTCGCGACCTTCGTCAACGCAGGTCCAGTGGGTCACATCGATGGCGGCTTCGGTCGGGCCGTACAGGTTGTACAGCCCGGCTTGCGGCAGTTTGGCGAATACCTGCTGCTGCGCATCCACCGGCAGCGCCTCGCCGCTGCACACGATGCGGTGCAAGGTGTGGCATGTCGCAACAGTGGGGTCTTGCATAAAGGCCTGCAACATCGAGGGTACAAAGTGCAGGGTGGTGACCTGTTCGGCATTGATCAGGCTGACCAGCCTGGCCGGATCGCGGTGATCGCCGGGCGCTGCGACGACCAGGCGTGCGCCGGTCATCAGTGGCCAGAAGAACTCCCACACCGACACGTCAAAGCTGAACGGGGTCTTTTGCAGCACAGTGTCGCTGACATCCAGGCCGTAGGCTTCCTGCATCCATTGCAGGCGGTTGGTCAGGGCCGCATGACGGTTGCCGGCGCCTTTTGGCTGGCCGGTGGAACCGGAGGTATAGATCACGTAGGCGAGGTTTTCGCCGTCCAGAGCAATACCCGGATTCTCTGCGCTATAGCTGTCGAACTCCGTCTCGCCTAGTACCAGCGTTTCCAGGCCATGTGGAATCGGCAACTGTTCGCGCAGATGCGCTTGAGTCAGCAGCAGCTTCACGCCACTGTCTTCAAGCATATAGGCCAGGCGCTCACGCGGGTATTCCGGGTCCAGCGGCACATACGCGCCACCGGCCTTGAGCACCGCCAGCAGGCCGACCACCATCTCGATGGAACGCTCTACCGCCAGCCCTACCAGCGAGTCCGGGCCAATGCCCGCCTCGATCAGACGATGGGCCAGGCGATTGGCGCGGCGGTTCAGCTCGGCGTAATTCAAGCGCTGCTCGGCAAACACCAGTGCCGGAGCCTCTGGCGTCAGCGCAACCTGCGCTTCAATCAGTTGATGCACGCTTTGCTGCAACGGGTAATCGCGGGATGTCGCGTTCCAGTCCTCAATCACCTGCTGGCGCTCAGTAGCGTCGAGCATCGCCAGCTCACCCAGGCGTTGCTGCCCGCCCTCAAGCATGGCTTGCAGCAGGTTGACCAGATGCCGGCCGTAGCCTTGCACCCGGTCTTCATGGAAATGCGCGCGGGCAAAGCTGAACTGCACCGACAGCGTTTCGCCCAGATCCACCAGCACCGTGAGCGGGAAGTTGGTTTGTTCATGGGCGTGGGGCTCGCCAAACCGAATACCGCTGCCGCCGCTTTGCTCCAGGGCTTTGGACACCGGGTAGTTTTCGAACACCAGGATATTGTCGAACAAGGCTTCACCGCCCTGCCCGGCCCAGCGCTGAATGTCATACAACCCGGTGTGCTCGTGCTCACGCAACGCCAGGTTTTGCGCCTGCACCGCTTGCAACCAGTCGGCCACCGTCACCTGCCCCTCTACCGCGCAGATCACCGGCAAGGTGTTGATGAACAGACCGATCTGCTGCTCAACGCCCGCAAGCTCCGCCGGGCGCCCGGCCACGGTAGCACCGAAAGCCACCACCGCCTGGCCGCTGTGACGCTGCAACAGGATCAGCCACGCCGCCTGGATCAGAGTGTTGAGCGTGACCTTGTTGGTGCGGGCAAACGACTCCAATCGTGCAGTGAGTGTGCGGTCAAGATCGAGTTGATGCTCGCCATGCCCTTGCACCGCCATTGGTTGGCTGCTGCCCAGCCGAGTTGGGGTTTGCAACGCACTCAACTGCTCGCGCCAGAAGGCTTCGGTCGCAGCGGCATCACGCTGTTGCAGCCAGCCGATGTAATCGCGATAGCGCCCAGCCGCTTCCGGCACCGCCACGCCGGCATAGCGTTGCAGCACTTCGCCGAACAGCCGCGAATTGCTCCAGCCGTCCATCAGGATGTGGTGGTTGGTGTAAATCAATTCGTAGCGCTGCTCATCGGTGCGCACCAGTACCAGGCGCACCAGTGGTGCCTTGGCCAGGTCAAAACCCTGGCGGCGCTGGGCCTGTTGCAGCTTGCGCAGCTCCATTTCGCGCTCCGGCATGGCGCGCCAATCCAGAACCTGAATCGGCAGCCGAGCCTCGCGGTACACCACCTGGCACGGCCACTCCAGCTGGCCTTCCCAGAAGAACCCGCTGCGCAGTACATCATGGGCCTGCACCGTGGCATCCCAGGCGTGCTGGAAGCGCGCCACGTCCAGGCCCTCGGCCGTCACGCGGATCTGGTTGATGTAGTCGCCCGCCGTTTGCTCATAGAGGGTGTGAAATAGCATGCCCTGTTGCATGGGCGACAAGGTGTAGAGGTCTTCTACGGCATCGAAGGCCAGCGGCAACGACTCCAGCTGCGATTGGTTCAAGCGCGATAACGGGAAATCGGAGGCGGTCACACCGCCATTGCCGGGCGTGCAGCAATGTTCTATCAACGCGTTGAGTTCGCGGGTGTAAGCCGCGCTCAGTGTTTCGATCACAGCAGGGTCGAACATCAGCGGGCTGAACGTCCAGCCCAGTTGCAATTCGCCGCCATAGACCTGGCCGTTGAGCGTCAGCCAGTTGCCCAGCGGTGCGTCCGGGCTTTGTTCGGCGCCGGCGCTTTCTGCGGCGGGCGCGAACAGCGTGTGCGGCTGGTCAAAACTGCCGTCGACCTGGCCCAGGTAGTTGAAGGTGATGCGCGGCGCCGGCAAGGCACTGAACGCCTCACGCGTGGCGTCATCGCCGAGGTAACGCAAAGCGCCAAAACCCAGGCCTTTATGCGGCACGCTGCGCAGTTGCTCCTTGATCTGTTTGATCGAAACCGCCAAGGACGCGTCCGGCGTCAGGCGCACCGGAAACAGGCTGGTGAACCACCCCAAGGTGCGCGTCAGGTCGATGTCATCAAACAGGTCCTCACGGCCATGGCCTTCCAGCTGGATCAGGCTCGAGGCCTGGCCCGTCCACTGGCAGATCACCCGCGCCAGGGCCGTGAGCAGCAGGTCGTTGATCTGGGTACGGTAGGCCGTGGGCGCCTGTTGCAGCAATTGCCGGGTGCGCTCCGCATCCAGTTGGCTGACCACGGTCTGGGCCAATCGACCGGGACGCGCGCCTTGCGGGTCGCGGCACGGCAAGTCGGTGGCAGCACCCTGCAGCTGTTGCAGCCAAAAGGCTTGCTCGGACGCCATCGCAGCGCTACGGGCGTGGGCTTGCAGGCGCTCGGCCCAGGCTTTGAACGACGAGGTTTTGGCCGGCAATTTTTGTTCGCGATACAACGCTTGCAGGTCTTCGAGGAACACCCGCCAGGACACGCCGTCCACCACCAAGTGGTGCATCACCAGCAACAGGCGCTGGGTACCGTCTGCCAGCTCGGCCAGTACCGCACGCAGCAATGGCCCTTGGTGCAGGTCGAGGCTGCGCTGGGCTTTTTCGCACAGCGCGGTCAACTCGCTGGCATCCGCCACAGTGGCTTGCCAGAGTACCGGCGTGCCGGCTGCAGCATGCTCGGCTTGCCAACCCTCAGGGTGCTGGCTGAAGTTCAAACGCAGCACATCGTGGTGGGCAATCAGGTTCTGCAACGCGGCTTCCAGTCGCTCGCCCTGAAGCGCTTGGCGCGGCGTCAGCAAGAAGGACTGGTTCCAGTGATGCGGGTCCGGCAGCTGCATCTCGAAGAACAACTGCTGGAACGGCAGCAACGGCGTCTCACCTTGCACCGAACCTTGGTCGATCACCCGCGCGGTCTGCAACTGCGCCACCCGCGCGAGGCTGCGCACGGTTTGATGCTGGAACAACGCCTTGGCGGTGAAATGAATACCTGCGGCACGCGCGCGGCTGACCACCTGGATCGAGATGATCGAGTCACCGCCGCGCTCGAAGAAGTTGTCGTTCAAGCCCACGTGCTCGATGCCCAGCACATCGGCCCAAATCGCAGCGATCTGCTGCTCCAGAGCGCTTTGCGGGGCTTCGTACTGCTGCGTCGCCTCGGGCGCTGGCAGCGCCTTGCGGTCAAGCTTGCCGTTGGGGCTCAGGGGCATCTGCTCCAGCAGCATCCATTGTGCGGGCACCATGTAATCCGGCAGGGTTTCGGCCAGATGAGCACCGAGTACATCGCACCAATCGTCAGCGGCGTGTTGCAGCACCAGGTAGCCCACCAGGTATTTACTGCCCGGCGCCAACACGGCCGCTTCGCGGACGTAATCGTGCTCCAGCAAACGCGCTTCAATTTCGCCCAATTCGATACGCAAGCCACGCAACTTGACCTGATGATCGGCCCGCCCGGCGTATTCGATCACGCCGTCTGCGCGATACCGCGCCAGGTCGCCGCTGCGGTACAGACGCTCACCGCTGACAAAGGGATGGGCGATAAAACGCTCGGCGGTCAATGCCGGACGGCGGTGATAA
The DNA here is from genome assembly GCF_005938045.2 of Pseudomonas sp. KBS0710. Lineage (GTDB taxonomy): Bacteria > Pseudomonadota > Gammaproteobacteria > Pseudomonadales > Pseudomonadaceae > Aquipseudomonas. The sequence goes on along the minus strand of NZ_VCCF02000001.1, from coordinate 2,151,694 downwards.
CCACGGGCCAGGCCGACGCCGCCCAGGTAAAGCTCGCCCAGCACGCCAATTGGTACCGGTTCGAAATGGCCGTCGAGGATGTAGCAGCCCAGATTGGCAATCGGGCGACCAATCGGCACGGCGTCACACCCTTCATCGACGCAGGTCCAGTGGGTCACGTCGATGGCGGCTTCGGTCGGACCGTACAGGTTATACAGCCCGGCGTGCGGCAGCTTGGCGAAGACTTGCTGTTGTGCATCCACTGGCAACGCCTCGCCGCTGCACACGATGCGCTGCACGCTGTGGCAGGTCGCAACTGTCGGGTCTTGCAGGAACGCCTGCAACATTGAGGGTACGAAGTGCAGCGTGGTGACCTGTTCGGCGGTGATCAGGCTGACCAACCGGGCCGGATCACGGTGATCGCCCGGCGCGGCAACGACCAGGCGCGCGCCGGTCATCAGTGGCCAGAAGAACTCCCACACCGACACGTCGAAGCTGAACGGGGTCTTTTGCAACACGCTGTCGTTGATGCCCAGACCATACGCTTGCTGCATCCATTGCAGGCGATTGAGCAGCGCTGAATGGCGGTTGCCGGCGCCTTTGGGCTGGCCGGTGGAACCGGAGGTGTAGATCACGTAGGCGAGGTTTTCGCCATCTAGAACAATGTCCGGGTTCGCGTCGCTGTAGCCTTCGAAGCCAGTTTCACCCAGCACCAAAGTTTCCAATCCTGACGGGATCGGCAAGTGTTCGAGCAGATGCGCCTGAGTCAGCAGCAGCTTCACGCCGCTGTCTTCAAGCATGTAGGCCAGCCGTTCACGCGGGTATTCCGGGTCCAGCGGCACATAGGCGCCACCAGCCTTGAGCACCGCCAGCAGCCCCACCACCATCTCGATGGAGCGCTCCACCGCCAGCCCCACCAGCGCATCCGGGCCAACGCCGGCCTCGATCAGACGATGGGCCAGTCGATTGGCGCGGTGGTTCAATTCGGCATAGCTCAGCGATACGTCACCAAAGCGCAACGCCGGTGCATCCGGCTGCGTCAGCACCTGCGCCTCAATCAACTGATGCACCCACTGGCCTTGCGGGTAAGCGCGCTCGGTGGCATTCCACTGATAGATCAGTTGTTGGCGCTCCGTGGCGTCCAGCGTCGCCAGGTCCTGCAAGGCCAATGCAGGGTTGGCCACGGCGGCGCGCAACAGGTTCAGCCAATGGCCGAGCATGCGCGAGGCGGTCGCCGTGCTGAACAAGTCGGTGGCATAGGTCAGGGAGGCCCAGAGGCCGTCGCCGGTTTCCTGGGTATCCAGGCTCAGGTCAAACTGGGCGCTCTGGGTTTCCAGTTCGAGGCTGGCCACACACAGGCCCGGCAGTTGCTGCTCTGCGGCTTGGGTTTTGGCCTGGTGATTGAACATCACCTGAAACAGCGGGTTGTGGCTAAGGCTGCGTTCGGGTTGCAACGCTTCGACCAGTTGCTCGAAGGGCAAATCCTGATGGGCCTGGGCTTCCAGCGCGCGGCGCTTGGTGTGTTGCAGCAGTTGGGCGAAGGTCATCTGGCCGTCGAGATCGGCTTTGAGCACCTGGGTGTTGACGAAAAAGCCGATCAGCGATTCGGTCTCGACGCGGTTGCGGTTGGCGATCGGCACGCCGACGCGAATGTCCGACTGCCCGCTGTAGCGATACAAAAATGCCTGGAACGACGCCAACAGCAGCATGAACAGCGTCACCCCTTCGCGCTGCGCCAGGGCCTTGAGACCGGCGACCAGGGCGGGTTCCAGGGCGATGTCCTGGCGTGCGCCGAGGAAACTCTGCTGTGCCGGGCGCGGGTGATCGAGCGGCAGTTCCAACACCGGTTGTGTGCCGCTGAGCAGCTCACGCCAGTAATCCAATTGGCGGGCCTTCTCCCCCGCTTCCATCCAGCGGCGTTGCCACACCGCGTAGTCGGCGTACTGGATCGGCAGCGGTGCCAACGTGCAGTCCTGGCCCTGGCTGTAGGCGGCATACAGCTGCATCAGCTCTTGCACCATCACGCCCATCGACCAGCCGTCAGAGACGATATGGTGCTGCACCAGCACCAGCACATGCTCTTCTTCGCTCAGGCCGAGCAAGCTGACCCGCAATAACGGACCTTGCTGCAAATCGAAAGGCCGGGCGATTTCAGCTTCGACGCATGCTTTAAGCCCGGCCTCGTCGACTGGGCGTTCAGCGATCTCGATCACAGCCTGGGCCAGCACTTGCTGGGCACGCTGCTCGCCCTCCAGGTGCAAACGGGTGCGCAGGCTCTCATGGCGTGCCACCAGCGTGTCGAAGCTGCGTTGCAGTGCGGCCTTGTCCAGGCGCCCACTCAGGCGCAAGGCGCCGGGGACGTGATAGGCCGCGCTGTCCGGGTCCAGTTGCCAGAGAAACCACTGGCGCTCCTGGGCATAAGACAGCGGCGCGTGCTCGCCCTCCTCGCGAATCGAGGCGATCGGCAGTTGCGCGAAACTCATGCCACGGCTTTGCAGGCGTTGGTAGAACTGTTGACGCTGTTCCAGAGGCAGGCGAAGAAAGCGCGAAACCAGATCGATATTAGGGTTGGAAAGCATGGTTCAAATCGCCTCTAGTTCGCTCAAAAAGTCACGAAGATCATCAAAATCTTCCGCGCTGCCGGCGCGGAAGGTGGCAGCGGCCTGGGCATAGGCGCGCAACGTTTCGGTCTGGAACACTTCCACCAGCGGCACTTCCAGCCCCAGTTCGGCCTGCACCCGCGAGGTGATCTGGATCGCCAGCAGGGAGTGGCCGCCCACTTCGAAGAAGTTGTCGTCCAGGCCCACGCGGGGCAGGTGCAGAATCTCGGCCCAGATCGCGGCGATCTGCTGCTCCAGCTCGGTTTGCGGGGCGACGTAGTGCTGCTGCATCAGGCTCGCATCCGGCTCGGGCAGGCCCTTGCGGTCGAGTTTGCCGTTGGGGGTCAGCGGCATTTGGTCCAGGAACATGAAGTGCGTGGGCACCATGTAATCCGGTAGCCGGGCTTTCAGGGCACGGCGCAGGCTGTCGCGGAACGCGGTGTGGTCGAGCTGCACGGTGGCAGGCACTACATAGGCGACCAACTGCTTGCCGGCCGGGCCTTCCTGCGCGATCACCACGGTTTCACCGACCGCATCCTGCTCACGCAGGCGCGCCTCGATTTCACCCAGCTCGATTCGGAAACCACGGATTTTCACCTGATGGTCAACTCGGCCAAGGTAATCCACCACGCCATCCGCGCGGCCACGGGTCAGGTCGCCGCTGCGGTACACGCGGCTGCCAGGTTTGCCGAATGGGTCCGGCACAAACCGCTCGGCGGTGAGTGCCGGGCGTTCCAGATAACCACGCGCCACACCTTCGCCGCCCAGGTACAACTCACCGGCCACGCCGATGGGTTGCAGGTTGAGTTGCGCGTCCAACACGTAGCCGCTGCGGTTGCCCAGCAGTGTGCCGATTGGCGCGTAGACGGCGCCGCAGGGGTCACCGCGCCGGGCTTTCCATAGCAATGGCGTAACCACGGTTTCGGTCGGGCCGTAGCCGTTGAACAGGTAGGTCGGTTTCAGTGCGCGCCAGGCCAAATCGTAACTGGCCTGTGCCACGGCATCACCACCGAAGCAGTACACGCGCACGTTGGGCGGGTTGCCGTCGCGCTCGGCATGCTCGGCCAGTTGTTGCAGGTAAACTGGCGGGAACACGGCCATGGTCACGTTGTGACGGTGCATTTGCGCGTAGGTGTATTCCGGCAGCCACAGGCTGTCATCGCGGATCAGTACGCTGGCGCCGTTGATTAGCGGGTGCATCCAGCCTTCATGGGAACCATCAAAAGCGAAGGACATGAAGTGCAATTCGCAATCGGCCGGGCTGGTTTCGTAGCGCTCGCCGGTGGCGATGATGTGCGCTACCAACGGGCCGTGGGAAACCGCCACGCCTTTGGGCATGCCGGTGGAGCCGGAGGTGTAGATCACGTAGGCGAGGTTGTCGCCGTCCAGATTGACGCTTGGCGCCGTGTCGCTATAGCCGGTCCAGTCTTCGGTGCGGTCAATGGCCAGGGTTTCGAGCCCTTCCGCTACCGGCAATTGCGCCAAGGCACTGCTGTGGCTTAGCAGCAATTTCGCGCGGCTGTCTTGCATCATGTACAGCAGGCGATCACGCGGGTATTCGATATCCAGCGGCACATACACGCCGCCGGCTTTCATCACCGCGAGGAACGCCACCATGATTTCCGCGCTGCGTGGCATGGCAATCGCCACGCGCACTTCCGGGCCGACGCCACGGGCGATCAGCGCATGGGCCAGGCGATTGGCCTGCTTGTCCAGCTCGCCATAAGTCAGGGTTTGCGCATCGAACTTGACCGCCACCGCATCCGGGTTTTCCCGCGCGCGATCGGCAAACAGCTCATGCACCAGACGCTCCGCCGAGAAGCCGGAATCAGTGCAGTTCCACAGTTGCAGGATGTGCTGCTGCTCATCCTGGCTGAGCAGCTTCAACTGGCTGATGGGCTGCTGCTGATCGGCAACCATCGCCTGCAACAGGTTTTGCCAGTGACGGGCCATGCGTTCAATGGTCGAGGCTTCGAACAGGTCGGTCGCATAGCTCAGGGACGCACTTAACTGGTCACGGGACTCCTCGATATCCAGGGTAAGGTCGAAATGCGCGGCCGTTTCATCCCAGCTCACCGGGCTCATGTCCAACTGCGCCAGGCGCTGCAAGTGCTCGCTGGCCTGGCTGATGTGGTGGTTGAACGCTACCTGGAACAACGGGCTCAAGCTCAGGCTGCGCTCAGGTTGCAGGGCCTCGACCAGTTGCTCGAACGGCAGGTCCTGATGGGCCTGGGCTTCCAGGGCGCGCTGTTTGACCTGCTGCAGCAACTGGGCAACGGTGGTTTGCGCGTCGATCTCGGCCTTGAGCACCTGGGTGTTGACGAAGAAGCCGATCAGCCGTTCGGTTTCTACGCGGTTGCGGTTGGCGATCGGCACGCCGACACGGATGTCCTGCTGGCCGCTGTAGCGATGCAACAACGCGTGGTAGGAAGCCAGCAACAGCATGAACAGCGTCACACCTTCGTGCTGCGCCAAGACCTTGAGGCCATCGAGCAACGGGGTCGGCAGCGCAATATACAGACGCGCCCCGCGATGGGACGGTGCCGCAGGGCGCTGGTGATCAAAAGGCAACTCCAGCACCGGTTGCTCGCCGCCGAGCAGTTCACGCCAATAGTCGAGCTGGCGCGCTTTTTCACCGGCTTCCATCCAGTCGCGCTGCCATTTTGCGTAGTCGGCGTACTGGATCGGCATCGCCGGCAATTGCAGGGCCTGGCCTTGGCTGTAGGCCGCATAGAGCTGCACCAGTTCGTCGACCAGCACTTGCATCGACCAGCCGTCGGAGATGATGTGATGTTGCACCAGGACCAGCACATGCTCGTCTTCAGCCAGGCACAAAAGGCTCACACGCATCAGCGGCCCCTGGCGCAGATCGAACGGTTGCGCCACCAGCGCCTCCACCGTGGATTTGAGCTGCGCCTGGTCGGTGAGCTGCGATGCGATTTCGATCCGCGCCTGTGGGCTGACCACTTGCACGGTGCGGTCGGTATCTTGCTTAAAATGCGTGCGCAAGCTGTCGTGACGCGCCACCAGGGTATCGAAGGCACGTTGCAGGGCGCTGCGGTTCAGCGGACCTTTCAAGCGCAGCGCACTCGGCACGTGATAGGCCGAACTGTGCGGGTCCAGTTGCCAGAGGAACCACTGCCGTTCCTGGGCATAGGACAGCAACAATGGCTGATCGCGATCCGCCGCCGCCATTGCCGGCGCCGAAGCGCTGACCGCAGCCAGATTGTTAACCCCCGCCAGATTGTTAACAAAGTCGCCCAGCACGGGCTGCTCAAACAGCGTGCGCAGTGCAACTTCGAGACCCAGGCCATGGCGCAAGCGGGACACCACTTGCGTTGCGAGCAACGAATGCCCACCCATCTCAAAGAAGTGATCGTTGAGCCCTACCCGTTCGGCGCCCAGCACCTGGGCCCAGATAGCCGCGACGCGTTGCTCGGTCTCGGTGACCGGTGCAACCCAGTCGACCAGGGCTTGACTGATATCCGGCTTGGGCAGCGCGGCACGGTCCAGCTTGCCGTTGGGGCTCAGTGGCAGGCGCTCAAGCACCAGCAGATGCGCCGGAACCATGTAGTCCGGCAGCTCTTGGCGCAACGAAGCCTTGAGCTGCGTGCGCAATTGAGCCTGCTCGGTGTCGGACAACGACTGGCTGGCGACGATATAGCCAACCAACTGGTTGTCCGCAGCGATTACCAACGCCTCGCGCACACTGGCCTGGGCCAGCAGGCGCGCTTCGATTTCACCCAACTCGATACGGAAACCTCGCACCTTGACCTGGTGGTCGATTCGCCCCACGTACTCGATCATCCCATCGGCGCGATAGCGCGCCAGGTCACCGGTGCGGTACAAACGGCCGACGCCGTCAGCGCAGAAGGGATCGGGAATGAAGCGGTGGGCCGTCAGATCCGCACGCTTGAAATAACCCCGCGCCAGCAGCGGCCCGCCGATCACCAACTCGCCCGCGACACCTACCGGCACCGGGTTGAGGTTGGCATCCAGCAGGTAAATGGCCCGGCCATCCAGCACGCGGCCAATCGGCATCATCGACGGTAAGGCTTCACGGCCCTCGACATACGCGGCGCAGTCCAGGGCGGTGGCGGTCACCGTGGCTTCGGTAGGCCCGTAGGTGTTGAGCAGCCGCACCTGCTGCAAGCCCGCTGCGCGCCAGGCATTCAGACCTTCAGGCGGCATGGCTTCGCCGCCAATGTGCAGTTGGCGCAGGCGCCCGTAATCACGTGGGCCCAGGTCTGCAAAGTCGCGCACCAGAGACAACCAATAGGCCGTGGTCAGGTCGACCACGGAAATATCGTGTTCAATCAGCTGCTGGTAGAAGGTGTCGCTGTCCCACAGTTCGCCACCACGCACCACCACCGCCGCACCGCAGCACAACGCCGGGTAGAGCTGCTCGACAAAACCATCGAAGTTGAAGGTGCCAAATTGCAGCACGCGGTCATGGGCTTGCAGCGCAAAGAGTTCGGTGAACACCTCCACATGCCGGGCCAGGGACGCGAGGTCGATGCCCACGCCTTTTGGCCTGCCGGTCGAGCCGGAAGTGAACATCACGTAGGCCAGGTTGGCCGGCTGCGCCCTCGATACAGGGTTTTCAGCGCTGTAATCGGCCAACCAGTCTGCATCGGACTCCAGGCACACAAGCGTCAGGTTCGCGCTGATCGGCAGATGCGCCACCAACGGCTGCTGGGTCAGCAGTAATTGCAGACCGCTGTCCTCGATCATGCATTGCAGGCGTTCGGCCGGGTATTTCGGGTCCAGCGGCACATAAGCGCCACCGGCCTTGAGCACCGCCAGCAAGCCGACGATCATTTCCAGGGAACGGTCCACGGCAACGCCCACCAGGGTGTCGGCGCCGACGCCCAATGCGATCAGGCGATGGGCCAGGCGATTGGCGCGCAGGTTGAGGTCGGCGTAGGTCATACGCTGCTGATCCAGGATCAGCGCGATGTTTTGCGGGTGCAACGCGGCCTGTTGTTCGAAGCGCTGCAATACGCTTGCCTTGGCCGGTTCAGCGACACTGCGTGGGTTCCAGTCTTGCAGCACGCGGGTGTATTCATGCCCCAACAACATGGGGATGGCGCCCACGGCTTGCTCGGGCGCCTGGATAAATTGCTGCAGCAAACCCTGCAAGTAGGTGCCGATGTGCTGCACGGTGTCGGTGTCGAACTGCGCACGCAGGTATTCCAGGTGCAGGCTCAGGCGCTCGCCGCCGTGTACGGTCAGTGTCAACGGGTAATTGGTGCGCTCCTGGTGACTGACGCCACTGAAACGCAAACCGCCCTCGCCCGACTGCTCCAGCGTCTTGGCCACCGGGAAGTTTTCGAACACCACCAGCGTATCGAATAACGCCTCACCGGCCGAACCGGCCCAGCGCTGGATATCAAACAGCGGCGTGTGTTCATGTTCGCGCATTTCCAGGTTCAGTGCCTGAACGTACCGCACCCAATCGCTGACACTTTGCGCCGGGCTGGCGGCGGCAATCAGCGGCAAGGTGTTGATGAACAGGCCGACTTGCTGCTCGACATTCGCCAGCTGTGCCGGGCGCCCGGACACCGTCACCCCACAGGCGACGCTGGACTGGCCGGTGTAGCGTTGCAGCAGCAACAGCCACGCCGATTGCACCAGGGTATTGAGGGTCACTTGGTGTGCACGGGCGAAGGCCGCCAGGCGCTGAGTCTGGATAGCATCCCACTCACAAAGCACTTCACCGTATTCACCCGCACTCTGCGCTGCGTTCTTGACCACACTGCGCGCCAGGTGAGTCGGCTCGTCCAACTGCGCCAGGCGCTGGCGCCAAAAGGCCTCGCCCAACGCCGGGTCCTGCCGTTGCAACCAGGCGATATGCTGGGAAAACCCCGCGCCCACCGGCGCCAATGCCTGGCCCTTGCAAGCCTGCAGCACTTCATTGAGCACCAGGGCATTGCTCCAGCCATCCATCAGGATGTGATGGCTGGTGTAGATCAAGTGCCAGCGGTCTTCAGCCGTACGCACCAACGCCACTCGCAGCAACGGTGGACGCGCCAGCTCGAAGCCTTCGCGATGGTGCTCGGCGGCCAGCCTATCCAGGGCGGCGGGAAGGTCCTGACGCCCACGCCAGTCGAACTCAGTGAACGGCAAGCTGACCTGGCGATGCACCACTTGCAGGGCCTGGCCCTGGTCGTCCTGCCAGACAAACCCGGTGCGCAACATGTCATGCCGTGCCAGCACTTGCGCCCAGGCACGCTGGAATACCGCCACGTCCAGGCCGTGCACATCGGCGCGCAGCTGGCTGACGTAAATATCATCCTCGCCCTGCTGATAGAGGCTGTGAAACAACATGCCTTGCTGCATCGGCGACAGCGGGTACAGGTCCTGCACGGCCCTTGCTGGCAGTGCCAGCTCGTCAAGCTGGGGTTGGGTCAAGTGCGCCAGGGTCACGTCGGCCGGTGTCAGGCCGCCGTGTTTCGGATCGACGCAATGCGCGATCAGGGCCATCAGTTCCTGCTGGAAATCATCCGCCAGGCGCTGGACAGTCGCGACCTCGAACATCTCGCGGCTGAACCCCCACTGCAGGGCCAGTTCACCGCCGTACACCTGCCCCTCCACCGTCAACCAGTTGGCCAGCGGCGCCTCCGGGTCCTGGGCCTGCCCACTGCCCTGGGTGGCGGGCACGAACAGCGCCGACTCGTTGAACTGGCGGTCGAACTGCCCCAGGTAGTTGAACGTGATGCGTGGCGCGGCGAGTTTCGAGAGCGCTTCACGGGCGTCAGGCGTGCCAAGGTAACGCAGCAGGCCGTAGCCAATGCCTTTGTGCGGCACGGCGCGCAGTTGTTCCTTCACCGACTTGATCGCCGCCGACAGCTCGCCATCGGCGTGCAGGCGCACCGGGAACAGGCTGGTGAACCAGCCGACGGTGCGGCTCAGATCGAGCGTATCGAACAGGTCTTCACGGCCATGGCCTTCCAGCTGGATCAGCGCGGCAGGCTGCTCGCTCCAGCGGCTGACCACCCGCGCCAGCGCAGTGAGCAGCAGGTCATTGGCCTGGGTGCGGTAGGCCGCCGGGGCGTCTTGCAGCAGTTGACGGGTGTGTTCGGCGCTCAAGCGAATTTCGAGCTTGCTGCCCAGACGATTCTGCAGGCCGCCCTGGGGGTTGTCGCAGGGCAGATCGGCGCTCGCGGTCTGGGCCTGCCAGTACGGCAGTTGGTCACCCAGCGTCAGCGCATGGGCCTGCAACTGCCGCGCCCAGTCTTGGTAGGCACTGGTCTTGGCCGGCAGCGCCGCGTTGCGGTAAGCCTGTTGCAGATCTTCGAGCAGGATGCGCCACGACACGCCATCGACCGCCAGGTGATGCACCACCAGCAGCAGGCGCTGGGCGCCGTCTGCCATCGAGACCAGTACTGCGCGCAGCAGCGGACCCTGTTCAAGGTCGAGGCTGCGGTGTGCCTCGTCACAGAGTGCGGCCAGCTCAGCCTCGTCAGCGACCTGCGCCTGCCACACTGAAGCGCTTGCAACCGGCTCGGCGTGGGCCTGCTGCCAACCGTCTGCCTGGTGCACAAAACGCAGGCACAGGGCGTCATGGTGGTTGATCAATCGGGTCAAGGCCGCGTCCAGGCGCGCAGGCTCCAGGGCTTCACGCGGGGCCAACAACAGCGACTGGTTCCAATGCTGGCGCGCCGGGATCACCTGCTCGAAAAAGTGATGTTGCACGGGCGTGAGGATCACCTCGCCGCTGACCGGGCCTTGATCGATAACCGTCGCCTGCTCAAAGCTCGCCACCAGCGCCAGGCTGCGCACACTCTGGTACTGGAACAGGTCTCGCGGGCTGAGGCGAATCCCCGCCTGGCGGGCGCGGCTGACCACTTGGATGGAGATAATCGAGTCGCCACCCAGCTCGAAGAAGTTGTCGTCCAGACCCACCTGCGCGGCGCCGAGCACATCACTCCAGATCGCTGCCAGGGCTTTTTGCAGGGCGCTCTCAGGCGCGACAAAGGCTTGCTGCGGCGCAGCATCCGGCAACGGCAGCGCCTTGCGGTCGAGCTTGCCGTTGGCGGTGACCGGCAGTTTGGCCAGGGTGACGAAGTGCGTGGGCACCATGTATTCCGGCAGGCTGCTGAGCAACCAGGCCTTGAGGTCGGTCGGTTCTTCACCCTCGTTAACCAGGTAGGCAACCAACTGTTTGCCGTTCTGCACCAGCACCACGGCTTCTCGCACCTGCGGGTGTTGCATCAAGCGGGCTTCGATTTCGCCCAGCTCGATACGCAAGCCGCGCAGCTTGACTTGATGGTCGAGGCGGCCGAGGTATTCGATAACGCCATCGGCACGCTGGCGCACACGGTCACCGGTGCGATACAGGCGCTCGCCGTCAACAAAAGGGCTTGGTACAAAGCGCTCGGCGGTCAAGCCTGGGCGGCGGTGATAACTGCGCGCCAGGCCGACGCCGCCCAGGTACAACTCGCCTGAGACACCGGCGGGTACCGGGTTGAGCTGGGCGTCGAGCACATAGGTGGCAAGGTTGGCAATCGGGCGGCCGATGGGCACGCTGTCGGCGCCTTCGTCGACGCAGGTCCAGTGGGTGACGTCGATGGCGGCTTCGGTGGGGCCGTAGAGGTTGAACAAACCCGCCGCTGGCAGCTTGGCGAACACTTGCAGTTGCGCGTCCAACGGCAAGGCTTCGCCGCTGCACACGATGCGCTTGAGGTTCGTGCAGGCACCCACGCCAGGCTCATGGATAAACGCCTGGAGCATCGACGGCACGAAGTGCAAGGTGGTGATGGCGTAGCGACCGATGGTCTCGATCAGCCGCGCCGGCTCGCGATGCTCGCCCGGTGCGGCGACCACCAGGCGAGCGCCGGTCATCAATGGCCAGAAAAACTCCCACACCGACACATCAAAGCTGAACGGGGTTTTCTGCAAGACCGCGTCGCTGGCGTCCAGGCCGTAAGCCTGCTGCATCCAGCACAAGCGGTTGACCAGCGCGCGATGGCTGTTGCCGGCGCCCTTGGGTTTACCGGTGGAACCGGAGGTGTAAATCACGTAGGCCAGGTTGAGCGCCTGGATGGCCACGGCCGGTGATTCGTCGCTATAGCCGTCAAGCCAACCCGGCGCCTGGTCCAGAACGATCACTTGCACGCCATTAATCGGCAGCAAAGCCTGCAGGCTCTGCTGGCTGAGCAACAGCTTTATGCCGCTGTCTTCGATCATGTAGGCGAGGCGTTCCTGGGGGTACTCCGGGTCCAACGGCACATAGGCACCGCCAGCCTTGAGAATCGCCAACAGGCCCACCACCATCTCGACCGAGCGCTCCACACAAATACCCACCAGCACGTCGGAGCCAACGCCCTGCTCGCGCAAGGCATGGGCCAACTGGTTGGCGCGGGCGTCGAGCTGGGCATAGCTCAACGTGGTCTCAGCAAACACCAGCGCCGGAGCATCCGGGGTGCGCTGCACCTGTTCTTCAATGAGCGAGTGGATACCTTGCTCTGTCGGGTACGCCTGAGCCGTCTGGTTCCATGCCCGGATCAACATCTGCTGCTCATCGACGGCCAGCATCGGCAACTCACCGATGCGTTGTTCATCACCGTCCACCATGGCGTGCAACAGGCTGACCCAGTGCTGGGCCATGCGCGCAATAGAGGGCGCGTCAAACAGGTCGTTGGCGTAGGTCAACGCAGCATGCAAGGTGCCGGACTTTTCATAGGTGTCCAGGGTCAGGTCGAATTGGGTGGTACGGCCTTGCCACTCCACCAGCGCCAGTTCCAGGCCAGAGGCGGTGCTCACCGAGGCAATGTCCGCTACCACCGGCTGGTGGTTGTACATCACCTGAAACAGCGGCGTGTGGCTCAGGCTGCGCTCGACCTTGAGGGCTTCCACCAGACGCTCGAACGGCAGCTCCTGATGGGCCTGGGCGCCGAGGGCGTGCTCCTTGATGCCCTGCAGCAGCTCAGCGACCCGGGTTTGCCCGGTCAGCTCGGTACGCAGTACCTGCGTGTTGACGAAAAAACCGATCAACCCTTCGACTTCATTGCGATTGCGGTTGGCGATCGGCACGCCGACACGGATATCACCCTGCCCTGTATAACGATGCAGCAGCACGTTGAAGGCGCCCAGCAGCAACATGAACAGGGTCACGTTGTGCTTTTGCGCACAGCTGCGCAGTTGCGCGGCGAGGCCGGAATCGATGGCGAAATTATGCCGGGTGCCCAGGTAGCTGGGCATGGCCGGGCGCGGACGATCGGTAGGCAGCTCCAACACCGGATGCTCATCACCCAGACGGGCCTGCCAGTATTCAAGCTGGCGCGCCTGCTCCCCCGCTTCCAGCCAACGCCGCTGCCACAGGGCGTAGTCGCTGTACTGGATCGGCAGCGCCGGCAATTGCGGCGCTTCGTTGCGTTCGTGGGCGTCGTAGCAACGAATGAACTCGTCGATCAGCACATTCATCGACCAGCCATCGGAGACGATGTGGTGCAAGGTCAGCAGCAGCACATGCTCATTCACATCCAGCTTGAGCAATTGCACGCGCAGCAGCGGGCCGTGCTCCAGGTCGAAGGGCAACAGCGATTGACGGGTCGCCGCCTGGTTGACGGCCTGCTCGCGCGCGTCAAAGGCCAGCGCACTGAAGTCCAGATGCTCGACGACAACCGACGGCTCGATGGCAACTTGCAGCAAGCGATCGTCGGCCTGGCGCTGGAAGACCGTGCGCAGGGTTTGATGACGTGCCACCAGGCTTGCGAATGCCTGCTCCAGTGCGCGCAGGCTGAGGGCGCCTTTTAACCGCACGGCGCCGGGCAGGTTATAGGCGCCACTGGCCGGGTCCAGTTGCCACAGAAACCACATGCGTTGCTGCGCGTAGGACAGCGCCTGGCGATCCTCCACGTCCACCCCTGCCGGAATCGGAAACCGGGAAAAATCCACGCCTTCTTTCTGCAGGGCTTGCAGGAAAACCTGGCGCTTTTCCAGTGGCAACCCGATAAACCGGCGAGCAAGTTTCAAGGAGTCTTCAGCATTCATTTCTTGGAGTCCGGAACAATAGGCAGGAAGCACAAAGGCACGTCGTCCCTATAAAACGAACCGGACAAGGAAAAATTAGCCGGGCGTAAGCGGCTCGAAGCGCGGTGTCATCAAGGGTTACATCAATCTCAGCCAAGGCTCGCAATCTCGAGCTAGCATTGACGAACACCACTTTTTGCAACTACATTTAGTTACACGCAGGGAACGCCGTGTCCAAAAATGAAAAGCTGCTCGCCAAACTGCTCAATGAGCACATGGCTTTTACCTGGCCTGAGCTGGTAACGCTGCTGCACCAGCTCGGCTACAGACAGATTGAAGGGGCTGGAAGCCGGGTAAAATTCGATATCGGCAACCCCAGTGCAATGATCACCTTGCACAGGCCTCACCCCGGCAACGAACTGAAACACTACATTCGGCGCCAGATCATCGAACAATTGAAATCAGGAGAACTGATTCAGTGGACAACCAACTGAAACACCAAGGCTACATCGGCTCTATCCAAGCCAGCCTCGAAGACAACTGCCTGTTCGGCAAGGTGCTGTTCATCAAGGCACTGGTGAGCTACGAAGGCAAAACCGTCGCCGAGCTGGACGCGGCGTTTCGTGAGGCCGTGGATGACTACCTCGTGACCTGCCAGGCGCTGGGGCAAACCCCGGAGAAGCCTTGCAAGGGTTCATTCAACGTACGCGTCGGCCACGACCTGCATTTGGCGGCGGCCCTGGCAGCGACGCGCAAGAAAGTCACGCTCAATGACCTGACGCGGCAGGCGTTGAATGAGTTTTTACAACATCACTGCGCAGAACCTCTACCGACGCTCGGCTGACCGCCCAAGCGCCCATACCCAAACACCGCCGAGCCCAACACCACCGCGCCCGCCACCAATGCCACCCAGAACCCGCTGGCAGCGCCAAAGTGGTCGATCATCCAACCAGAGCTGGCCGCACCAATGGCCACGCCGATGCTCAGGCCGGTGATCAGCCAGGTCATGCCTTCGGTCAGGCGGCTGGGCGGCACCACCTGTTCTACCAGGGCCATGGAGACGATTAACGTTGGGGCAAAGAACAGCCCGGAAATAAAAATCGCCGCCGCCAGCCCGGGGATATTGGTCACCAGCAGTAGCGGTAAGGTGGTCAACGCAGTGGCAACGCCGCAGAACAGAAATTGCCGAGGCAGCGGCGCCTTGAGCTTGAGCATGCCAAAGGCCAAACCCGCCAGGCACGACCCGATGGCATATACCGACAGCACGATACTGGCCGCCGCCGGTTGGCCCTGGTGTTGGGCGAAGGCCACGCTGACCACATCCACCACACCCACGATCACGCCCATGGCGAGCAGCAGGATCATCAGGATCAGTACCGACGGTGAGGCGATCAACCAGCGGCCGTGGTGGTCTTGCTGCGCATGCACCGGCGGCTCTGTCGCGCGCTGCAGCACAAACGTGGTGACGCCAACCGCCAACAGCACCGCTGCCACCAATGGCCCTGCTTCCGGGAACAGCACCACGCTCAGCCCTACCGAAATCGGCGGGCCGATGATGAAACACACTTCATCGAGCACCGACTCCAGGGCAAACGCGGTTTGCAGCCTGGGCTGGCCGCGGTACAGCTCGGTCCAGCGCGCCCGCACCATGGCCGACATGTTTGGCATGCACCCGGCCAGTGCGGCACACACAAACAGCGTCCAGTTCGGCGCCTGCAAGCGCGTACACAGCAATAACAGCAACAACGCCCCGCCGCCGATCAGCGCCGCGATCGGCAGCACCCGGCCTTGGCTGTAGCGGTCTACCAGGCGCGATACCTGCGGCGCGCAGAATGCCGTCGCCAAGGCAAACACCGCCGCCACCGAGCCTGCCAGGCCATAGCCGCCATGCACCTGCGAGAGCATGGTGATCAGGCCGATACCGGTCATCGAGATCGGCATGCGCGCAAGCATGCCCGCCAGTACAAAAGCCCGGCTGCCTGGGGCCTGGAATAACTCGGCGTAGGGATTTGCCATCCTGCTCAACCTCTTCCTCAGCGCCTTAAACTTGCGATTTGCAGGTATCAAGGCAAAATACATACGGTGCGTATGTGGCAAATCATGCGTAACATACGCACCGTATGTCAATCACTCACTGAGCTAACGCGAGCCTTACCCATGAGCCGAGCCCGTACCGAAATGATCGACGCCACCCGCGCCCGGCTGATCGCCAGCGCTCGCCAAGCTTTCGCTACACAAGGCTACGCCAACACCTCGATGGATGACTTTACCGCGCGCGCCGGCCTCACCCGCGGTGCGTTGTACCACCACTTCGGCGACAAGAAAGGGTTGTTGGCGGCGGTGGTCGCCCAAATCGACGCGGAAATGGACGCGCGCCTGCAGCGCATCAGCGACCAGGCGCAGGCACCTTGGAGCGGCTTTTGTGAACGCTGCCGCGCCTATTTGCGCATGGCCCAGGATGGCGAGATCCAACGCATCGTGTTGCAGGATGCGCCTGCCGTACTCGGTGACACGGGCTCACAGCAACAGTGCGTGGAATCCCTGCGCCAGTTGCTGGAGGCGATGATGCAGGCCGGTGTCATTGCGCAAGCCCCCAGCGTCGCGCTGGCTCAGTTGATCAATGGCAGCCTGGTCAACACGGCCCTGTGGATCGCCCGCGATGACCAACCGAACCTGCGCCTGCAAGAAGGTCTGCAGGCGCTGGAACTGTTACTGCAAGGCCTGAAGCACCCCGTCACACCAGCCGTTTGATCTGCTTGTGGCGCCACACCAAGCGGTAATAGGCGCTCTGCAACACCAGCATCGCCAGGTAGGTGACCGGGAATGCCATCCACACGCCTTCCAGGCCGAAGTGCGCGTTGAACAGGTACGCCATCGGCAGTTCAACACACAGCACACAGAAGATCGAAATCACCACCGGCATCAACACCACGCCGCTGGCGCGCATGATCCCGCCGATCACCGCCTGGAACCCGAACACCAGGATGCTCCACAGCATGATATGCAGCAGGTGTTCGGCATTGAGCCGCGCCGCGTCGTCGGTGATGAACAACCCGAGCAACCAGTGGGACAGCAGGTAACCCAAAAGGATCAGGCCACCGGTGAGGCACAGGTTGATCATAAGCCCGGTGCGCAGGATCGGACCGATGCGCTCAAGCCGCCCGGCACCAATCGCCTGGGCTCCGAGGATCGAAGCCGTGATCGCAATCGACAGCGCCGGGAACTGCACATAGTTGACGATCTGTGTCACCGCGCCATAGGCCGCCGTGGCCTGGGAGCCATGACCGTTGACCAGCGCCAGAATCACCAACTCCGACAGCGACAACACCACCATCTGCAAACCGGTTGGCAAGCCAATGCGCAGGACCTTGCCGAGTATCGCCCGGTCCAGGCGCAAGGCCGCGAGCAGTTCGCGGTCCGGCGCCATCACATGGTTTTTATGGCGCAGGCGCAAAATCAGAAACAGCATGGCCGCCGCGTTGCCCACCAAGCCTGCATACACCGCACTCTGGATACCCAGGGGTGGCAAGCCGACCCAACCGCGAATCAGCGCCGGGGTCAGCAGCAGGCCGACCAGGGTCGAGACCATCAACGCCAGCAACGGCGAAACCGTATCGCTTACACCCCGCAACAGCTGGGTGTAGAGGATAAACACCAGCAGCAGCGGCATGATCAACATCATCATCTGGGCATAGCCCACCGCGTCGTCGAGCACGTCGATTGGCGTACCCAACGCCTGCAACGCCGGGCGCGCGAACAGGCTGCCCAGCACTGCCGCGATCAAGCCCACCAACGCCCCAAGTGTCAGGGTGGCGCCGGTGATCACCTTGACCATCGCGGTTTCCTGGGCGCCCCAGGCCTGGCCGATCAACACCGAAGCGCCCGCCCCCAGACCAATCACCAACGCAATAAAGAAAAACACGATGGGGAACATCCCCGACACCGCCGCCAGCGCCTGGGTGCCGAGCATCTGCCCGACATAGATGCCGTTGAGGGTGCCGGAAAAGCTTTGCAGGAAGTTGGACAGCACCATGGGTGCCAGAAACATCAGGTAGATCTGCCACAACGGCCGCTTTGGGGTGACGTCCATGCTGGTTTGAATCCTAGAATTATTGTTATGCAGTAAAGGCATTGCGTGACAGCCAGGCCAGGTACGTCTGCACGTCCACCGGCCAATGCGCGATCTTATGGGAAAAGTCAGCTCCGTCTTGCGCAAACAGCGCCCGTGACGCGTCTTCGAACCCTGGCAAGTCACCGCCGATGGCGCTCATGAAACGATAGCTGGCTTCTTTGGCCTGGCGCATTTGATCATGGGCTGCGTGAACATTGCGCGCTTCATCCACCAACCGGCGTAACGCCGCCGACGCGCCGCCACGTTGTTGGCCCAACCATTCCCAGTGGCGCGGCAGCAGGGTAACTTCCCGCGCAACCACGCCCAGCTTGGGGCGCCCGACCGAAGGCACCGCAGGCTGTTCTTCATCGAACTCGGCCGGTGCCGCTTGCACAGGCGCATACCCCGCAGGCCACGGATAGTCGACCTGAGTACCGGTGGCATCGTCGAAGACCAGAAAACTGCCGGTGGGCAGGTCAAGGCCCGCCAGTGCTTCGGCCACCTGGGAATAGGTGCCGGCGGCCACCCGTTGGTGACGGACAAAGGCAGTGCACAGCGGTAGGTTTTGCGTAGGCATGGATTATTACCCGGATGTTATTTGTTTTACCCGGGTCATATTAGCGATAATTGCATAATTCGCAAGCTATTGCGCTGAGACCTCCAACTGCTCGCCGCGCAGGGTCACGCCCATCGCTTGCACGGCGGGTTCGCGCAGCAGGCATTCAGCAATCGCCGGTTCCAGCTCCACCCGCAGGCGTCGGCCCAGCGCCCGCGCACCAAAGCGCACATCGTGCCGACGACACAGCCACGCCCTCGCCTGCGCATCCACATGCAATGACCGCTGTTGCGCTGCCAAGCGCTGGTTGAGCTTGCCCAGTTCCACCTCCAGCAATGCGTTAAGCCACTGAGTGTCGATCGGTTCGAACATCAAGATGCGGTCAATGCGATTGAGAAACTCCGGCTCGAAGTGCGCGTGCAGCGCCTCTTCCAGCACCGCTGCCTCACCCCGCACCAAGGCGCGTATCCAGCGGCGCCAACCCTGGCCAAACCGTTGGCGATGCCGACGCGCCTGTTGCGCGCCGACATTGCTGGTCATGAAGATCAGGCTGTTGCGAAAATCCAACGTTCGTGTGCCTCCGGCCAGGGTCAGTTGGCCGTTTTCGAGAATACCCAACAAGCTGCGCACCACCTCCTGACTGGCTTTCTCCAATTCATCGAACAGCACAATACCGGGACGACTGTAGGTGCCCTGAATCAACTCGCTGTTGAACAGGCTGATGCCTTCTTTGCTGCCCACATACCCCGGTGGCGCGCCGGTGAGCGCGGCGGCGTAATGCTCCTGGGCCAGCGTGTGCATATCGATGCGGCAAAAACCGTCAGCGCGACCGTGCAGCGCCTGGGCCAGCAGGCGCACGATTTCGGTTTTGCCGACGCCGGTCGGCCCCATGAACAGGTTGACGCTCAGTGGCCGATCGCGTTCACCGATATCGGCCTTGACCACTTTTAGCAGCCCTTCCACCTGGGCCAAGGCTGCGTCCTGGCCGACGATACGGCTGCGCAGCAAGGCCATGACCTGGGCCGGTTCAAAGGTAAAACGCATGCCCTACTCCGCCGCCTTTTGTTTGCCACCATGGGGCAACTGCCCCACCGGGCATTCGGCGACACCGACGGTACTGCGGGTAAACGCCTCGACATTCTCCTGAGCCTTTTGCGCGTCCAGCACCCAGGTGCGGTAGAACTCGAACGGGCAGTCTGCCACGCCTTTGTCACCGTCACCCGAGGCATGCATGCCGGTGTAACCGCGATGCAGCAACTTGAACAGATGGTTCTGCGACTGGTCATTGGCCCGTGCATCGCGGATCTGCGACACCGAAAGCTGCGCGTACTGGATGCCCATTTCTTCTTCGCCACACTCGCCCAAGGTGCGCCCGTCAAAACCGATGATCGCCGAGTGGCCGAAGTACGAATACACCCCATCGAAACCTGCGGCATTCGCCACTGCCACATAGCAGTTATTGGCCCAGGCCATGCTCTTGGACATCTGCACCTGCTGCTCCTTGGCCGGGTACATATAGCCCTGGCAGCGCACGATCAATTCGGCGCCTTTCATCGCGCAATCGCGCCAGATCTCCGGGTAGTTGCCGTCATCGCAGATGATCAGGCTGACCTTCATGCCCTTTGGCCCATCACACACATAGGTGCGGTCGCCGGGATACCAACCCTCAATGGGGCACCAGGGAATGCACTTGCGATAGCGCTGCACGATTTCACCGAGGTTGTTGATCAACACCAGCGTGTTGTACGGCGCCTTGTGTGGATGTTCTTCGTGCCGCTCACCCGTGAGGGAGAACACGCCCCAAGTGTTCGCCTGGCGGCAGGCGCTGGAGAAAATCGCGGTCTCCTCGCCGGGAATACTCGCAGCGGTGGCCATCATCTCGTCGTGGTCGTACATGATGCCCATGGTGCTGTATTCCGGGAACACCACCAGGTCCATGCCCGGCAGGCCCTGCTTCATGCCCACAATAATCTCGGCAATCTTTTTGGCGTTCTCGATCACGTCGGCCTTGCTGTGCAGGCGCGGCATTTTGTAATTGACCACCGCGACACCGACGGTGTCGGGGCTGCTGGAAATATCGCCATGACGCATAACAACACTCCTGATCTAGTGGCTGATCATCCACGGCAGTGGCCCGGTTTTGGTCTTGAGCCCCAAGGGGTTGGCCTTGCTCGGCTCGACTTTTTTGCTGCTGCCACAGCAACTGCACCCCGCCGGATGCCGGCGACTCTGCTGATATTCACCGACGGTCTGCGGCGCATGGGCGCTGCGTTCGTTGCCGGCGATGGCCTTGCGCTGGTTGGCCGACAGCGTTTGCAGCGCCGGGGCCGATACCCTGAGCTGCCCGCCCGGCCCATCGCAGTGCGGACACTGGCTGGGCTCGTTGCGCTGCGCGATCGGACGCAGCAGGGTGAAGGTGCCGCACGCCTGGCAGGCGTATTCGTAGGTCGGCATGGCTACAGGTCCGGGGCGATGGGCAGGTCGATACTGCCGTCAAGGAACTTGGTTGGGCCGTTGGCGTTGGGGTTGATGTCGAATTCGAATATTTCCGTCGGCAGCCACAAGGTGGCGCAGGCGTTGGGAATGTCCACCACGCCGCTGATATGCCCCTGCACCGGCGCCGAACCGAGCAACGCATAACCCTGGGCGGGCGAATAGCCGAACTTGGTCAGGTAGTTGATCGCGTTCAGGCACGCCTGGCGGTAAGCAACATTGACATCCAGGTAATGCTGCTGGCCTTGCTCATCCACCGAGATGCCTTCGAAGATCAGGTAGTTTTTGTAGTTCGGCGTGATCGGGCTCGGTTTGAACACCGGGTTCTTGATCCCGTATTTGGCCATGCCGCCCTTGATCAGCTCGACCTTCATATGCACCCAGCCGGCCATTTCGATGGCGCCGCAAAAGGTGATTTCGCCGTCGCCCTGGCTGAAGTGCAAATCGCCTACCGACAACCCGGCGCCGTTGACGTAGACCGGAAAGAAGATCTTCGAGCCACGGGACAAATCCTTGATGTCGCAGTTACCGCCATGCTCACGCGGCGGCACGGTGCGCGCGCCAGTGGCGGCGGCATCGTCGCGGGCCTGGCCCTTGAGTTTGCCCATGTGCGCGGTCGCGGCCAGCGGCGCGTTGGCCAGCGGCGGCACGCGGGTGGGGTTGGTGTCGATCAACTCCTGTTCGCGGCGGTTCCAGTCGGCAAGCATCACCGGATCGGGCAGGCAGCCGATCAGGCCTGGGTGGATCAAACCGGCGAAATTAACCCCTGGAATATGCCGCGAACTGGTGAACATGCCCTTGAAGTCCCAGATGGCTTTTTGGGCGCTGGGAAAGTGATCGGTGAGAAAACCACCGCCGTTCTGGCGTGAGAAAAAACCGTTAAAGCCCCACTGCGAGTCGGCCTTGGCGCCGATATCGAGCAAATCCACCACCAGCAAGTCGCCCGGTTCGGCACCGTGCACGCCCACCGGGCCGGACAAGTAATGCACGGTGGACAGGTCCACATCGCGCACATCACTGGCGTCGTCGTTGTTCTTGATCGCCCCGGCGGTCCAGTCATAGGTTTCCAGGATGAAGTCGTCGCCGGGCTTGACCCAACAGGCCATCGGAATATCCGGGTGCCAGCGGTTATGGATCTGCTCGTTCTCGGTGACAGGTTGGTTGAGGTCGACTTTGATCAGCGTTTCGGTCATGGGCTGGCTCCTGGGCGGATGGTGTGAAGCGTTGAATCCAGTCTCGACGAGCCAGGTAAAACGGGGAATACGTTGGATGACGTATGAGATTTTCAAGGCAGACACAAAACAACTGTGGGAGCGGGCTTGCTCGCGAATACGGTAGGTCAGTTAATTTATCTTTAACTGATACACCGCATTCGCGAGCAAGCCCGCTCCCACATTTGGACTGTGTTGTTCAGACGGACAGGTAGCGGCTAATAGTCGCCTCATCCACCCGGTCGCGGGTTTCTTCGATCACGAAGCGGCCCTTCTCGATCACCAGAAACCGGTCGGCAATTTCCAGGGTAAACGACAGCACTTGCTCGGACACCACAATGGTCAAATCCCGCAGGTTGCGAATCTCCTTCAGCGTGCGCGCAATGTCCTTGATGATTGAAGGTTGGATGCCCTCGGTCGGCTCATCGAGCAACAACACCTTGGGGTTGGTCGCCAACGCCCGGGCAATTGCCAACTGCTGTTGCTGGCCGCCGGAAAGGTTGCCGCCCTTGCGTGACTGCATGTCATGCAGCACCGGAAACAGCGCATACAAATCCTCCGGCACCTTGCCGCGCGCGGATGCAGGCAAGCCGGTCTGGATATTTTCCAGCACGGTCATGCTCGGGAAAATCATGCGGCCCTGGGGCACATAGGCAATGCCGCGCTCCACTCGCTCATGGGTTTCCAGCGCCGACACGTCGTGCCCGTCCACACTGACCTGGCCTTTCCACTGCGGCAAAATCCCCATCAGGCTCTTGAACAAGGTGGTCTTGCCCATGCCATTGCGCCCCATCACCGCAACGATTTCGCGCTTGGCCACGTTGAGGTCCAAGTCATGAAGGATCTGGCTCTGGCCATAGCCGCAGGACAACTGGTCGATCTTGAACATGCCGGATTCCTCAGTGGCCCAAATACACTTCGATGACTTTAGGGTTGCTTTGCACCGACTCCATGCTGCCCTCGGCCAGCACCTTGCCCTGGTGCAACACCGTGACTTTGTGGGCGATGCTTTTGACGAACTCCATGTCGTGCTCGATCACCAGCACCGAACGGCCCTGGCTGATGCGCTTGAGCAATTCAGCGGTTTGCGCGCGCTCATTGACGCTCATGCCCGCCACCGGCTCGTCGAGCATCAGCAGCTCGGGGTCTTGCATCAACAGCATGCCGATTTCCAGCCACTGCTTTTGCCCGTGGGACAACAGGTCGGCCTGTTGTTGCAGCAAGTCGCCAAGGAAGATCTCCCTGGCGACTTCTTCCACCCGTGCAACCACCTGGGCGCTGCGCTTGAAAAACAGCGCACCCCAGACCTTGCGCCCCGCCGGGTACGACATCTCGAGGTTCTCGAACACCGTGAGGTTTTCGTAGATCGACGGGTTCTGGAACTTGCGCCCCACGCCTGCGCGCACAATGTTGTATTCGCGCATCCTGGTCAGTTCCTGGCCATCGAACTGAATACTGCCGCTGGTCGCACGGGTCTTGCCGCAGATCAGGTCGAGCACCGTGGTCTTGCCGGCGCCGTTGGGGCCGATTACCACGCGCACTTCGTTGCGGTCGATATACAGGTTGAGGTTGTCGACTGCCTTGAAGCCGTCGAACGACACGGTGAGGCCTTCGATGGCCAGCACCGGCTTTTTCATTTCGAAGCCGACGGCGGTCATGGCTGGGTCTCCAGGATCTTGGTTTTAGTGGCGGCTTTGGTGGCAGTTTTGACCACCGGTTTGCGCCGCAGCAACCTCGCCAGGGCCTGACGCCCATGGCTTTCCCACAAGCCGGCCAAACCATTGGGAAAGTACATCACCACGGCAATAAACAGCCCGCCCATCAGGTACAGCCACAACTCCGGGAAAGACTCGGAAAAGTAGGTCTTGCCGTAGTTCACCAGCAGCGCGCCATACACCGCGCCGAGCAGCGACATGCGCCCGCCGACCGCGGCGAAAATCACCATCTCGATCGACGGCACGATGCCCACAAACGAGGGCGACATAAAACCCACCTGCAAGGCAAACATCGCCCCGCCAATCGCCGAAAACGCAGCCGCCACGCAAAACACGAAGATCTTGAAACTGGCCACGTCATAGCCGGAAAACCGCACACGCTCTTCCTTGTCGCGCATGGCCATCAGCAGCCGGCCGAGTTTGGAGGCGAGGATAAAACGGCCGATAAAGATGCAGCCAAACAGCAAACCGGCGTTGATGAAGTACAAAATCAGCTTCGCGCTGTCGGTGCGCAAGTCCCAGCCGAGCAGGGTCTTGAGGTCGGTGATGCCGTTGACGCCGCCGGTGAGGCCTTGCTGGCCGACGATCAGCACCGTAAGGATCAGCGCAATCGCCTGGGTGACGATGGAGAAATACACATCGCCTACCCGCCGTTTGAACAGCGCCATGCCGATCACAAACGCCAGCAGCACCGGCACCGCAATCACCGCCACCAGGGTAAAGCTGAAGCTGTGGAACGGCTGCCACAGCCAGGGCAGTTCGGTGATCTGGTTCCAGTCCATAAAGTCCGGAATGCCCGGTGTGGACTGGATCTTGGTGCTCTCGGGGTCAGACGCTTCGAGCTTGAGAAACATCGCCATGCAGTAGCCGCCAACCCCGAAAAACACGCCCTGGCCCAAACTGAGAATGCCGCCATAACCCCAGCACAGCACCAGCCCGACCGCGACGAACGCGTAAGTCAGGTACTTGCCGACCATGTTCAGGCGAAACGCATCGAGCGTCAGGGGGAATACCACCACTATCAGCAGCGCCAACAGCACAATGCCGATCAGGTTTTGCTGGCCGCCCAGCAGCTTGTCTAAAGCCTTCATCTGCTCGCCTCTACTTGCGCACTTTGATGGAGAACAGCCCTTGCGGGCGCAGCATCAGGATCAGAATCACCGACGACAAGGTCAGCACCTTGGCCATCGAGCCGCTGAGGAAAAACTCCGACAGCGATTGGGTCTGGGCAATCACGAACGCCGAGGCGATGGTGCCGAACAGGCTTTGCGCGCCGCCGAACACCACCACCAAAAAGGTGTCGACGATGTACTGCGAACCCGCCGTCGGCCCGGTAGAACCGATGGTGGTAAACGCCGCACCGGCCACGCCGGCCACGCCGCAGCCCAGGGCAAAGGTCATGCGGTCGACCTTGCGCGTATTGATGCCCACCGCGCGGCTCATCAAGCGGTTCTGCACCGTGGCGCGCACCTGCAAGCCCCAGCGCGAGCGGTACAGCATCAAAAATATCGCAGCGGTCAGCAGCAAGGTCAGGCCCATCATGAACAGGCCGTTACGCGGAATTTCGATGGCATCGGTGAAGTTCACCGAGCCCATCAACCACGCGGGCGGTTCGGCGCTGACCTCACGGGCGCCGAACACCGAACGGAAGGTTTGTTGCATCACCAGCGACAGGCCCCAGGTGGCGAGCAAAGTGTCCAGCGGGCGTTTGTAGAGTCGGCTGATCATCGCCCACTCCACCAGCCAGCCGACGGCCCCGGCCACCAGGAATGACAGGGCGATGGCGAAGAAGAAGTAATAGGGTTGAAAGCTCGGCGCAAAGTGCGCGGTCAGGCTGGAACACACGTAGGTGGTGTAGGCGCCAATGGTGAGGAACTCACCGTGGGCCATGTTGATCACGCCCATCTGACCAAAGATGATCGCCAGCCCCAATGCCATCAGCAACAGCACGCAGAACACGGACAAACCGTTGAACCCCTGCATTGCCGCGATGGCCCCAAATTCCGATAGCCATTCCATGATGATGGTCTCCTGAGCGGGAGGTTGAAATGCAATCTGCTGTTGATTTATGTAGGAGCTGGCTTGCCAGCTCCTACACAAGGCCAGTTCCCACAGGTGGATCTGTGTGTGCCTGAAACTTATTGATAGCCTTTGGGGAACGGGTTCGGCTCGATCAGATCCGACTCGTAGATCACCTTGAACTGCCCATCAGGCTGCACTTCACCGATGCGCGACTTGCTCCACAGGTGGTGGTTTTCGTGAATTTTCACGTAGCCTTCCGGCGCGTTTTTCAACTCGATGCCAGGGCTTGCAGCGACGACTTTATCCACGTCGAAACTGCCGGCCTTCTCCACCGCCGCTTTCCACAACCACGGCCCGAGGTAGGCGGCCTGGGTCACGTCGCCGATCACCGCGTCCTTGCCGTATTTGGCCTTGAAGGCGGCAACGAAGGCTTTGTTGTTGGGGTTGTCCAGGCTCTGGAAGTACTTCATCGAGGCATAGAAACCAGCCATGTTTTCGCCGCCGATGCCCAGCAGTTCGTCTTCGGTGACCGACAGGGTCAGCAACGTTTGCTTGGATGAATTCACACCCGCCGCGTTGAGCTGTTTGTAGAACGCCACGTTGGAGCCGCCCACGACCGCTGCGAAGACCACATCCGGTTTCTTCAGCTTGACCTTGTTGATCAGCGAACCAAATTGGGTGTTGCCCAGCGGGTAGTAGTCTTCGCCAACCACCGTGCCGTGCAGCACGTTTTCAATGTGCTTGCGCGCGATCTTCATCGAGGTGCGCGGCCAGATATAGTCCGAGCCGACCAGGTAGAACGTCTTGGCGCCTTTGGTCTTGGCGATCCAATCGAGGCTGGCGAGGATCTGCTGGGTCGCTTCCTGGCCGGTGTAGATCACGTTTTTCGACTGTTCCAGGCCTTCGTAGAAGGTCGGGTAGTAGAGCAAGCCGTTTTCTTTCTCGAAGATCGGCAGCACGGCTTTGCGTGAGGCCGAGGTCCAGCAGCCGAACACGGCGGCGACCTTGTCGTTGACCAGCAGCTTCTTGGCTTTTTCCGCGAAGGTCGGCCAGTCGGAGGCGCCGTCTTCCTGGATCACCTTGATCTGGCGTCCCAGGATCCCGCCCGAGGCGTTGATCTGCTCGATGGCCAGGCGCTCGGCCTGGATCGAGCCGGTCTCGGAAATCGCCATGGTGCCGGTGGCCGAGTGCAACTGGCCGACAGTGACTTCGGTGGGGGTCACGGCCAGGCCTTCGTTATCGGCCAGCACGCCCTGGCTGAACAGAGCGGCCGCCAGTAATGACAAGGCCAACAGCGGTGTGGAGCGAATCAATCGTGATGCCATGGGGCGACTCCTCTGCAATGAGGGGTTCAGCATGGCGGCAGGCAGCCAGCACGGGTATACGCAGCCTGACGTAACGGGGTACGTCATTTGACGTATGCCGCTGCGCACTATTTCAGGGCAGGATCGCGCTCCCTCGAACACTAGAGATCCAATGTGGGAGCGGGCTTGCTCGCGAATGCGGTGTATCAGTCACTGATGTTCAAGCTGACCCACCGCATTCGCGAGCAAGCCCGCTCCCACATTTGGATCTGCGGCGTCTGCCAGGGCATGGAACTTGCTCACTTCACCTCAGCCCTTCTGCGGAGCCTCCCACCGTGCACCCTCCTTCCGGCACCCAGCGCATCATCAAGATCCGCCGCGACTACAACACCTGGGTCGCCGACGAGACCATGGAAGACTATGCCCTGCGCTACACGCCCAAGTCGTTTCGCAAATGGTCGGAACTGCGCATTGCCAACACGGCCCTGGGCGCGGTGTCGTTCCTGGCGCTGGAAGCGATCGGCGGGGTGCTGTCCTTGAGTTACGGTTTCACCAACACCTTCTGGGCGATCCTGACCATCAGCCTGGTGATCTTCCTCACCGGCCTGCCCATCAGTTATTACGCGGCACGCTACGGCGTGGACATGGACCTGCTGACCCGCGGCGCCGGCTTTGGCTATATCGGCTCGACCATCACCTCGCTGATCTACGCCAGTTTCACCTTCCTGTTCTTCGCCCTGGAAGCGGCGATCATGGCCCTGGCGCTGGAGCTGTATTTCCATATTCCGCTGGCCATCGCCTACGTGATCTGTTCGCTGCTGGTGATTCCGCTGGTGGCCTATGGCGTTACCCTGATCAGCCGCCTGCAACTGTGGACGCAGCCGATCTGGCTGCTGTTGCTGGTGCTGCCGTACGGCTTCGTGTGGTGGAAAAACCCCGACGCCTTCAGCGACTGGACCAGCTTCGTAGGGCGCAGCGGCGATGGCGGCAGTTTTAACCTGTTGGCGTTCTGCGCGGCCTGCACCGTGGCGCTGTCACTGGTGACGCAAATCGGCGAACAGGTCGACTACCTGCGCTTCCTGCCGGAAAAAACCGCCGCCAACCGCAAGCGCTGGTGGGCCGCCCTGCTCTGCGCCGGCCCGGGCTGGATCATCCCCGGCGCGTTAAAAATGTTCGCTGGCGCGTTTCTGGCATTCTTGGCCCTGCAACATGAAATCCCCATGGAGCGCGCCGCCGAGCCGACCCAGATGTACCTGGTCGCGTTCCGCTACGTGTTCAGCTCGCCGGAATGGGCACTCGCTGCCATGGTGCTGTTCGTGTTCATCTCGCAGATGAAAATCAACCTGACCAACGCCTACGCCGGCTCCCTGGCCTGGTCGAACTTCTTCGCCCGCGTGACCCACAGCCACCCCGGCCGCGTGGTGTGGCTGGTGTTCAACGTGGCCATCGCGCTGATGCTGATGGAGCTGGGCGTGTTCGATGTGATCGATCAGGTGCTGGGGCTGTACGCCAATATTGCGATTGCCTGGATCGGCACGCTGGTGGCGGACCTGGTGATCAACAAGCCGCTGGGCCTTTCGCCCAAACACATCGAGTTCAAACGCGCGCACCTCTACGATATCAACCCGGTGGGCGTAGGCTCGATGCTGATCGCGTCGCTGCTGTCGATCCTCGCCCACTTCGGCCTGTTCGGCGCGCTGGCCGAGGCGGCACCGCCGTTCGTGGCACTGGGCACGGCGCTGGTGATGGCGCCGCTGCTCGCATGGCTGACGCGCGGCAAGTACTACATCGCGCGCACCAGCCCTGTGCACCTGATTCACCCGGTAGCGCCTGCAACCCACGCGGTCTGCGGCCTGTGCAGCAACCCGTTCGAAACGGCCGACATGGCGTTCTGTCCGGCCTACAGCACGCCAATCTGTTCGTTGTGCTGCTCGCTGGATGCGCGCTGCGGTGACCGCTGCAAACCCCATGGGCGGCTGGCCAACCAGTTTGAAGGTCTGTTGCGCTGGCTGCTGCCCAACACCTTGATGCCGCGCCTGCACACACGGCTGGCCCATTACCTAGGGTTGCTGCTGGCGCTGGTGCTGATGCTTGCGGGGGCATTGGCGTTGATCTATGTGCAGGCCGCCCAGGGTTTGCCGCATTCGGAAACCCTTTACCAAGCCTTCTTCAAGGCCTTCCTGACCCTTTCGGTATTGGCTGCGGTGCTCGCCTGGTGGGTGGTGCTGACCCGCGAAAGCCGCCGCGTCGCCCAGGAAGAATCCGACCGCCAGACCCTGCTGCTGATGCAGGAAATCGACGCCCATAGCCTCACCGATCAGGCTTTGCAACAGGCCAAGGAAGCCTCGGAAGCCGCCAACGCCGCCAAGAGCCGCTATGTCACTGGCTTGTCCCACGAGCTGCGCACGCCGCTCAACAGCATCCTCGGGTTCACCCAGATTCTGCAGCGCGACCCGGCCATGCCCGAGCAACATCAGGACGCCCTGGCGACCATCCTGCGCAGCGGTTCGCACTTGGTGTCGTTGATCGACGGCTTGCTGGATGTGGCCAAGATCGAGGCGGGCAAGCTGCGCCTGGAACTTACCGAAATCCCCTTCCCCGAGCTGATCCATGACTTGGAACAGATGTTCACGCCCCAGGCCCAGGACAAAGGCCTGGGGTTTCGCCTGGATTGCGTGGGCAAGATACCGGCCGTAGTGCGCGGCGATGAAAAGCGCGTGCGGCAAATCCTGATCAACCTGCTCGGCAACGCCGTGAACTTCACCGACAGTGGCGAAGTGTGCCTGCGGGTCAGCTACATGCGCGAAACCGCCAACTTCGAGATCATCGACACCGGCATTGGCATTGACCCGGAGCAGATCGAACGGATCTTCCAGCCGTTCGAACGCGGCGACCTGATGCGCCAGGACAAGGGCGTGGGCCTGGGGCTGACCATCACGCGCATGCTCACCGCGCTGATGGGCGGCGAGCTACGCGTGACCAGCGAACGGGACAAGGGCACCTGCTTCCAGGTGCGCCTGTTTCTATCCCAGGTACGCGCCCCGCAAGCGGTGGTGCATGTGGAGCATGACATTGTCGGTTATCAGGGCGCACGCCGACGCATCCTGGTGGTGGACGACCACGTGGACCATCGCAAAGTGCTCAGCGGCCTGCTCACGCCCTTGGGCTTTGAAGTGATCCAGGCAAGTAATGGCCACGATGCGATCCGCCAAGTGGCATTA
Organism: Pseudomonas sp. KBS0710; assembly: GCF_005938045.2. GTDB lineage: Bacteria > Pseudomonadota > Gammaproteobacteria > Pseudomonadales > Pseudomonadaceae > Aquipseudomonas. Next base: position 2,121,505 of record NZ_VCCF02000001.1, on the reverse strand, counting down.
ATGGCGCCGGACCTGATCCTGATGGACCTGTCGATGCCGACCCTGGATGGCTATGAGACCAGCCGCTTGATCCGCCGCAATGCGCTGTCCACAGCGCCTATTATCGTGATCTCGGCCAACGCCTTTACCGACGACCGTGAACGCAGTATTGCCGCCGCCTGCAATGACTACCTGGCCAAACCGGTGCGCACCCCGGAGCTGCTCGGAAGCCTGCAACAGCACCTGGACCTGCAATGGCTGCGCCGCACCAAAACCTTCACGGCACCCGCACGGCACAGCGTGCTGCCCAGCCCCGAAGACCTTGCCGTGCTCGCCGAACTCAGCGCCATCGGCTATGTGCGCGGCCTGCATGAAAAACTCGACACTATCCTGGAACGCAACCCGGATGCGGAACCCTTCATCAGCAAAGTGCGTGGTTTGCTCAAGGGTTTCCGCCTGGATGAACTCAACCGAACGCTTAAGGAGGCCGAAGATGAATGCGCCCACCCGCAGCACTGAACCCGGCGTGGTGCTGATCGTCGACGACACCCCGGACAACCTCGCCATGCTCTCGGACGCCCTCGACGACGCCGGCTACATGGTGCTGGTGGCCCTCGATGGCCTCAGCGCCTTGAACCGCGTGCAACGCAGGCGCCCCGACCTGATACTGCTGGACGCGATGATGCCTGGCCTGGACGGCTTCGAAACCTGCCGTCGGCTCAAGGCGCAGCCTGAGAGCGCGGATATCCCGGTGGTGTTCATGACCGGGCTGACCGACAGCAAGCATGTGGTACAGGGCTTTGAGGTGGGCGGCAGTGATTACGTGACCAAGCCGATCCAGACCGATGAAGTGCTGGCGCGGGTGGCGGCGCATTTGCGCACGTCGCGCATCCTGCTGTCGGCACGCGCGGCGACGCAACCGAGTGTGTTGACCCTGGAGGACGCACCGGCGCAGAGGCTTTTATCGGCCAGGTTTCAGCTGACCGAGCGTGAGGTGGAGGTACTGCGCTGGGTGGCGTGTGGGAAAACCAATCGGGATATTGGCGATATCCTGGGGTTGAGCCCGCGCACCGTGAACAAACACCTGGAGCATGTGTATGTGAAGCTCGGCGTAGAAACTCGCACGGCTGCCACTTCAGTTGCGTTAGCTGCGATCTGAGCAGGTGAAAGGTTTGTGTGGGAGCTGGCTTGCCTGCGATGGCATCAACTCGCTGTGCCTGATGTACCGAGGTGTCTGCATCGCAGGCAAGCCAGCTCCCACAGAAAAGCGGATCTTCATGGGGTTCAGATGAGCTAGCCACCAAAGGTCTGCGACGGCCGCCGCAACGTCGGATCAAACGGGTTGATCCGTGGCCCGATCGCCGCCGCTTCGCGCTTGAGCAACTCCACCACCATCGGCAACCGGCTCGGCCCCAAGCGGTCACTGATGGTCGCCACACTCAGCGCCGCTACCGCATGCCCATCCCGATTCAGAATCGGCACCGCCAACCCGGCCATGCCTTCGAGCACGCCGGTATTGCGCGCGGCATAACCCAGGCGTCGCACATTCTCAACCTCGGAGCGCAGCAGTACTTCGTCGTACAGGTGAAAATCCTTGAGGCGTGGCAGGTTGTAGCGAATCACCGTCTCACGCTCTTCCTCCGGCAAGAACGCCAGAATCGCCAGGCTGCCCTGCCCCACGCCAAGCGCCACACGCCCGCCGATATCGCCCGTGAAGGTGCGAATCGGATACGGCCCTTCGCTGCGGTCCAGGCAGATCGCATCAAAGCCGCTGCGCGCCAGCAAAAACAGTGAATCACCCAATGACGCACTCAGGCGCAACATGCTCGGGCGCACCAGGTCACGCAGGTTGCCGGTCTTGCCCGCGTTGGCCGCCAGGGCAAAGAACTCCAGGCTCAGGCGGTAGCGCTTGCTGCGCGCATCCTGCTCGACCATGCCTTCGTCCATCAGGCTGCGCAGCAGGCGGTGCGTAGTGGGCTGCGACAGGCCGACTTGCTGCGCGAGCTGGGTCACGCGCTCGCCGCCTTCGGGCACTTCGCCCAAGGTGCGCAATAACGCAAACAGACGAGAGACGCTCCCCGCGCCAACTTCCTTACCGCTTTCGTTCCGCTCAGTGGAATCCATAACACGTAATCTCGGTATTAATTCTGGTGAATGAATAAATCTGAAAATAATAGTCCGTTGAGTGAAATTCCATCTTCCGCCCATCCTAGTCTTCGTCCTAATCTGCGTCCACAGGGGCGAAATGAACAACAACTGGCAGCCGACTTGAGATCGAGCGCCAACGCACCCGCAACTTTTCGCATCTGCCCAAAACAAAAAAGCGCGTTTCGACGCGACTCAAAAAAGGTGGAACGCAGACATGGCTTTTCTCCAACTCAACGCCTTGAGCAAACGCTACGGCGCCGTCGACGCTGTGGTCGCCACCGACCTTGCAGTGGAAAAAGGCGAGTTCGTTTCCCTGCTCGGCCCTTCGGGCTGCGGCAAGACCACCACCCTGCAAATGATCGCCGGCTTTGTCGACGTGAGCGGCGGGCAGATCCTGCTCGACGGCCGCGACATCACCCACGCCAAACCTGCCAGCCGTGGCTTGGGCGTGGTGTTCCAGAGCTACGCGCTGTTCCCGCACATGAGCGTGCGCGACAACGTCGCCTTCGGCCTGAAGATGCGCAAAGTGCCGGCCGCCGAGATCGCCAGCAAAGTCAAAACCGTGTTGGAACTGGTGCGCCTGGCCCCACACGCCGAACGCTACCCGCGTGAATTGTCCGGCGGCCAGCGCCAACGTGTGGCCCTGGCGCGTGCGCTGGTGATCGAGCCGCCCGTGCTGCTGCTGGATGAGCCACTGTCCAACCTCGATGCCAACCTGCGTGAAGAAATGCAGTTTGAAATCCGCCGCATCCAGTGCGCCGTGGGCATCACCACCTTGATGGTCACCCACGATCAAGCCGAAGCCCTGTCGATCAGCGACCGCGTGGTGGTGATGGAGGCCGGGCGCGTGACCCAGATCGACGCGCCATACAAACTTTACGAACACCCACGTACGCGGTTTATCTCGGACTTTGTCGGCAAGGCCAATCTGCTGGCGGGTGACTATGACGAATTCGGCACTGCGCAAGTGCGTCATACCGGCGGCGACGGCGAACTGGTATTGAGCCTGCGCCCGGAAAAAATCCAGCTGGTGGATGCCGGCTCAGGCCGCCTGCAAGGCAAGGTCCTCGACAGCTACTTTTTCGGCAGCCAATGGCTCTACCGCATCCAGACGCCTCTGGGCGAAATCACCGTGGTACGCAGCAACGACGGCAGCGCGCCGCTCGGTTGCGGCGCGGCGGTGGGCCTGGACTGGCACGCTGAACTGCTGCGCGTACTGGCGGCGGATGAGGTGCGCACATGAGCCGCGGTTATCTGTTGTCGTTGCCGGCGCTGCTGCTGTTCAGCGGCCTGCTGATCCTGCCGCTGTTCATGACCCTGGTGCTGTCGTTCAACGTGTTCGACTACCAGGTGGGCGTGAAGGCCGATGAGTGGACCTTCGCCCATTACCTGTCGCTGTTCAGCGATGCGTACTTCTACGAGATCTTCTGGCGCACCTTCTGGATCAGTGCCTTGGTGACCCTGCTGTGCGTGGTGATCGGCGTACCCGAAGCCTACATCCTCAGCCGTATGGGCACGCCGTGGCGCTCGATCTTTTTGATTGTGATCCTCACACCGCTGCTGATCTCGGTGGTGGTGCGCGCCTTCGGCTGGAGCTTGTTGCTCGGCGCTGATGGGCTGGTCAACCAAGTCATCCAATTCCTCGGCGGGCGCCCGGTGAAGCTGCTGTACACGCCGTTCGCCGTGGTGATCGCCCTGGTGCACGTGATGCTGCCGTTCATGATCATCCCGGTGTGGACCTCGCTGCAAAAGCTCGACCCGTCGGCGGAACAGGCGGCGTTGTCGCTGGGCGCCAGCCAGGCCACGGTGATGCGCAAGATCGTATTGCCGCAAGTAATGCCCGGCGTGCTGTCCGGCACCTTGATCGTGTTCGGCCTGGCTGCCAGTTCGTTTGCGATCCCCGGCCTGCTGGGTGGGCGGCGCCTGAAAATGGTCGCCACCGTGGTCTACGACCAGTACCTCTCGGAACTCAACTGGCCCATGGGCGCGACCATTGCGGTGGTGCTGCTGTTGGTCAATTTGCTGATCATGCTGAGCTGGAACCGCATGGTCGAAGGCCGCTACAAAAAGTCCCTGGGGGTTTAAGCGCATGTCCAGAAACGGTCCTTTGGCCCTCGGTTTTCATGGTTTGGTGGTGCTGTTCATGATGGCGCCGCTGGTGGTGGTGTGCCTCGTGGCCTTCACTCCGGAAAACACCTTGAGCCTGCCCACTTCGGGCTTTTCTCTGCGCTGGTTTCGCGCAGTGTTCGAGCGTGCCGACTTTATCCAGGCGTTCTACAACAGCCTGATCCTGGCGTTTACCGCTGCCACCCTGGCGACCCTGATCGCAGTGCCCGCCGCCTTGGCGATCAGCCGTTATCAGTTCCCGGGGCGCAACTTTTTCAGCGCGTTGTTCCTCTCGCCCATCATCATCCCGCACCTGGTGCTGGGCGTGGCGATGCTGCGTCTGTTTGCGCTGATGGGCGTCAACGGCAGCTTCACCTGGCTGATGCTGGCGCACGTGGTGATCATCACGCCGTATGTGCTGCGCCTGGTGTTGGCAGCGGCCATCGGTATTGATCGCAGTGCCGAGCAAGCCGCCGAATCCCTCGGTGCCGGGCGTTTCACCCTGTTCCGTCAAATCACCTTGCCGATGATTCTGCCGGGTGTGGCCGGCGGCTGGTTGCTGGCGTTCATCAACAGTTTCGATGAAGTGACACTGTCTATTTTTGTCAGCTCGCCAGCCACGCAAACCCTGCCGGTGCGCATGTACGTGTACGCCACCGAGTCCATCGACCCGATGATGGCGGCGCTGTCGGCGCTGGTCATTGCACTCACTGCAGCCACCATGATCCTGCTCGACCGGGTGTATGGCCTGGACCGCGTACTGGTGGGGAAACATTGATGGCCTTGTTCAAACGCCTGGCCGAAACCCGCCGCCCCACCCTGGCCTTCACTCTCGACGGGCAACCCGCCAGCGGCTTGCTGGGCGACACGTTGCTCACCGCCATATTGACCGGCGCCGAGCACCTGCGCGGCAGCGATTTCAGCGCCGAACGCCGCGCCGGTTTCTGCCTGATGGGCGCGTGCCAGGACTGCTGGGTGCGGCTTGAGGATGGCCGCCGTGTGCGTGCCTGCTCGACGCTGCTGCAAGAGGGCCAGGCGATCAGCCGCGATCCGGGGCGTCAGGTATGAAACCCATCGTGATTGTGGGCGCAGGCCCGGCAGGCATTAGCGCGGCGCGCACCTTGCTCAACCATGGCGTCAAGCCTTGCCTGGTGGATGAAAGCCTACGCGGCGGCGGGCAGATTTATCGCCGCCAACCGGCTAATTTTCAGCGCTCGGCCAAGCAGCTGTATGGCTTTGAGGCGGGCAAGGCGACGGCGGTACACCGCACACTGGATGAGTTGGCGCCGCTGATCGACTACCGGCCCGAAACCCTGGTGTGGAACGCCGAGGACGGTCGCCTGGATATGTTGAGTAACGGCCACGCCGACAGCGTGGAGTACGCGCAGATTATCGTCGCCACCGGCGCCACCGACCGCATTCTGCCAGTGCCGGGCTGGACCTTGCCCGGTGTCTATAGCCTTGGCGCTGCGCAAATCGCGTTGAAATATCAGGGTTGTGCCATTGGTGAGCGCGTGGCGTTGTGTGGCAGCGGGCCGTTGCTGTATCTGGTCGCCTATCAATACGCCAAGGCCGGGGCCAAGGTGGTGGCGGTGCTCGACAGCGCGCCGTTCAATGCCCAGTGCCGTGCTTTGCCGGCGCTGCTGGGGCAACCGGTAACCTTGGCCAAAGGCATTTATTACCGTGCCTGGCTCACCGCCCATGGGGTTCCTGTGCATCAGGGCGCGACGCTCCAGCAGATCGACGGCGAGCAACGGGTGCGTGGCATCCGCTGGGGCAAGCACGTATTGGAATGCGATGCCGTGGCGTTCGCCCATGCGCTGCGCAGCGAGACGCAACTGGCGGATTTGCTCGGCTGTGAATTTGCCTGGAACCCTCTGAACCGCGCATGGCTGCCACAGCGCGACAATGCCGGGCGTAGCAGCGTAAGCAGCGTGTACCTGGCCGGCGATGGTGCCGGGATCATGGGCGCCGATGCCGCGCAGATGGCCGGTGAACGTGCAGCGTTGGCGGTACTGGAAGATTCAGGCATCGCCATTGATCCGCTTCGCGCTGCGGTGCTTGAGCAGCAACTGGCGGGCATCCTGCGCTTTCGCCATGGCCTGGAAACCGCATTCCCGTTCCCTGAGCAATGGGCCGCACAGGCGCCGGATGAGTTAATCCTGTGCCGCTGCGAAGAAGTCAGCGTTGGCGACGTGCGCGCCGTCGTCGATGAAGGCCACTGGGAAATCAACCGGGTCAAAGCCCATTGCCGCGTCGGCATGGGCCGCTGCCAGGGCCGCATGTGCGGGCTGGCGGCAGCAGAGATTGTGGCCGAGCGCAGTGGTCGCGCGATTGAAAATGTCGGCCGTTTGCGTGGCCAGGCACCGATCAAACCGCTGCCGTTTGGCGTGCAGGTGCGGCCATGATCGACGTAATCGTGTTGGGCGGCGGCATCGTCGGCGCCTCGGCAGCCTTGATGCTCGCGCAGAAAGGCCAGCATGTGGCCTTGGTGGAGCGGGACTTTTGTGGCTCGCACTCCAGCGGCGTGAATTACGGCGGTGTGCGCCGCCAAGGCCGCCCCTTGCATCAACTGCCCCTCTCACAACGCGCCCATGAGCTGTGGGCCGACTTGCCGGGGTTGATCGGCATCGACGGCGAGTACGTGCGCTCCGGGCATTTGAAACTGGCGCGCAGCCATGCGGATTTCGCCGCGCTGCAAGCCTATGCCGAACAGACCCGTGGTTTTGGCCTGGGCTTGCAGCTACTGGACTACACCGAGCTGCGCGCGCGCTTCCCGTGGGTGGGCGACATCGCGGTGGGCGCCTCGCTGTGCCCGGAGGACGGGCATGCCAACCCGCGTCTGGTGTCGCCCGCCTTCGCCCGTGCGGCGCAGCGCTTTGGCGCGGCGGTGCACGAGCAGGCCGAAGTGACTCAGATCGAACATGACGGCCAGTGCTTCCAGGTGCGCTGCGCCAATGGCCTGCACCTGCAAGCGCCGTGGTTGCTGAACTGCGCCGGCGCCTGGGCCGGCACGCTCGCCGCGCAATTCGGCGAGCCGGTGCCAATCACCGCGGCGCACCCGGCGATGCTGGTGACCGAGCCGTTGCCGGTAGTGATGAACGTGAGCACCGGCGTTGAAGGCGGCGGGATTTATGCGCGCCAAGTCGCCCGTGGCAACTGCATCCTCGGCGGCGGCCGTGGTTTTGCCCTTGGCCCGCTGACGGCGCGCCCCGGGCAAGCGGCGGTATTGGAGATTCTGCGCAATGCCGGCGAGCTGTACCCGTTTCTCAAGGGAGCCCAGGCGATTCGTACCTGGAGCGGCACCGAAGGTTACTTACCCGATCATGAACCGGTGATCGGCCCCAGCAGCACCCAACCTGGCCTGCTCCACGGTTTCGGCTTTGCCGGCGCCGGGTTCCAGCTCGGCCCCGCCGTCGGTGAAGCCCTGGCAGAGCTCGTCTGCACAGGCGCCAGCCGCCAACCCATCGAAGCGTTTTCCATTCGTCGTTTCCAAGCCTGAGAGGAAAAACATCCATGAACCCACGTATCGCGCTGTCCTGCTTGCCCCTCGTCTTGCTCACCGCCACCGCCCATGCCGCACCGACGCTGTACCTTGGCATGAACGGCGGCACCATGGAACGGGTGTACGCCGACAAGGTGCTGCCCGCGTTCGAGAAGGCCAATAACGTCAAGGTGGTGATCGTGCCCGGCACCTCGTCGGACATACTCGCCAAGGTCCAGGCCAATAAAGACAACCCACAGATGCACGTGATGTTCCTCGACGACGGCATCATGTACCGCGCCATTTCCATGGGCCTGTGCGACAAACTCACACCCAACCCGACCCTGGACCAGATCCCGGCCAAGGCGAAGATCAAGGACGAAGCCGTCGCCGTGACCCTGGGCGTCACGGGCCTGGGCTACAACGCCAAAATGTTCAAGGAAAAAGGCTGGGCCGCGCCCACCTCATGGATGGACCTGGCCGATCCGCGATTCAAAGACAAAGTGGTGTTCCAGTCGCTGGCCTCCTCCACCTTCGGCCTGCACGGCTTCTTGATGTTCAACCGCATCCAGGGCGGCTCCGAAACCAACGTGGAGCCGGGCTTCAAGGCCTGGCCGAAAACCATCGGCCCTAACGTGCTGGAATACATCGCCAGCTCCGCGAAGATCTCCGAGATGGTGCAGACCGACGAAGCGGCGATCTTCCCACTCACCCCAACCCAGGTCACTACGCAAAAATTGCTTGGCATCCCGATGGAATACGCACAGCCCAAAGAGGGTGCGGTAGTGCTCAATGTGGCCGAATGCGTGATTGCGCGTAACGACCAGCCGGAACTGGCGCAGAAACTTGCGGCCTACCTGCTGACCGCCGAGGCCCAGGCACCCGCGCTGGAAGAAGGTGACCAGATACCCTCGAACCCGACCACGCCGACCACCGACAAAACCCGCGCGCGGGTGGAGGCGATGCAGGGGTACTTGCAAACAGCGATTTCGATTGATTGGGACCAGGTGAATCAGGCGCGGCCGGAGTGGAATGCGCGGTGGAGTCGCTCGATCGAGCGCTAGCGGGTAGGCGTGGCATGCTCCCGCGTGACGGCGCGGGAGCTACTGGCAGTGAATGTTTGCCAATTTCAGTCGCATGTCGTGATAGCGGTAAGTGTTTAACAGAAGTATTCCCAGCAGTGGCAACGCAACCCCCAACAGGTAAGCCAGCGCGTGGGGCCGGTATTGAATGGTCGGAGTCACCACTATCAAGCACAGGGCAAAATAGCCCGTCTGCCATCCAGTGGAAGCAACGCGCCCGCGTGCCAGCATCCAATGGCCAAGGCCAGAAAAAATCATCAAGCCCAGCAACAGAGCAACGCTACATCCGGTTTGCATCGCCGGGCCAAGGCGGCGCAAATAGGTGGTGCTTGCCAGGAAGGTGGCGGCTGCGCCTGAAAGCAGGCTCACACCGACCATAAGCATAAATTCAGGCAGGCACCGGGCAAAACGGTTTGCAGTTGACTCCCTCACGCTACAGTGCTCCCCGGCCCGTCAAGGCCGCTCGTGCAAAAGCGTGAGAGTAATCAGTAACTCCCAATGAGTGATGTCGGACGCGTCTCGTTTTTTTGCGCGCAACGTTACCGGCCTAGCCGCGAATCATCGGCTCCCACAGGAAAGCAGATCTTGGCTGATACCTATGTGCCTTAACGCGCCGCCATCGCAGCGAGTTCTTCGCGGCTACGGCTGATCGCTGCACCGGCATTCAGCAAGTCCGTTACCGCCGCCGCACCCCCCTCCTCGCTGATGCCTCGGCACGCCGGCAGGTGCAGAATCACTTCCAGGCCAGCCCTGAGCAATTGCATGGCGGTGGTCTTGACGCAGAAGTCCAGGGCCAGGCCGCCCACGATCACGCGGCGCACGCCTTGGGCCTTGAGGTACTCGATAACCCCGGTGGACAGCTTGTCGTGCAGGTCGTGGTAACAGGCGCCATAGGGATGCAGGTCGGGTTCGACGCCCTTCCAGATGAAGTAGTCGTAGTCATACGGGGTGGGTAATTCGTCGAGCAAGGTGAAGCCTTCAGTGCCCGGCACACAATGGCTGAGCCAGGTAAGGTCGGCATGCTCAAGGCCGGTGGGTTTCAGCATGTCGCCGGGTTGCGTGACCACCCACGGGGCGTGCGGGGTATGCGCGTCTTTGCTGCCGATACGGTAAGCGGCAAGACTGGCCATATAGTTGAGTTCGGCACCGATCTGGTCACCGCCAGCCACCGGCAGTTCATTGGGGCACAACGGCGTGAAACTCTTTTGAGGGTCGACGTCGAATGAGGCTAAGGTGGTTTTCGGAAGGGGCATGGCGGCACTCCTGTGTGGTGCAGGTAAAAGTAGACATGAGGGACTGCTACCTCCACAAACACTTTGTTTACTTTTTTGAGCACAGCATTGCTGACTGACCTCGCATTCAAGCCTTATGGAGATCCAATGTGGGAGCGGGCTTGCTCGCGAATGCGGTGTATCAGTTGCTGAATGCATTGACTGACACACCGCTTTCGCGAGCAAGCCCGCTCCCACATTTTTGATTGATGTACGGATCTAGTTCATCCAGTTGCCGCCGTCGACGTTGTAGGTCTGGGCCACGATGTAATCGGCATCTTTGGAGGCCAAAAAAATCGCCATGCCGGTCAAATCCTCGGCCGTGCCCATGCGCCCGAACGGCACTTCGGCGCCAACCCGTTGCTTCTTCTCGCCAGGCGCCAGCCCTTCATGCTTGGCAAACAGCGCATCCACGCCATCCCAATGCTCGCCGTCGACCACACCCGGCGCGATGGCATTGACGTTGATGCCTTGCTTGATCAGGTTCAAGCCCGCCGACTGCGTAAGGCTGATCACTGCCGCCTTGGTCGCGCAATACACCGCCACCAGCGGCTCGCCGCGCCGCCCGGCCTGACTGGCCATGTTGATGATCTTGCCGCCGTGGCCCTGGCTGATCATCTGCTTGGCCGCCGCCTGCAAGGTGAACAGCGTGCCGGCGACGTTGATCGAGAACAGCCGCTCAAAGCTGTCACGGCTGATATCGACGATGGGCGCCAAGTCGAACAGCGCGGCGTTGTTGATCAGGATATCGAGCTTGCCGACCTGGGCTACCACGGCGGCAATCGCAGCGTCGATGGAGGCTTGGTCGGTGACGTCCATCGCTACCGCGTAAGCCTGTGGGCCCAGCTCGGCCGCTGTGGCCTGGGCGCGTTGCAGGTTGATATCAGCAATGGCAACCGTTGCGCCCTCGGCAATGTAAGCCTGGGCAAAGGCGCGGCCGATACCGCGCGCCGATCCGGTGATCAGCGCGCTTTTACCTTCGAGTCGGTTCATAAAGAAGTCCTGTTTACTTAGGGTAACCGGCGCGTTTCATTTCGCGCTCGGTGGTGGACTGTGCTTCAAGCAGGGCCTGGTCAACCGTCATGCCGCCGGTGAGCGCCGCCGAGAACAGCTTGCCCACTGACGTACCGATGGCCTGGAATTCCGGGATGGTCACATACTGGATGCCCACATACGGCACTGGCTGGGCCGATGGGTGCGCAGGGTCGGCGTGCTTCATCATCTCCAGCGTCACCTGGGCAAACGGCGCGGCTTTCAGGTAAGCCTCGCTGTAGGTGGACTGGCGGGTGCCCGGCGGTACGTTGGTGATGCCTTCTTTATCAGCGACCAATTGGATGTAGTCCTTGGAAGTTGCCCAACTGATAAAGGCCTTGGCGGCGTCCTTGTGTTTGGACGTGGCGGGGATGGCCAGGGACCAGGCATAGAGCCAGGAGGAGCCTTTGTCGGTGACTTCGGTGGGGGCAGCGGCAAACCCTACACTGTCGGCCACTTTGCTCTGGGTTTTGTCGGTGGTGAACGAGCCGGCGACGCTGGCATCCACCCAGATAGCGCACTTGCCGCTGTTGAACAGCGCCAGGGTTTCGTTGAAGCCGTTGCTGGAGACGCCCGGCGGGCCGTAGTTTTTCAGGGTGTTGACGTAATAGTTGGCAGCGGCTGTCCACTCGGGGCTGGTCAGTTGCGGCTTCCACTGTGGATCGAACCAGCGTGCGCCAAACGCGTTGGCCATGGTGCTCAACAAGGCGATGTTCTCGCCCCAACCGGCTTTGCCACGTAGGCACATACCGTATTGGTCTTTGTCTTTTACCGTCAGTTTGGCCGCGAACTCACCGAGCTGGGTCCAGGTCGGGTGTGCGGGCATGCTCAGGCCGGCTTGTTTAAACAGATCAGTGCGGTAGTAGGTGACAGTGCTTTCGCCATAAAACGGCAGCGCGTACAGGGTGTTGTTGACCGACAAACCCTGGCGCACCGAAGGGAAAATATCCTCGGCATCGTAGTCGGCCGGCAATTCGGTCAGCGGTTCCAGCCAGTGTTTGGCGCCCCACAATGGCGTCTCGTAGGTGCCGATGGTCAGCACATCGAACTGCCCGCCCTGGGTGGCGATATCGGTGGTGAGGCGTTGGCGCAGCACGTTTTCTTCGAGCACCACCCAATTGAGCTTGATGTCCGGATGCTGCTGCTCGAACACCTTGGACAGACGCTGCATGCGGATCATATCGCTGTTATTGACCGTGGCGATGGTCACTGTGTCGGCGGCGTAGCTGGGCATGGCCAGCGCCAGGCCAGTCAGCAGGAACAGCGCGTGTGGAAGCTTGAGCATGGCGGTATCCACCTGTTGTTTTTGTTGTTGAGCACCGATTACAGCAGCTTGACCTGGCCCCCACAAACGAATGGCGAATGCGCGGCTGGTACTTTTTTAACCCATGCGTGAAAGTCAAAAAAGTATCAGTACCGGGCGAAACCGGGGGTAGCGCACTGATTGCCGGTGCGCGTATTTTGGCGTTATCCAACGCATAAGAGGCATCACCATGCCCGTCAGCCGCGCCCAATTGTTCGAACACCGCCCCGCCGAACTCGAAGTGATCCTGCCCGAGCCGGACCACTGCTTTCGCTGGTTCGAACATGACTACCCCTATGACCTGGCACGCTGGAACCATCACCCCGAGTTTGAGATTCACCTGATCCGCCAGGGCAGCGGCAAGTTGGTGGCGGGCGACTATATTGGTGCGTTCAGCGCCGGGCATGTGGCGCTGATCGGCCCGGACCTGCCCCATGACTGGATCGGCGACCTGGCCCCCGGCGAATATTTGAATGGCCGCGACGTGGTGCTGCAATTCGACGGCGCCGCCCTGCTCGCCCTGCGCAAAACCCTGCCGGAACTCGGCGACTTGCAGCCGCTGTTCGAACAGGCACGGCGCGGCCTGGAATTTACTGGCGAGACCGCCGTGCAGGCAGCCGGGTTGATGGAAGCCATCGGCAACGCCCACGGCCTGCAGCGGCTGGTCCTGTTCCTGCAACTGCTCGACACGCTTAAAAATGCACCGCCACCGCAGGTAAAGGCACTGGCCAGCACCTGCTATGCGCCCACCCTGGATGCACGCAGCGCCGAACGCATCAACAAAGCCTTCGATTACCTGATGCGCGAGCTGACCGGCGACTTGCGCCTATCGGTCATCGCCCAGCAACTGCAGATGAGCGAACCGGGCTTCTCACGCTTTTTCAAGCGCAACACCGGCCACGGTTTTATCGACCTGATGCGCAAGTTCCGCGTGCAACGCGCCTGCCGCCTGTTGCTGCAAAGCGACATGTCAGTGGCGGACATCTGCTTTGAAGTGGGCTACGCCAACCTGTCCAACTTCAACCGGCACTTTCGCATCGAAATGAACCAGACGCCCAGCGAGTATCGACGTGAAACCGCGATGCATTTATTCAACCGCATCGAGACATTGACACCCAGCCAATTTTGACCAAAAGGTCGACTAATCCCTGTTTTTTCCATACTGCTCAAACCTTTGAGCAAAGTTGGTACGCCACGTGCAAACGTTTGCGGAACGAACTTGGCCGCCAAGTTCATCACTACCCGCAGAAACGGGTTCAAACCGCGTAAGAATAGGGATTTTCAATGCACCTCACCTCAAGGCGTCCCGCTTGTTTTGGTGTTTCCTTGCTACTGGCCGCCGTTACGGGAGTACTCAGCGCCCCCATTTTGGCGCAGCAAAAACCCGTAGATGACTCAGCACAGGGCGAAACCCTCAGCCCCGAAACCAAAAGCCCCGACGCCACCCCGGCGAAAAAAGGCGTGTATATGTCGGAGTGGTTCAACCAGGACCTGACCCTGATCGGCAGCAAAGACATCAGCTTCGGTCCCAAGCCGCAGGATGATGTGTACCTGGAATACGAGTACTTCGGCCGCAAAGGCCCGTTCGAGCTGTATGGCTATATCGACGTGCCGAAAATCCTCGGCATCGGTAACAGTAATGACAAAGGCGCGTGGGACCATGGCTCGCCGGTGTTCATGGAGCATGAGCCGCGTATCTCCATCGACTACCTGGCCGGCCGCAGTTTGGCCATCGGCCCGTTCAAGGAATGGTACGTAGCCTTTGACTGGATCTACGACCATGGCAGCAACAAGTCCAACCGCGCCAACACCTTGTACAGCGGCCTGGGCACCGACATCGACACCCATTCGCGGGTCAACCTGTCGGCCAACTTCTATGGGCGTTACCAATGGGAAAACTACGGCGCGAGCAATGAATACTCGTGGGACGGCTACCGTGCGCAAATGAAGTACATCGTGCCCATCAGCAGTTTCGATAACGGTGCGTCGCTGACCTATATCGGCTTTACCAACTACGATTTTGGCTCGGACTTGCACAAGGACAACCCGGCGCGCACCGCCAATTCATTGGTGGCGACCAACGTGCTGCTGTATTCGTTCACTCACTTGCGCTTCACCCTGGTCGGCCGTTACTTCCACAACGGCGGCAACTGGGAGGATGGCAGCGAGCTGAATTTTGGCGAGGGCAACTTCCGCGCACGCTCGGATGGCTGGGGCTACTACGCCGGTGTCGGTTACCAATTCTGATCAAGGAGCTATGGATGAAAATGTTTACCCGTCTCTCGATGGCCATCGGCCTGGCCTTTTTGCCCCACGTGGTGCTGGCGGATACTCCGGCGCCGATCAAGCCCAAAGTGATGTTGATCACCATGTTCGCCCCCGAGGCGCAAACCTGGATCGACCGCCTGGAACTCAAGCAGGAAGTCCGCGTGCCAGGCCTGTCCGCCGAATACCCGGTGATCCGCTGCAACACCCAGGACGTGTGCCTGCTGGTGACCGGCATGGGCCAGACCAACGCCGCCGCGTCCACGCTGGCCCTGGCGTTGTCGCCCAAGTTTGACCTGCGCCAGAGCTACTTCCTGATTGCCGGGATCGCCGGCATCAGCCCTAAACACGGAACCATCGGCACCGCGGCCTGGGCGCATTACCTGGTGGAGTTCGGCACCCAATGGGAGCTGGATTCGCGCGATGCACCTAAAGACTGGCCAACCGGTTACATCGGCATCAACACCAAAGGCCCCAACGAAAAACCACCGTTGGACTACAAGACCGAAGTATTCGAGCTCAACCCCAAGCTGCAAGCCAAGGCATTTGCCCTGTCGCAGAAGGTTGAGCTGAGCGAAAGCAAGGAATCCAGTGCCTGGCGTAAACACTACCCCGCCGCGCCGGCCAACCAGCCGCCACAAGTCACGCGCTGCGATACGCTGGCAGGCAATACCTGGTTCTCCGGCACACGCCTGAGCGAACGCGCCGAGGTCTGGACCAAGTTGCTCACCGACAACAAAGGCGAGTACTGCACCACCCAGCAGGAAGACAACTCCACCTATGAAGCCTTGCTGCGCGCCAGTCGTGAAGGGTTGGTGGATATTCAGCGCTTGGCCGTGGTGCGTGCCGGTTCCGACTTTGATCGGCCGTATCCGGGTTACAGCGAAGTGGACAACTTGCTCAAGTATGCGGACCAGGGCGGGTTTGTACCGGCGTTGGAGAACCTGTACCGCACGGGCAATCCGCTGGTACAGGCGATTCTGAAGAACTGGTCGGCGTGGGAAAAAGGCGTCCCAGAAGCCTGACAAAAATCTAAATGTGGGAGCGGGCTTGCTCCCACATTTAGGCCACGGGATGGGCTACATTCAGCGCCTTGTCGACCAGCAGTTGCACGCCTTCCAGCATCCGACAGATACCCAGCGCCACATTGCGTTGCGAACCCTCGATTTCAAACGCCAGGTGGTTGGCGATATCACTGATGGAAGCCAGATCCTGGGAAGCATTGACCAGCAAGGTTTCCGTACCCAAGTCTGCGCGCACGGTGAAGATGCCTTCGCTGGGTTCAGGAATGGGTTTGCCGGGGTTGAGATAGTGGTTGATCGCGCGGTAGGCGACTTCGTGCAGAGTGCTGGTGTCGTAGTCCTGATGGACTGGGGGGTTGGGGGTGTCTTTGATCATGGTGGAACTCCGTCGACAAGTGAAGCTGCCAACGCTCGCGGTCAAGCAAGGGTAAGGTGGCAGCTGTACGCGGGTTGACCGACCGGTTGTCAACGAACCCGGCATACCCAAAGGTATCCCGCGCACAACTGCCGCGACACAATACCTCAGGCATAAAAAAAACGCCTGAGGTTGGTACAGGGCGTAGCGATTCGTTAACAAGTCGGACGGTCAAATCCGGCCGCTGAATTGGCAGCGACGGCAGTGAGGTTAGTCAGCCCGCTTCCGAGCGACAACCTGAAACCTTTGTGGGAAACGTCCGATCAAGAACAGCCCTCAAGCCTAGTGAAGATTAAATGTGGGAGCTGGCTTGCCTGCGATAGCGGTGGATCAGCCAACAAAACTACAGCTGGCAGACCGCCATCGCAGGCAAGCCAGCTCCCACAAGTTTAAGTCACGGGGTGGGCTGCATTCAGCGCCTTGTCGACCAGCAGTTGCACGCCTTCCAGCATCCGACAGATACCCAGCGCGACATTGCGTTGCGAACCCTCGATTTCAAACGCCAAGTGGCTGGCAATGTCGCTGATCGACGCCAGATCCTGGGAAGCATTGACCAGCAAGGTTTCCGTGCCCAGATCGGCGCGCACGGTGAAGATTCCTTCGCTGGGTTCAGGAATGGGTTTGCCGGGGTTGAGGTAGTGGTTGATCGCGCGGTAGGCGACTTCGTGCAGGGTGCTGGTGTCGTAGTCTTGATGGGCTGGGGGGTTGGGGGTGTCTTTGATCATGGTGGAACTCCAAGGGAAATGGAGCTGCCACAATTCGCGGTCAAACGACTTAGGGTGGCAGCTATACGCGGGTTGACCGACCGGTCCCAAGGAACACCGGCATACCCTAAGGTATCCCGCGTACAGCTGCCGCGACACGATACAGCAGGCGTAAAAAAAACGCCTGATTCGATGCGGTACAGATGCACTTGGGAGTCGGACGGTCAAATCCGGCCGCTGAATTGGCAGCGACGGCAGTGAGGTTAGTCAGCCCGCTTCCGAGCGACAACCTGAAACCTTTGTGGGAAACGTCCGATCAAGAACAGCCCTCAAGCCTAGTGAAGATCAAAATGTGGGAGCTGGCTTGCCTGCGATAGCGGTGGATCAGTCAATAACTCTCTGACTGACAGACCGCCATCGCAGGCAAGCCAGCTCCCACACTTTTCTACCGCATCAAGGCAGGAAAATGATCTTGTCCGCACTGCCCTTGTTAACTTCCTCGTAGCACTGCACCCCATCCGCCAACGCCACCTCACGCAAGCCTGTCGGCAACGGCAGCGAACCCTCATCAAAAAACCGCCCGAACTGCTCCAGCATCACCGCGCACTGCTCGCAGTTGTAGAGTAATGAATTGATGCCCACCACCGAACCGCCCTTGCGATACAACGCCAGGGCCGGCAGTTGCACATGCCCATCGACCGGCGCGGCGATGATTGCGATGCGGCCAAAGGGGGCCAAACCGGCGACAGCCGCCGGTAGCCAGAAACCGGTAGTGTCAAAGATCACATCAGCGCCGCCCTTGAACACTGTATTCACCTGCCCGCCCAATGCGTCCGGCTGGCCCAGGGCAATCGCGTCGAAGCCCTGCGCCTGCAACGCCTCGACCTGATCCGCCTTGCGCACCGCCGCCAACACCTGAGCACCGCGAATTTTCGCCAGCGCCAACGCCGCGCTGCCTACAGCACCGTTGGCGCCAATCACCAGCAGCCGCGTGCCTTTGCCGACACCGCTACGCTCCAGCGCATCCCAGGCGGTGGTGTATGGCACGCCGAGGCTGGCGGCTTGAGCAAAGCTCAGATGCGCCGGTTTATGCGCCACGCCTTTCGCCGACACCGTGAGGTATTGCGCGTGGGAGCCGTCGGCAAAAAAACCGAGGTCACGGCCAGTGCCCCACACTGCCTGGCCTACCAACGCCTGCGGGCCTTCGACCACCACACCGGCAAAGTCCCGGCCGGGAATACGCGGCAAGGTGGTGTAGGGAAACCGCCCAAGAACGTTTTTAACGTCGCTGGGGTTCAAACCCGCCGCTTTAACCTGGACCAACACTTCACCGGTGGCCGGCAGCGGCTTGGCGACTTCAACGAGACTGAGGGCGGCGAGGTCGCCGGTGGCGGAAAATTGCAGTGCTTTCATGGCCAATATCCATCGAAGGGTAAAAAGGAATCAGGACAACCAACCGCTGACCAGCTCACGCCCCATGGGCCAGAGCTTCTCGCCGATCAACATACCCATCAAGCCCACGAGGGCAATGGCGGGCGGCGCGGGCGAGCGAAAGTCCAGGGCGCCATAGATCACGCCGACCAACAGGCCGATGGCGAGGGAAATGAGGTAGTTCATAGGGGATAGTTCATAGGGTTTACGCCGGGTGGGTTGATGCGCCCAGTGTAATGAGCCCATTCCCGAAGCATCGGCCAAGTGCTTCAGAATTTCGGCCAAAGCCTCAACCGACGTATTGCGACGGCGCCACACCGAGCTCTCGGCGGAACATGTCGCTGAAGCTGCTCGGCGAATAGCCCAAAGAGCGGGCAATGCCGCTCACCGACTGGCCCTGGATCAGCTCCGCCACCGCCGTGGCCAGCTGCACTTGACGGCGCCACTCGGCAAAGCCCATACCGAGGTGGTTCTGGAACAACCGCGCCAGGGTGCGCACGCTGGCACCCGCCGCCTCGGCATGTTGCTCAAAGGGGATTTCCAGCGAGGGCGACGCCATCACCGCCTGGCAGGCATTGATCAAACGGCGGTCCACCCCCAGTGGCATGGCGATGCGGATCGGCGAGCGGCGCGCGCGTTGCAACTCCAAAAGCGCCAGGCCGACCACGGCGTCGTAATAGGCGGTATCAGCGTTATCGCCTTGATCGACCAGGGTGACGATCAGCTCACGCAGCAGCCCGCCGACTTCAATTACCTGCACCTGGCTGTCCAGCGTCGCCGCCAATGCCGGGCGCAGGTAGATGTTGCGCATCTGCAGGTCGGAGACCACGCGAATCCCGTGCTCCACACCCGGCGGCAACCACACGGCGCGCTGCGGCGGTACTACCAACGCTTCGCGAGGCGTCTCCACCCACATCACCCCGCTCATGGCGTAGAGCAACTGGCCCCAGTCGTGGCTGTGTGGCTCCACATACAACCCACGCGGGTAGGTGCGCGCCAGCGGTTGCACGGGGACGGCATGATCAGTGAGGTCGGGAGGCGCGGCCAGGGCCATGAAGAGCACATCAATCAAGGGTGAGCGGCCATGGTAATGACCGCCACCCGATAAGCCGAGAGGATTTTTAGCCTTTGGCGGACTTGGCGCACTCGCAGCCCGTCGGCGAGGCACACGGCTCGCCATGCGCATGATGCTCCGCACAGCCTTGGCAGCAATAGCCCTTGCCGTCTTTCATCACCGCATTAGTGCCCAGTACGCAATTGCAATGTGGGCAGGCACAGTTTTCGTTAGCCATGTTCAGACTCCTTTTGCATGGTCGTCCAGGTGCAACGGGCGCTGCACCTTAAGCAGTGACTATAGGCAAGGTTTCAAGGTTCACCGCCGTTAATCGGGCAGGCGGCTATTGCTGCGGTACATGAACACCAGCGCCAATGCCAACAGCAGCATCGCCACGACGCGGCTGCCCGACAGCTCGATGGCCGGGTTGCCCAGCCAGCCGAAGTTGTCGATCAACATGCCCATGCCCAACTGCCCGACGATCACCGCCACCGTGGCCACCGCCGTACCCACCACGGGCACTGCGCCGACCATGACCATCATGTACACCACGCCGAACAAGGCGCCGGTCAACTGCCATTTGGGCACGTCCAGCAAGCTCACGGCCTGTGCGGGTTCGAAGAAGAAAATTAACAGCGCCGTGGTGATTGCGCCCACCGCGAAGGTCAGCAAGCTGCTGCGCAACACGCCTACCGTCTGGCCCAGGCGGCCATTGATCGCGGCTTGCACACTCAGCACCGCACCGGCGGCAATCACCAGTACCAATAACAGAATCAGATTCATCGCTTTAACCTCGTGCAATCAGAACAAGTGCCGCCACAATCAACGCCAGGGCAATCCAGCGTTCGCCATTGACCCGCTTGCGCGCGGTGCCGAACCAGCCGAAATGGTCGATCAGCACGCTCTTGCCGACTTGGCCCGAGAGGATCGCGATCATGGTCATGGCAATACCGATATGCGGCGTGGCCAGGGTCAGCACCACCACATACATCGGCCCCAAAAAGCCGCCGATCAACTGCCAGCGCGGCAGGTCGGTGAGTGCCGGGCCTTTTTGCGGGCCGCTGAACAGCAGCAGTAAAAACAGGATTGCCGTGCCTACGCCAAAGATGCTCAAGGTCGCCCACAAATGCCCGACTTGCGCACCCAATGGCCCGAGCAAGCCGGCCTCAACCGACAGGCCCATGCCCGCCAGAATCACCAGCGGCAGCAAGAGCAAGCGCAAAAGGTTTTTTTTCGGCCTGGCCTGCGCCACGCCCTCGATGGAACTTGCCTGCATACATCACCTGCGCGTCAAGAAAGGAAACATGGCGCGCATTATCCGGTGGCCGTGCTGTGCGATAAATGGGAGCATGCGGATAACACCTTTGCGCATTACGCACAGCCTGGAGCCACGATGCAGGGTTTGAATGAATTGAGTTTCAAGGCATTGCGCCTGTTTGTAGCCGTGCTGGACCACGGCAGCTTTTCGGAAGTGGCGCGTCGCGAAGGGCTGGCGCCCTCCTCTATCTCACGGCAAATCCAATTGATGGAACAGGCGCTCGGCCAGCAATTGCTCTACCGCCACACGCGTGCAGTCAGCCCCACCGAAGCCGGGCGGCTGCTGGGGCGCCATGCACGCTTGATGCTGGAACAGTTGGAGGCCGCCGGCCAAGCCCTGCAGGAGCAGGAAAGCGAGCCCAGCGGGCTGGTGCGCATCAACGCGCCGATGGTGTTCGGCCAGCGCCACCTGTCACCGTGGCTAGGCGAGTTGTGCCGCCGCTACCCCAAGTTGCAATTGGATATCCAGCAAACCGACACCTACGTCGACCCGCTGCAAGACGGCACCGACCTGCTGTTTCGCATCGGCGTGCTTAACGACTCCAGCATGCAAGCGCGCATCTTCGCCCCCCAACGTTTTCGCCTTGCCGCCAGCCCCGCCTACCTGGCCCGGCATGGCACGCCGCGCCACCCCGAAGAACTGGCCAACCATCAATGCCTGGCCTACAAAGGCATCACCGGCCAGCAACGCTGGTTCTTCCGTCGCGACCAGGGCGACTGGACGCCCTACAGCGTCAAAGGCCCCATCACCGGCAACCACGCCGACACCCTCACCCACGCGGCGGAGCAAGGCCTGGGGCTGGTGGTGTTTCCGTCCTGGCTGATCGGCGAAGGCTTGCGTGCCGGCACCTTGAAGGCGGTGCTTACGGAGTACGACGTGGCGACCACGCTGGAGCCGCAGCAGATTGCCGCGCTGTGGCCAGGCAGCCGGCGGCTGTCGTTGAAGGTACGCACGGTGATTGACTATTTTGTGGAGTGTTTTGGGACGGTGCCGTATTGGGATCGGTGAGGTTCCTCCCTCTCACTGGAAAAGCATTGGTAGGTAAAAATTCATCGTGGGAAAAGTAGGCTCGTTCTGATTTTTCGGGCCACTATTTCAGACCCGGCACCTGGCAGGCAGACTTTAGCTCAATCTTTTTTTGGAGAGGCGCCATGGATTTCGTTTACCAAAAACAATCGCGTTCTGAACGCGCGGCTAAAGCCGGCCGTCACGCCGTCTTTGATAGCTCAGCTGATTTTGGCTATATTTGGCCAAAATATGGAGATCGCCACATGATTACCGTACCGCTGGGTGAAGCAAAAAATAATCTGTCAAAACTGGTCGATGAGGCTGCCGCAGGTAAAGTGATCACCATCGCCAAGCATGGGCGTGCGATGGCACAGCTCGTCCCCGTAGGAAAGTCCAAAGGCCGCCGGATTGGCGCAATGAAAGGCAAGCTCATCGTCCCCGCAGACTTTGATGCACCTTTACCCGATGACCTGCTGGATGCGTTTGAGGTCACCCCTTTATGAGGGTGTTGCTGGATACCCACATTCTGCTGTGGACACTGAGTGATGACCCCAGACTATCCAATAAAGCCAAAAAATTGATTGAAGACGCTGCTGAAATTTACGTCAGCGCTGCAACCTTCTGGGAAATCGCGATCAAGGTAGGCTTGGGAAAGCTCGAGGTAGATTTGGATGAAATCCGTGAATACTGCCTAGAGAGCGGTTTCACCGAATTGCCAATCACTTCAGAACACGCGATTGCGGTAAAGGATCTTGAGCAACACCATAAAGACCCGTTCGACCGGCTTATTGTTGCGGCAGCCATGAGCGAGCCGATGAAACTGCTGACGGCCGATCCGCAGGTTGCCCAGTACACGTCCTTGGCAATTCTGGTGTAGGTCGAGTTGGAGCGATCACACATTTAAGTCAAAACAACCACTGCCCAATCAACCACGCATTCGCACCACTGATCAGCACAAACAGAAACCACGCCAGTAGCCGCGTGGGCAAGCGGTTAACGAATGGTCCCATCAGTTGCTTGTCGTCAGTCATGCGGATCAGCGGGTACAAGGCGAATGGCAGCTGCAGGCTGAGCACCACCTGGCTCAGAATGAGCAGTTTGCCGATGGCATCGTCGCCCATCAGCCAGACGCCCAGGAACGCCGGGATCAGCGCCAGCCCGCGCGTGATAAGGCGCCGCTGCCAGCACGGGATGCGCAAGTTGAGGTAACCCTCCATGATCACTTGCCCGGCGATGGTACCGGTAAAGGTCGAGCTCTGCCCGGAGGCCAGCAAGGCAATGCCGAACAAGATGCTGGCGAAGGCGCCGCCCACCAAGGGGTCGAGCAGGTGATAGGCATCCTGAATCTCGACCACCTCGGTGTGGCCGGTCTTGTAGAACGCGGCGGCGGCCAGCACCAGAATCGCGGCATTGACCAGCAAAGCCAGGGCCAGGGAGCCGATGGTGTCGATACGCGCCAGCTTGACCGCGTCCTGTTTGCTGGCGAGGTCTTTGCCGATCAGGCGGGTTTGCACAATCGAGGTGTGCAGGTAGAGGTTATGCGGCATCACCGTGGCGCCGAGAATGCCGATAGCCAGGTACAACGGCGCTGCATCGCTGATGGCCGCCAGTGACGGGGTAAAACCGCTGAGCACGTCCGGCCAGTAGGGTTTGATCAACACCAGTTCGATAAAGAAGCACACGCCGATGGTTGCAACGAGCGCCAGCATGATCGCCTCAAGACGTCGGAAGCCGCGGTTTTGCAGGGCCAGGATCAATAGCGTGTCGAAGGCGGTGATGACGATACCGGTGGTCAGCGACACGCCGAGCAACAGGTGAAACGCCAGGGCGCAGCCGAGCACTTCAGCCAGGTCGGTGGCGATGATCGATATTTCGGCCAGCACCCATTGCGTGCGCGCGGAGCGTTTGCTGTAGCGCTCACGGCACAGTTGCGCGAGGTCCTTGCCGGTGGCGATGCCCAGGCGCGAGCATAAGCACTGCACCGCCATGCCGGCCAGGCTGGCCAGCAGCACCACGAACAACAGGCTGTAGCCGTAACGTGAACCGGCTTCGATGGCGGTAGCCCAGTTGCCGGGATCCATGTAGCCGATGGAGATCAACAGGCCAGGCCCGGCAAACATCAGCGCCCGTTTGAAAAACGAAGCCTTGGGGTCAACGATAACGGAGCCGGCCACTTCCGGCGGGCAGAAGGGGGCAGTGGCGATTTTCGGCAGGCTGAATTTCACACGGTATCCCAGGCAAACACACAAGTCAGAGCCGCAGCTTATCAGTCCGACGCGACCGTGCGCATCACCGTTTCCCGGGGCAAGTCGAACGCTTCGACGACTTGCACCACCAGGTCCATCTCCTGGTTCAGCGCTTCGCGTTCCATGCGCTGGCGAATCATGCCAATCACCAATACCGCCAAGGTAGTAATCGAATACGCCGGGCCGGAGAACGCGCGCACGCCCGTGACCAGTAACATCGCCGCCGCCAGCGCCTGGCCCACCACCGGAATTGCCGTGGCCGCGCCGCGCCGCAGCATAAACCCGGTGAACCCCGCCAACGCCGTGCCGCTCAGGGCGGTGGTTGCCGAACGGCCAAGGTCGATGCGTTGGAACAGGCCCTGCTCTTTCTGCGCGGCGGCATTGAGCTCGGCGTCGAAAGCCTGGCGGTCGGCGCTGCTGAGTTTGTCCTTGTACTGCTCAATCAGTTTTTCCGCGACCTGGGCCTCGATATCCGCCAGCCCTATGGTTTCAAGCGGCTCATCAAACTTGATGCCCAGCCGTTGCGCGACATCTTCGGCGATCTGGCGATAACTCACGCCATGACCACGGGCGAGGTTCATAAAGCTGTCACCGCCCATGCGTTGCAATTCGATAGCCAGTTTCAACGGTTCACGCACGTCGGCGTCGATCGAGGCACTGCGTTTTTGCGCCATCATCTCAGCCAGAAACTTAAGCTCCTCAGGGCGGGCCTGCACCAAGGCAGGGAACAGTTCCACGTCCTCCTCGGCAAAACGCACTTCGCTGCTGCGCAGGTCGGCGCGGATCAGGCCACGCCTTTCCTGCAGCAGGTCGGTGTACTGCACCACGGTTTTCAACTGCGGCCAGTACGCTGCGTGGTCGAAGGTGGCCAGGTGCACATTGGTGACCTTGGCCTTGAGCGCGGGCGTGACGTCGATCGCATACCGGCCTATGCAGCGCTCGGTGTCCGGTTTTATCGCCAGCGCCCAGTCCTTGCTGGAGTAGCAGTTGATCACGCGGCCCTTGAGGGCTGCCGACACTTCATCCCAGGGGCTGGACGTGCTGATGGCGCCGCCCATCAGCAACACATTGTTGAGCGGCAATTGGCGGGCGACCTCGGGGCTGGCCAGCAGACTCTTGACCAGGATACGCGCGCCAAGGGAATGCCCGATCAGGTTGATGCGCCGCACCGGCAGCGCTTCGCCGTGCAGGTAATGGGCAAGTTCAGGCAACAACGTCTTGGCCACTTCATCGACACGCGCCTCGACACTTTTGTAATGGTCGAGAAAGTAGGCAATCGCACGGCCCACGCCCACAGTTGCCGCGCCCAAGCCGCCACCGCCGAGCATCGCGGTGA
Source organism: Pseudomonas sp. KBS0710 (assembly GCF_005938045.2). Classification (GTDB taxonomy): domain Bacteria; phylum Pseudomonadota; class Gammaproteobacteria; order Pseudomonadales; family Pseudomonadaceae; genus Aquipseudomonas. The sequence continues at coordinate 2,096,301 of NZ_VCCF02000001.1, read as the reverse complement.
TCACATCCTTGACCGGTGCAAACAGGTTTTCCAGAAAGTGCCCCGCCGGCCAGAACAGCATCAGGTTGGTCGAGCCCTCGATGCTTGCCAGTTGTTGGGTGAAATTGCCCAGTTGCTGGCGATTGAAGAACGCCGAGTAACCGTGAACATAGAGATTGAGCACATCCCCCTGAGGCTCGCCACACAACAGGAACGTGGGCTTGCGGGTGCGGTGCATTTCATCCCACTGGTGTTGCATGGGCCGGTGACTCCTGATGACGGTGGGCGGCGATAGTAACAAAGCAGGGCCGCCTGTAAGGTGAATCCTGACCAGCGTGTGAGTTTTTCAGAACAATGACACGGCCTTGGACTTGGCCAGGTAGCGCGCCGGGGAATCGCCCAGGTGCCGGCGAAACACCGCGGTGAAGGCGCTGGGGCTGCTGAAGCCCAATGCAAACGCAACCTCGGTGATCGAAGCGCCGTGGCTGAGTTGCGCGGTGGCCTCCAGCAGGCAGACTTGCTGGCGCCAGGCCACGAAGGTCATGCCGGTGCTTTCCTGGAAATGCCGGGTAAAGGTCCGCCGACTCATGCTCGACCAACCCGCCATTTGATCGAGGGACACGGTTTGCGCGGGCGCGTCCAGAAAGCGCTGGCATGCCTGTGCCAAGCGCGGTTCAGCGGGCAACGGCGCACTGAGGGGCAAGGCCGGCAGCGTACCGATTTCGTCGATCAACAGCGTCAATACGCAGTGCCGCCGCACCTCGGACGTTGCCGATGCCCCGCACGTCAACGCGGCTTCCAAAAGATGCCTGAGCAGTGGCGACACCTCGAACACCTGGCAGTGGCCCTGCAACCCTGCGCGCTCGGCCGCTTGTGCATCAAGGTAAGTATTGAGCATCACCACATCGCCGCGCATGTGCATTTCATGGGCAATGCCACCGGGGACCCAGATGGCCCGCTGCGGCGGCACCACCCAGTTGCCCAGGTCGGTGAACATTCTTAACGCGCCGGTGGAGGCATAGGCAAACTGGCCGCGCGGGTGCGTATGCCGGGCAAACACGCTGCCGGACGGGTATTTACGCAGGGTCACAAGCGCTTCGGGGTCGTTATCGTCAAAGGTCGGAATCATGGCCCGATCTTGTCAAAGTATGACCTGACATAGCAAGCGGGCCATACGCCTGAGCCGTAGCATTCACCCCTTTGAAGCAACCGGTTCAAAGGAACGTCCATGCACAAGAAACACCTGGCACTTGCCCTGTTGGTCACGCTGGCTTGGGGGCTGAATTTTCCCATCACCAAACTGGGCCTGCGGGCCATCGACCCGTTTGTACTCACCGGCCTGCGCTTTGCCCTCGCCGCCTTGCCGTGGGTGTTCTTCATCAAGCGCCCCGCCGTGCCATTCGGTTATGTGGCGGCCTATGGCGTGATCTTCGGCTTGGGTATGTGGGGGGTGATCAACTATGGCATCCAGCTTGGGGTGAGCCCGGGGATTGCCTCTTTGCTCATCCAGCTCAGCGTGTTTTTCACCCTGGGTTGGGGCTGTGTGTTGTTCAAGGAGAAAATTCGCGGCGCACAGTGGGCCGGAGCTTTTCTGGCCTTGATTGGATTAGCCGGGATCATCGCCAACCAGCAAGGCGAACACGCCGTGCTCGGCGTGCTGATGATTGTGTTCAGCGCACTGGCGTGGAGCATCGGTAACGTCATTATCAAGACGTCAGGGGTTAAGGAAATTTTTTCGTTCATGGTGTGGGCCAGTCTGTTTCCACCAATCCCGCTGTTCCTGATGGCCTGGTGGGTGCACGGCGACGCGGCGTTCGTAAGCCTCCCCGCCAACCTCGACCTCACCGCCGTAGGGTCGCTGCTGTTTCAGGTTTACCTGGCCACGCACTTTGCCTATTGGGGCTGGAACACCTTGCTCAAGGCGTACCCGGTATCCACGGTAGCGCCGCTGTCGCTGCTGATTCCGGTGTTCGGCATTGCCAGTTCGATGTTGATACTGGGTGAGCGTGTTTCCACAGCCAATCTGATTTTCATCGCCGTCATCATCATTGGCCTGGCAGTCGGGCTGTATCGCAAACCGATTGTGCACACCTATAGATAGTCATACCAAAAAATCGGGATTCTGTTCGCGCATCCGCTCCACTAGCCTCCGTCAGGTCTAGTACTGAACCGAGGAAGCACCATGAGCACGCCTGAATTTTTTGTCACCCCGGGTTATGGCGATACCCTGCGCAAACACCTGCACTATTCCCAAGCGGTAAAAGTCGGTAACCGCGTAGAAACGTCAGGCCAGGGCGGCTGGGACGATGAGTTGCAGATCCCCGCCGACCTCAGCGAAGAAATCGCCCAGGCCTTTCACAACCTGGACCGCACCCTGGCGACCGCCGGCGCGGGTTGGGAGCATGTGATTCACGTCAACTCCTACCATGTGGGCGGGTTTGCACCTGAGGTCAACGAAGCAATGGTCGAGCAATACCGGCGCTATATGCCCAACCATGCGCCGATCTGGACCCAAATCGGCGTCGAGGCCCTGGGACTGCCAACCATGCGCGTGGAGATACGCGTCACCGCGATTATTCCTTGACCCCAAACGTGCGGATCACCCACTCGGTAAACACCTTGAGCCGTGCACTTTGATGGCGGTTGGGTGGGTAGAGGATATGCAAAGGCGTGGCCGGGCGTGACCAACCCGGCAGCACCTCAACCAACTGGCCGGTGTCGAGGTAGTACTGCACGATCGATTTGAAGTGCTGCCCCACACCAAGGCCCGCGAGCAGCATTTCCTTGAGGCCGTTGCCTTCGTTAGTTGAAAAGGCGTAGTCGTTGACCTCGATACGTTGCTGGCCCTGCTCAAAAATCAGCGGCTCCGGCTTGCCCGACCCAGCAAAAAAATAGCCGGCCTTGAGGTGGTTGTTTACGAGGTCTTCAGGCGAATTCGGCAAGCCCCTGCGCGCCACGTAACTGGGCGCCGCACAGGTCAGGTATTCAAGGTCGGCCACCTTGCGCCCGATCATCGCCATGTCTTCCAGCTTGCCAGCACGAATCACGCAATCGGCGCCCTCCCCGACGATATTCACCGCACGGTCGCTGATGCCCAAGGCGATGGTGATATCAGGGTACTCACGATGAAAGCCCACCAGCGCCGGAATCAGCAGGCAGTTGGCAAACGAGGCCGGTGCGTCCACGCGCAGGTGCCCACCGGGCCTTAGGATCTGCCCGCGTGCGGCGCTGTCCACTTCATCCAGCTCAGCCACCAGCCGTCGCGCATGACTGTAATATTCCAGCCCTTCAAGCGTGGGCGCCAGAGCGCGGGTGGTACGGTGCATCAGCTGGGTGCCCAGGTGTTTTTCCAGGTCAGTGATGAGTTTGCTGACGGTGGAGCGTGGCAGCGCCAACTGGTCGGATGCACGGCTGAATGAACCGGTGTCGACAACACGGACGAAGGCGCGCATGGCCAGGAGCTGATTCATCGGGGTGGTCCACTGTGACTTAGTGAGCGAAGTTGTCGATCTTGACCTGGCCATCCGGGAACGTCGCGATGATTTCCAATTCACCGCCCATTGCCCGGATGTAGTCACGCAGCGTGCTGATGTACATATCGGTACGCCGCTCCATCTTGGAAACCGCCGCTTGGTTGATATTTAACGCCTTGGCCAGGCTTTCCTGGCTCAGCTGTTGGGCTTTGCGCAGCTCGTGCAGGGGCATTTCCTTGAGGTGCTGGCGGAACAGTAGCTCGGCCTCGGCACGCGACTCCGGGGTCATGCGCGCTTGAAGTTCAGCGAATTTTTTAGCCATGGTTACGGGCCTCTTTACGCAATGTTTGCAAATGGATGTCGTACACATTTTCCGCCAAGGGCACATGTACCTCGTACCACCTGGAGTGGGCGGATTTATCGCCGCCGATCAGCAGGACAGCGCAGCGCCTGGGATCAAATGCATACAGCACTCGATAGGGCCGGCCGGCATGCTTGACCCGCAGTTCCCGCAGGTTGCCATGCCGGGAACCCTTGATATCACTGGTGTGGGGGAAGCCCAGCCCAGGCCCGAAAAGCCCCAGCAGATCAACGCTGGCAGACACAGAGACTTGCTCCTTTGCGCCCAGCTCATCCCACCATTGTGCGAATTCATCCGTGTATTCAACGTCCCAGTCCATGCGAATATGCCACCTAAGGAATATAAACTCAAGGGCATACTTTAGATTCGGACAAGGCAGTATTGCCAGTCGGGTTCCAGGCGAAATTGTTTGTACATCCTTCTGACCAGACGCAGGGCAACAACCCGGCCACCTGCGCCAAAGATCGAATAGCGTTAAGAAATATTTCCCAAAAAAAACCGCCCTTTCGGGCGGTTAAAAGTACTCGGCTTTGATCAGAAACCGAGGGAGAAGCTGATCGTCATCGCATGGTCTTTATCGTTGCGCGACAGCTGGCCGGAATAGCCCAGGCCCAACTTGCCGTTCTGACTGATCTGGTAGTCCAGGCCTGCTTCCACCACCGCGCTGTCCTTGGCGATCGGCACACCTTGGGTGCTGAACGATGCGCCGCCGTTGACAAAGCTCAGGTCGGCATCCGGCTTGGTGTCGCCAAAGGCATGACGCCAGCCGATGCTGCCCCGTGGGGTGATTTTCGAGCCGTTGCCCAGGGTGATGGTCTGGCCGATACGCACGCCCAGGGTCGAGAAGGTCACGTCCTGATCGGCATCGCCGCGCAGGGCCGCCGAGCCGCCTTTTTCCTTGAGGGTGTCGCTGTCGTAGTTGACGTAGGCCAGGCCGGCGAACGGTTCTACCACCACCTTGCCGGTTTCAATGGTGTAGCCCACTTCACCGAACACTTGTGCGCTGCGCGCTTTGTAGTCGGCTTTGAGGCGTTGGCCCACGCCACCTACGGCCACGTCGCGTTTGCTTTCGATGTCGTGCCAGCTGTACGCCACGCCCATGCGAGCGGCGAAGGCTTCCTGCTGGTACGCGGTGTAGGCCATCAAGTGGTAGCTGTCGACGTCGGCGCTGGAGCTGCGGCGCTTGGCGTCCAGGTCGCTGCGGGTGTAGCCGGCGGCCACACCGACGCGCCAGGCGTCATCCACTTGTTTGTCGGTGCCGAGCAGGAAGCCGCCGAGGTTGCGGTCCAGTTTGGCGGTGTTGCTGTCGCCGCCCATGTGACCCCAGGTGCCCAGTACGCGCATCCAGCCGACCATCTCGCCGTGGCAACCGGCGCTGCTCAGGCGGTTTTCGCTGGGCGCCAGGCTGTTGCGTGGGTCGTCTTCGCGGTAGCAGCCCGGTTGGCGCAAGCGCTCGTTGACAGCGTCCCGCACGTAACGTGAGTCTTCAAGCATGGCACTGGCGGTGCTGGCGTGAATCTCCCCGGACAAGCTGTCGAAGGCGGCACGCGCCCCGGCGGCATCGGAGTTGAGCAGCGCATTCTGCACCGTTGCGCCACCCACCGCAGCACCGCTGTCCAACGCGGCGGCCACGCCACGTTGGTTACCGGTAGCAGCCACGCTGGCGTAGCTGACGTTGTTGCGGCTAACCGCCAGCGCCACCTGAGTCGGGCTGTAGTTCAACGCGGTATTGAGGAATGCCAGGTTCTCCAGGTTGGTGGTGCTGAAGGTACCGTTCACCGCGCCCGCCGTGAGCAGCGTGTAGGTAGCCGGGCCGGCGTACGGCGCCAGGTTGACCACATTCAGGCTGCCGCCCAGGTTCGCCGTCCCACCCACGGCCAGGGAACTGGTCACCGAAGGCGTGATCACCAGATTCAGCGCACCGGTACTGCCGTTAGTGAAGTTACCAGCCACCGTCAGCTTGCCGTTATCAGGTGTGACGCTGCCGTTGTTGACCAACGCGCCGACACTGCCGTTGCCGGTCAGGCCCGCGCCGTTGGCGACGCTCACCTGCCCACCGAACACCGTGCCTGGGTTGGCCGCGTTGCCGACTTGCAGTACGCCCTGGTCCACCGCCACGGTGCCGCTGAACGGCTGATTGCCGGTCAGCAACAGCGCGCCTGCGCCTTGTTTGGTGATGTTGCCGGTTCCGCTCAGTACGCCATTAAAGGTGCCGTTAGTGGGTTGCACAAACAGCAGCTGCGCATTGTTGAGGATGCGACCCTGCAAGCTCAGCGTGTTACCGGCCAGCGTACCGCCACTGACGGTAGTGCCACCGGAGTAGGTGTTGGCGCCGGTCAACAGCAAGGTGCCGGCATCAAGTTTGTTGATCGCCCCGGCCCCCACGATTGGCGCGGCCACTTCGGTAGTGACGCCCGAATTGACACGCACCACTGCGGTACCGGTTGGCGACAACGTGCCACCTGCGCCTGCCGTCAGCGTGTAACCAGGGTCAAGGAATTGCAGGCCAGTAAAGCCTTGGTTACCGACCACGGTGACCGTACCGCCCTGCCCGCCGAACACGGCGAACTGGTTGTTCGACACCTGGCCCTGGGTGCCGGTTGGATCGGTCCAGTTGGTGCCTGGGCCCCAGGTGCCGCTGCCGCCAGTGATGGTGCCGTCCGGGTTGGTGGTGCCGCCGTTCCAGAACTGGATTTGCCCTGGCGTGGTTTGCACCAGCAGGTTCAGTTGGTTGGCCAGCGACGTTTGCAGGCTCAGGTTGCCCAGGCCGACCGGCAGCGAGCCGAGGGTCAGGCCGTTGTCGGTCAAGGCGCCGCCGTAGCGGAACAGTTGATAAACGCCGAGGCCAAAGCCACCGGCATCGGTAACGTTGAGGGTGCCGTCGAGGGTCAGGTTACCCGCCACATTCACCGCCGTGGTGGACGCGCCGGGTGCGCCGAGGGCGAAGTCCAGGGCGGTACCCGACGACAACGCCAGCGAACCCACCGACAGAGGTGTTGCCGCACCTGCCTTGAGGGTCGAGCCATCGGCCATCGTCACCGCGCCGCCCAGGCTGCCGCTGCCGCCGAGGGTTGCGCCGCTGGCCACCTGCACCGCTGCGCTGTTCAAGCTGCCGTTGACCAGCAGGCTGCCGGCGTTGACGTTAGTGTTGCCGGTGAAGGTGTTATTGCCGCTCAACAGCAACGCGCCGGTGCCGGTTTTATTCAGCACGCCTGCGCCGGTGAGGTTACCGGTGTAGGTGCCATCGGTGCCCTGTTCGAAGGTCAGGGCAGCATTGTTGGCTATCGCGCCTTGCAGGCTGTTGGTGTTGCCGGTGGTGGTGCCACCGTTAAGAGTGGTGCCGCCGCTGTAGGTGTTGGCGCCGGTCAACAGCAGCGCGCCGTTGCCGTTTTTCACCAGGCTGCCGGTGCCGCTGACCACGCCGTTGAGGGCCAGGTCATGGCTGCCGGCCAGGGTCAGCGGGCCGCCCAGGCTGATGGCGTTGGCCAGTTGCAGGTCGGTGTTGCCATCCAGCGCCGCAGCGCCGCCCACAGTGAGTGCGCCGCTGCCCAGTGCGGCGTTATTGCCCAGGATCAGTTGTCCGGCATTCAGGCCGGTGCCACCGCTGTAGGTGTTGGCGCCGTTGAGGGTCAGGGTTGCCGCGCCTTTTTTCAGCAGGCTGCCATTGCCGCTGATACCGCCGTTAAGCGTCAGCGCATTGCTGCCACCGATGGCCAGTGCACCATTGAGTACCGCCGCGTTGCCAAGTGTGACGGCGGCGTTGCTGTCCAGAGTGGTGCCGTCGGCCGCCGTCAGTGCGCCACTGCCCAGCGCACTGTTGCTGCCAACCACCAAGGTGCCGCCATTGAGCGCGGTGCCGCCGGTGTAGGTGTTGTTGCCGTTAAGCACCAAGGTGCCAGTGTCAAGTTTGGCCAGGGTGCCGGCGCCGCCGAGGGTGACGCCCAGGGTTGCGGTGGCGTTCGGGTCGACACGGATCGCCGTGTTGCCGGTGCCGCCATTCACCAGGTTGAGCACGCCGGCCGTGCCCGAGGCCAGGTTGTAGCCATCGGTGACGAACTGCAGGCCGGTGATGTTTTGCGTACCGTCAACCGTCACGTTGCCCGCTGTGCCCTGGAACACTGCAAAGCTGTTGTTCCAGTTCTGGTTCAGGGTGCCGTCAACGTTGGTCCAGTTGGTGGCGCCCGTGCTCCAGGTGCCGTTGCCGCCGTCGATAGCGCCGTTGCCGATCAGGTTGGCGCCGTCCCAGAACTGCACAGTAGTATTGGGCGCCGTAACCAGCAGGTTGACCTTGTTGCTGATGGCCGTCTGCACTTGCACATCACCCGGAATCACACTGCCCGGCAACGTGCCGAGGGCCAGGCCATTATTGGTGAGTGCCCCGCCATAGTTGATGATGTTGTAGACGCCGCTGCCAAAGCCGCCGATATCAGTGACATTGAGCTTGCCGCCCAAGGTCAGATCGCCGCCGACATTCAGCAGCCCGCTGCCACCGCCCACCACCGGCACACCGAGGCCGACGTCCAGGTTGGCGTTATTGCCCAGCACCAGCGAGCCCACCGACAGCGTGCTGCCGGAGGTCAGGCCGATATGCCCGCCATCGGCCACCGTTACCGCGCCCGTCAATGAGCCAATACCGCCAAGCGTCGCGCCGCTGTTCACCGCCACTGTGCCGCTGGCCAGCGACCCGCTGACATTCAAGGTGCCGCCATTGACGTTGGCGGCGCCACTGATGCCATTGGTGCCGCTCAGGTTGAGCACACCGCTGCCGTTTTTATCCAGGTTACCGGCGCCATTGAGCGTACCGGCGAAGGTGTTATCAAGGTTGCTGCCACCCACCGCCAGCGTACTGCCGCCCGCGACTTGAACAGCACCGTTGCCGGCCAAGGTATTGAGACTGGCATTGCCACCCAGGTTGAGGCTGGCACCGCTGCCGACGTTGACGCCGGAGGTGTTGCCCAGCGCGCCGTTGCCCACGGTGGTCACACTGCCGCCAAGCACATTGAGTGGGCCGGTGAAGGTGTTGCTACCACTGAGCAGCAAGTCCGCCGCGCCATTTTTGATCAGCGCCGCATTGCCCGCCAGCACACCGGCCAGGGCCAGGTTATTGTTGCCGGCCACACTGAGGTCAGCGTTCAGGTTGACAGCGTTCGCCAGTACCAGCGGCACGCTGTTGTCCAACGTACTTGCGCCAGTGACGGTCAAGGCGCCGGAACCCAGACCCGTGGCATTGCCGACCGTCAGCGTACCGGCCGCGAGGGTGGTGCCGCCGCTGTAGGTATTGGCGCCGTTGAGGGCCAGGTTGGCGTTGCCGTTCTTGATCAGCGACCCGCTGCCATCGACCACACCGCCAAGCGCCAGGTCGTTGCTGCCCACTACGGTCAGCGCAGCATTGAGCGTGGTGTTATTGCCCAGCGTCACTGCGGCACTGGTATCCAGCGTCGCTGCGCCGTTGACGGACAGGCTGCCGGTGCCGAGTGCCGAACCATTGCCCAGTACCAAGCCACCTGCGTTCAACTGCGTACCGCCGAGGTAAGCATTGTTGCCGTTGAGTGTCAGGTTGCCCGCCCCACTTTTAGCCAGGCTGCCAGCCCCGGTGACCAACCCATCAAGGGTCAGGTCGGCGCTGCCGAGAATGCCCAGGTTGCCCGCCAGGTTCACGGCGTTTGCCAGGGTGGCTGCACTGCTGGTATCGAGCGTGGTGCCTGCCGCCGCATTCAGCGCGCCGGTGCCCAGCGCAGTGTTAGAGGCCAGGATCAACCCGCCGGCGTTCAGTGCAGTTGGTCCTGCATAGGTATTGTTGCCACTTAAGGTCAGGCTGGCGATGCCATTTTTAATCAGGCTGCCGGTACCGGCCACAGTGCCGGCCAAAGTCAGCGCGTTGCTGCCGCCGACCGTCAGCGTGCCGTTGACGTTCACATCATTCGCCAGGATTACAGCGGCATTGCTGTCCAGCGTGGTGCCATTGGACGTGGTCAACGCACCGCTGCCCAAGGCGCTGTTATTACCGACCACTAACGTACCGCCATTGAGCGCGGTGCCGCCGGTGTAGGTATTGGCACCATTGAGTACCAAGGTGCCCGCATCCAGCTTGGCCAGAGTGCCGCCGCCATTGAGGGTGACGCCCAAGGTAGCGGTGGCACCCGGGTCAACGCGCACGGCGGTGTTGCCACCGGTGCCGTTGAACAAGGTCAAGGCCCCCGCCGTGCCGCCGACCACGTTGTAGCCGTCAGTGACGAATTGCATGCCGGTAATCGCTTGGGCGCCGTCGACGGTGACGGTTCCCGCCGTGCCCTGGAAGACCGCAAAGCTGTTCGGGGTCCAGGCGGCGTTGAAGGAACCGTTCACGCCTGTCCAGTTGGTGGCGGCGGTTGTCCAGGTACCGCTGCCGCCCTCGATGCTGCCGTTCCCGGTAGTCTGGCTACCGTCCCAGAACTGTACGGTGGTGTTGCCGTTGACCAGCAGGTTGATCTGGTTGCCGATCGCCGTTTGCAGGTCCAGGTCGCTGGCCGGGATATTCACCGGCAGGCTGCCCAGTTGCAGGCCGTTGTTGGTCAGGCCGCCGGTGTAGTCGATCAACCGGTAGATACCAGGGCCAAAGCCACCGATATCGCTGACATTAAGGGTGCCGTCCAGCGTCAGGTTACCGCCCACATGAATCAGGGCCGTGCCGCCGGTAGAAGGTGCGCCGAGCCCGGCATCGAGGTTGGAGTTGGCATTGAGTACCAGCGAGCCGAGCGTCAGGGTATTGCCCGAGTTGACGGCCAGGTGGCCGCCATCGGCAATGTTCACACTGCCCAGCACACTGCCGGTGCCGCCGAGGGTGGCACCGCTGGCCACGCCCACGTTCACACTGGCCAGCGAGCCGTTGACCAGCAGGCTGCCGGCGTTGACCTGGGTGTCACCGGTCAACACGCTGAGGCCGCCGAGGGTCAAGGCGCCACTGCCGATTTTGTTGAGACCGCCCAGCCCGGCGAGTACGCCGCCGAACGTGCTGTCGAGGTTATTGCTGCCAACGCTCAAGGTGCTGCCGGTGCCGACAACGGCCACGCCGTTGCCGGTGAGTTCACCCAGGCTGGCCGAACCGCCGAGGTTCAATTGCGTGCCACCGCCCAGGTTGACCCCGGCGCCTGCGCCCAGCGCGCCATTGCCCACGGTGGTCAGGCTGCCGGATTGCACATCGAACAGGCCGGAGAAGGTGTTGTTGCCGGTGAGGGCCAGGTCGCCAGTGCCGGTTTTGATCAGATTGGCGCTGCCCCCCACCACACCCGCCAGCGTCAGGTTGTTATTCAGGCTGCCCACCGTCAGGTTGGCGTTGAGGTTGACCGCATTGGCCAGCACCAGTGGCGTGCCATTGCTAAGGTTGGCCGCGCCGCCCACCGTCAAGGCGCCCGTCCCGAGCGCTGTCGCGGTGCCCAGGGTCAAAGTACCCGCATTGAGGGTCGTGCCGCCGCTGTAGACGTTGGGGCCATTGAGGGTCAGGTTGGCAGCGCCGTCCTTGATCAGCGTGCCAGTGCCGGTGAGCAGGCCGCCGAGAGTCAGGTCATTGTTGCCTGCCACCGTCAAGGCCGCGTTCAGCACAGCACCATTGCCGATGCTCAGCGCGCTGCTGTTATCCAGCGTCGACGCGCCGCCGACAGTCAGATTGCCCAGGCCCAGCGCGAGGTTGTTACCCAGGGTCAAGGTGCCCGCGTTCAGCGTCATGCCGCCAAGGTAGGTATTGGCACCATTGAGGATCAGGTTGGCTGCGCCATTTTTTGTCAGGCTGCCGGCACCATTGATTGCACCGCCCAAGGTCAGCTCAGCCGTGCCGCCGATACCCAGGTTGCCGGCCAGATTGATCGCGTTATTAACAGTGATCGCCGTGCTGGCATCCAGCGTGGTGCCGCCTGCTGCATTCAACACGCCAGCGCCCAAGGCATTGTTGGCGGCCAGGATCAGCCCACCTGCATTGAGGGCCACCGGCCCCAGGAAGGTGTTACTCGCGCCCAGGGTCAAAGTGGCCGCGCCGTTTTTGACCAGGCCGCCAGCGCCGCTGATCACACCATTGAGGGTCAGCGCGTTGCTGCCCGCGACAGTGGTGTCGCCGTTCAAGAGCAGCGTGTTGTCCAAGGTAATTGCCGCGTTGCTGTCCAGTGTCGTCCCGGCCGCTGTCGTCAACAGGCCGCCGCCCAGTGCCGTATTGCTACCGACGATAAGCGTACCGCCATTAAGCAAGGTGCCGCCGGTGTAGGTGTTGGTGCCGTTAAGCACCAGGGTACCGGTGTCGAGCTTGTTGAGGGTGCCGGCGCCATCGATATTGACGCCAATGGTCGCAGTTGCGCCGGGATCAACACGCATCGATACATTGCCGGAGCCACCATTGATCGCGGTCAATTGCCCGCCCACACCGCTGACCAGGTTGTAGCCATCGGTCGCAAACTGCAGGCCGGTGAAGGCTTGCGGGCCTTGCACAGTGACGGTGCCCGCCGCCCCGGTAAACACCGCAAAACCGCTGGCCCACGGTGAGTTGGTCAGGCCATCGGCGGACGTCCAGTTGGTACCGCCTGCCGTCCAGAGGCCAGTGCCGCCATCCACCACGCCATTGGCGATAGCTTGGCTGCCGTCCCAGAAGCGGATATGGGGCGCCGACACCACCAGGTTGACCTGGTTGCCGACCGAGGTTTGTACCAGCAGATCGCCGAGGCCATAACCCACGGGAACACCGGCTACCGTCAGCCCACCGGTCAGGCCGCCGGTGTAGTTGATCAGGCGATAGGTACCCGCGCCAAAACCACCGGCATCGGTGACGTTCAGGTTGCCGGCGAGCGCCACGTTACCGCCGACATTGAGCAAGGACGTGAGGGATGGCGCACCGAGGGCGACATCCAGGTTGCCACCGGCGACCATGTTCAGCGCACCGGCCGACAGGGTATTGCCGCTGCTCAAGGCCAGATGGCCGCCGTTATTGACATTCAACGCACCCAATAACGATCCGGTACCGGTCAGCGTACCGCCGTTGTTGACATTGACCTGGGCACTGGCCAGGGAGCCGCTGAGGTTCAAGGTGCCCGCATTGATCGCGGTGTTGCCAGTGACGCCATTGATGCCGGTAAGGTTAAGAGTGCCGGTGCCGACCTTGATCAGCCCGCCTGTACCACTCAAGTCTCCATCAAACGTACTGGTGGTGTTGACCCCGCCGACGGTCAAGGTGTTGGCGCCACTCAGTTGTACGCTACCGCTGCCGCTCAAGCCAGCCAGGCCGACGTCGGCGCCCAGGTTGACCCCGGCGCCCGCACTCACATTCACCCCGGAGGTGCTGCCCAAGGCATTGGCGTTGAGCAGTGTCAGGCTGCCGGAGACCACGTCCACGGCGCCGGTGAAGGTGTTGTTGCCGGCCAGGGCCAGGTCGGACAAGCCATTTTTGATCAGGGTGCCAGCGCCACTGACCACGCCGTTGAAGCTCAGGTCGTTGTTGCCGGCGACTGTGAGGTCAGCGTTCAGCGCAATGGCATTGCCGAGGCCAAAGGACGCGCTGTTGTCCAGGGTCGCCGCGCCGCCGACGGTCAAGGCACCACTGCCCAGGCCATTGGCGTTGCCCAGGGTCAAGGACCCGGCGTTGAGCGTGGTGCCGCCACTGAAAGTGTTGTTGCCGTTGAGGGTCAGGTTGGCCAGGCCATTTTTGGTCAGCGGCCCAGCCCCATTGAGCACGCCCGCCAGGGTCAGGTTATTGGTACCGCCTACGGTCAACCCGGCGTTGAGCACAACGTTGTTGCCCAGGTTGAATGCCGCGCTGCTGTCCAGCGTCGACGCGCCGCCAACCGTCAAGTTACCCAGACCCAGGGCTGAGTTGGAGCCAGCCGTGAGGGTGCCAGCATTGAGCGTGGTGCCCCCGAGGAAATTGTTGGGGCCGTTGAGTAACAGGTTGGCGGCGCCGTTTTTGGTCAGGCTGCCAGCGCCATTGATCGTACCGGCCAGCGTCAGGTCGGCGGTGCCGCTGATGCCCAGGTTGCCGGCCAGATTGACTGCGTTGTTCAACGTGGCAGCCGTGTTGGCATCCAGCGTGGTCCCGCCTGCCGCATTCAACGCCCCGGCGCCCAGCGCGCCGCTCGCCCCCACCACCAGCTTGCCGGTATTCAACGCCGTGTTGCCCAGGTAGGTGTTCGCGTGGTTGAGCACCAGGTCGCCCGTGCCGTTTTTGATCAGGCCGCCGACGCCGGCCACCGTGCCGCCCAGGGTCAGTGGATTCACACCGGCGATGGTCAGGTTGCCGCCCAGATTGACGTTGTTGCCAAGGCTCACCGCTGCACCGCTTTGCAACGTGGTGCCTGCCGCCGCGTTCAATGCGCCGGTGCCGATTGCCGTGTCAGACCCGACCACCAGCGTCCCGATATTCAGCGCAGTGGGGCCGGTGTAGGTATTGGCACCGTTGAGCACAAGGTCGGCCGCACCGTTTTTAATCAGGCCGGCTGCGCCGCTGATGACCCCGCCGAGGGTCAGCGCATTCGTGCCGCCCGCCGTCAGGTTGGCATTCAGGGTAATTGCGTTGTTGAGGCTCAGCGCCGCAGTGCTGTCCAGGCTGCCCGTGCCCGCCACGGTCAGTGCGCCAGTGCCCAGTGCCGCAGCGTTGCCCAGCGTGAGGCCGCCGGCGTTCAACAGCGTGCCGCCTTGATAGGTGTTGGCGGCACCGAGCACCACATTGGCCACGCCGTTTTTGATCAGCGCCGAAGTGCCGCTGATCACGCCGCTCAATGTCAGTGGGTTGGTGCCGACCAGGGCCAGGTTGGCGCCCAGGTCGATGGCATTGGCCAGGTTGACCCCACCGCCGTTGTCCAGCGCCGCAGCGCCGGTCACATTCAATGCACCAGTGCCCAGTGCGGCGTTGTTGCCAACGCTCAAGGTGCCGGCACTGAGCGTGGTACCGCCCTGGAAGGTGTTCACGCCGTTGAGGTTCAACGTCGCGGCGCCGGTCTTGGTGAGGCCGCCGGTGCCGCCGACGACGCCAGTGAGGCCGAGGTTATTGCTACCGGCAATATTCAGGTTGCCGGTCAGGTTCAGCGCATGGTTGACGATCAAGGCTGCGCTGGAATCCAAGGTGGTGTTGTCAGCGGTGTTCAACGTGCCGCCAACCCCCAGGGCCGTGTTATTGCCCAGCGTGAGGGTGCCGGCATTGAGGTTGGTGTCGCCGGTAAAGGTGTTGGCGCCGCTGAGCGTCAACCCGGCGGTACCGTTTTTGTTCAGGCTGCCCGCGCCGGAAATCACCCCGCCTAGGCCGAGTGCCTGGCTGCCGCCCAAGGTCAGGGCGCCGGTCAGGTTGACCGCGTTGGCGAGCGTGACCGCTGTCGTGGTATCCAGCGAAGTGCCCGCAGCCGTGTTCAGCGCGCCCGTACCCAGAGCAGTGTTGGAGCTGAGCAGCAAGCCGCCGGCATTCAGCGACGTTACACCGCTGCGTGTGTTGTTGCCGGCCAGGGTCAGCAGGCCCGCGCCGGTTTTGGTCAGGCCGCCAACGCCGGACATCACGCCGCTCAAGGTCAGTGGGTTGGCGTTGACCAGGCTGAGATCGCCGGTCAAGACCACGTTGTTGTTCAGTAACGAGGCGCCGCTGGTGTTCAGGCTGGCAGTGCCCGTCACATTCAGGTTGCCGCTGCCCAAGGCATTGTTATTGCCCAGCACCAGAGTGCCGGCGCCCAGGCTGGTGGCGCCGCTGAAGCCGGTGTTGATGCCATTGAGCGTCAGGCTGCCCGCGCCACTCTGGGTAAGCCCACCGTTGCCGGTAAGGGTGCCGTTCAGGTTCAGCGTACCGGCCACATCGGTGATCAGGTTGCCGGTAAGGGTGAGCGCGTTGGCAAGGTTGACGGTACCGGGCGCTTGCAAGGTGGTTGCCGCCGTGACGTTAACAGCGCCGCTGCCCAGCGCCAGGTCATTGCCCAACTGAACCGAACCGCCGGACAGCGTGGTGGGGCCGGTGTAAGTGTTGGCGGTATTGAGGATCAGTTGCCCCGTGCCCGCCTTGGTCAAGCCGCCAGTGCCCGAGAGCACGCCGCCCAGGGTCAGCCCGGTATTGGCGCCCTGGACGGTCAGCCCGCCGGTACCCAGCGTGAGCAAGTTAGCCAGCGTCAGGTTGTTGGCCGTTGCCTCGATAATCCCGCCATTGGCGGTGATTGCCCCAGTACCGAACGTCGCACTGTTATCGAACTGCGAAATGCCGCCATTGAGCGTGGTGCTGCCGCTGACCAACGGCCCCTGCAGCGTCCAGGTGCCGCCATTGATGGTCAGGTTATTGAAGTTGACATAGGTGGCGCTGGACGCTGTGCCGGTGCCGCTGCTACCGGTGGCGCCGGGGTTTTGCAGGATCAGGGTGTTGCTGCCGTTTGCGCCGCCATCCACCTGGCCGGTGGGGGCAAACGTCAGGTTCACACCTATCAGACCGCCGAGGCTCAGGCCAATACCGCCGCCCGAGGACACGCTCGACCCGGTCACCGCGGTAAAGGTGTTAGTGCTGTTGGCACCCATCGACACGCCGCCGGAAATGATCCCAGTGTTGACGAACGTGTTACCCGCAGCGGACGTCTCGAAGGCAACCCGCCCGGTGAGCGTACCGCTGTTGGTCATGTTGACCTGGCCGCCACCCTGCACGGCGACCACTGGCGTGTCAGAGGCAAACAACGAAAGCCCCAGCAACGAACTGGACCCCAGGGTGCCGGCGTTGGTGAGGTTGGTGGTGCCCCCGACGCCATTGGTGACGTTCAGCGCCGCACCACTCAACGAAGCCAGGTTGAGCCCCAGCAACGCGCCAGTACCGCGGATGATCCCGGTGGCCGTGTTGGTGATGTTCACCGTGCTGGCCGCGGTATTCCCTACCACCACACCGCCACTGAGCACGGATACAAGCCCGAGCAGCGCCGGGTCGATGGTGCCGGAATTGTTCAGTGTGGTGTTGTTACCGGTCAGGTTCAACGCAATGCCGCCCAACGTTGCATTGAGCTGCGCGCCGGGGTTGACGTTGACCGTCAGATTATTCACGGCACTGGAGAAGGTATTCAGAAACAGCGGTAACGACGGCACCCCCGTGCACGTCACCGTGGCGCCCGCCGTGGGGCTTGCGGGCGAACAGGCCGCCATCGCTTGCGGGCTTGCAAGGCCCATCACCAGACCCGCTACGCCGAGGCGGATCGCAAGTGAAAGCGCAGAAATACGAGGTACAACGGCAGTAGCAAGTCTTCTATCCACGCTCAACTCCTTGTGGTCCAAGCCTTTCATCCATGTATGCGTAGAAGCTCAACCTGATTGACCCACACGCATCGAATTCGAGATACCTGACCGTGGTGACAACTGATCCAATTTGTCGAAACGGTAGTAGACCTACAGAAAAGTCATTGAATTAAATGGTATTAATACTTTCGTAAGCGCCGCGTAAGAATGGGATTACAGCCAGAATCCATTGACTGTCGCGACATAAATACAAGTTTCCAAATGTAAAAAAAGCTCTAATAGCGCCCTGTCGATTCGCTCTAAAGATCCGGGAGATCTCAATGCCCCATGAAGGCAACCTGTTACAAGCAGCCGTGGTGTTCCTGCTCGCCGCTGTGCTGACCGTGCCTTTGGCCAAGCGCCTGCAATTGGGCGCCGTGCTGGGCTATTTGTTTGCCGGTGTGATCATCGGCCCGTCGGTGCTGGGCCTGGTGGGCAACCCGCAGAGCGTGGCGCAGTTTTCTGAACTGGGTGTGGTGTTGCTGCTGTTTATCATCGGCCTGGAGCTGTCGCCCAAACGCTTATGGGTGATGCGCAAGGCGGTGTTCGGCGTCGGTCTGGCTCAGGTGGTGCTCACCGGTGTGGTGATGGGCGTGGTGGCGTTGTGGCTATTTGGCCAACCTTGGAACAGCGCGATCGTGCTGGGCCTGGGCCTGGCGCTGTCCTCCACGGCGTTTGGCCTGCAAAGCCTGGCCGAACGCAAGGAACTCAACCAGCCCCACGGGCGCCTGGCGTTTGCCATCCTGCTGTTCCAGGACATCGCGGCGATCCCGCTGATCGCCATGGTGCCGCTGCTGGCCGGCAGCGATCACCCGACCACCGAAGCCCAAGGCGTGCAACACGTGCTGCAGATTCTGGGCAGCATCGCCGTGGTGATCATCGGCGGGCGTTACCTGCTGCGTCCGGTGTTTCGCATCGTTGCCAAGACCGGCCTGCGCGAAGTGTCCACCGCCACTGCGCTGCTGGTGGTAATCGGCACCGCCTGGCTGATGGAACTGGTGGGTGTGTCCATGGCCCTCGGTGCGTTCCTCGCCGGGCTGCTGCTGGCCGACTCGGAGTACCGCCACGAACTGGAATCCCAGATCGAGCCTTTCAAGGGCCTGCTGCTGGGTCTGTTTTTTATCAGTGTGGGCATGGGCGCTAACCTCAGCCTGCTGCTCAGCACGCCGCTGATGGTGATCGGTCTGACCCTGCTGTTGATCGGCTTGAAACTGCCGCTGCTGTACGCCGTGGGTCGAATGGTGGGGGATCTCAATCGCGAAAGCGCCTTGCGCCTCGGAGTGGTACTGGCGGCAGGCGGTGAGTTCGCCTTTGTGGTGTTCAAGATCGGCCGCGACCAGGGCCTGTTCGAGCCGCACCTGTACGATGTGCTGGTGCTGACCATCACCCTGTCCATGGCCGTGACGCCGCTGCTGCTGTTGGTGTGCCCCAAGCTGTTCAAACACAAGGCCAAGACCGTGGAGGTGCCGGAGGAATACCGCACCATCGAAAGCGATGCGCCACGCGTGGTGATCGCCGGCATGGGCCGAATGGGCCAGATCGTCGCGCGGATCCTGCGCGCGCAGAACATTTCGTTCATTGCCCTCGACACCTCGGTGGAAACCATCGAGCTGACTCGCAGCTTCGGCGGCATGCCGGTGTTCTACGGCGACCCGCAGCGCCCGGAAATCCTGCATGCGGCCAAGGTCGACCAGGCCGAGTTTTTCGTGATCGCCATGGACGATCCGGAAATCAACATCAAGACCGCCGCCCTCGTGCGCAGCCTCTACCCGCACATGAAAATCATCGCCCGCGCACGTAACCGCCAGCACGTTCACCGCCTGGTCGACCTGGACGCCTCGCCGGTGCGCGAGACCTTCTACTCCAGCCTGGAAATGAGCCGCCGCACCCTGGTCGGCCTCGGCTTGAGCCAGGCCCAGGCCGATGCGCGCATCGATCGCTTCAAAAACCACGACCACCAGTTACTCGCCGCTCAACATGCGGTGTATGACGACGCGGCCAAAGTCTTGCAATCGGCCCAGGAAGCCCGCACGGAACTGGCGCGGCTGTTTGAGATGGACCGGATCGAGGAGGAGTCCGACAAGGTGTGAGCTTATGGGTGAACGATATGGCGAAATTTCTGACAGAATACGCCGCAATTTCGTTCATCCCTGGAGCGCTTCATGGCCACTTTCACCAAGACCGCCGTCCTGCTGGCCCTTGCGCTTAGCGCCGGTAGCGTGTTCGCCGCGAGCAAGCCCGCTGCCACACAGACCATCTCGACCTTGGGCGGCAAGTTCACCTTCAACCTGCCCAAGGCTTACGTCGCCGACACGCTGCCGACCGGTAAGGTCGAGGATGGCACCGCCGACACCCAAGGCACCCTGTACGCCAACTCGACCACGAAAAGTGTGGTGATCGTCGCTGAAACCGTGCGTAACGACGGGGCAAGCATCAAGGACAATGACCCGCAGTTCCTTGATGGCGCCGTGGCTGACTTCGTCAAGGACCAGAGCGCGGCCCTGCCCGACTTCAAGAAGCAAAACGAGAAGAAGCTGACCTTCAAAGGCCTGGGCCTGCGCCAGGTGGACAGCACGGCGACCCAGGGCGGTGGCAAGACCCTGAACTCCACGTTCCTCGGCGGTTCGGGCAACCATTTGCTGGTGATCCAGGCGATTTCGCGGGCGGATGACGTGAAGGGGCATGCAGAATTGGTGAAGCAGATTACCGGCGGCAAGTAACCCAACTAAGAGACAACAAAAATCAAATGTGGGAGCGGGCTTGCTCGCGAATGCGGTAGATCAGTTACAGATGAATTGACTGACACACCGGATTCGCGAGCAAGCCCGCTCCCACATTTTGATCTTCATTTACTTCAAAGTGTTTTCCAGCCAGGCCTTGAGGTCCTGTATTTCCGCCTCGCTCACGGTATGCGGCATGCCCATATACCCATGAAACTCAGGCTTCAACCCCAGCCCCAGCAACACCTCATTGGCACGGGTGGCCGACGTATACGGCAGCGCCTGATCCAAGGTGCCATGGCCGATAAAAATCGCCAGGCGCTTCAATGACTCATCAGGCTTGAGCTCAGCCTTGAGCACCGGCAACACGCTGCCACTCAACGCCGCAATTGCGCGCACCAGCGCAGGCTTTCGCAAGCCCACTTCATACGCCATGATCGCGCCTTGGCTGAACCCCACCAAAAACACCCGATCACTGTGGGTGTGGTACTTGGCCGTGGCTTTGCTGACAAAGTCTTCAATCAGCTGGGCGCTGCGCTGCAAATCCGCCGTCTCGCCGTCGTAATCACCCTCACCGGATTTCCTGGCAAACCAGCGATAGCCACTGGGGTCCACCGGCATCGGCGCGCGGGCCGACAAATAGGTCCAGGTGGACGGCAACGCGTCCTTGATACCAAACAAGTCTTCCTCGTTACTGCCAAATCCATGCAGGAAGATCACCAACGGCTGATTGCGCGCGTCACTTTGCGTCTGCTCCAGGTAGGGCAACGGCAAGTCCGTGTGCAAGGCATTATCAGCGTGGGCGGCACCGGCGACTAACGCCAGCGCCAGGGCGAACAATTTGAACATGGGCATCAACCTCAAGGTTTGCGCAACAGATACGTGTCCATGATCCAGCCATTCTCCAGGCGCGCCGCCTTGCGCACCCGTTGGATTTTGTCGGCCACTTCGCTGACTTTGCCGCTGATAAGAATTTCATCCGGCGTGCCCAGGTAGGCGCCCCAGTAAATATCCATATCCTGGTCGGCCACAGTTCGATAAGAGTCCTCGGCATCGAGCATCACCACCAAGGTGTCGGCATCACTCGCCTGCCCCGCCGCCAACCGGCGCCCGGTGGTGATCTCGATGGAGCGGCCGATGCGGTTGAGCGCCACCTTATGCTGGGCCGCCAGGGCCTGCACGCTGGTGATGCCGGGGATCACTTCGAACTCAAACACACAACGGCCGCTGGCCAGGATCGCCTGCAGGATGCGGATGGTGCTGTCGTACAGCGCCGGGTCGCCCCAGGCCAGGAAAGCGCCCACTTCACCGTCAGCCATGTGCTCGTTGATCATGCGCTCGAACGTCTGCTGCTTGTCGCGGTTCAGATCCTGCACGGCGGTGGTGTAGTCGATATCACCGCGCACGCGCTCGGGGCAGTCGGCCTCGACAAAGCGGTAACCGGGCTCGGTGATGTAGGTTTCGCAGATCTCGCGGCGCAGGTCGATCAGCTTGTCTTTGCTCTGGCCCTTGTCCATCAGGAAAAACACGTCGGTGCGGTTCAGCGCCTTTACGGCCTGCATCGTGATGTAGTCAGGGTTGCCGGCGCCAATGCCGATGATCAGGATGCGTTTCATGGGGTGCTCTCATTGCGGGGCGTGGATTTTGCCATGTTCATGGCACTAGGCGTGAGTTTCCAGGCGCAGGCGCCAAACATTGTTAAAGCGCAGCTCGGTGGCGGACAGAGGCTCGACGTCGATGCGGTAGAACATCGAGATGGGAAACTGCAGGACGTACAGCATCGCGGCGCGTATCACGAAAGGGTGAGTGACGGCCACGACATGGCCGGGGTGGCTTTCGAGGGATTTGATCCAGTGCCCAACCCGCGTGCAGAGCTGCTCTACCGATTCACCGCCATGGGGTGCGGCGGTGCTGTCGCTCATCCAGGCTGCCAAGGCTTCGGGGGCCAACTGATCGATGGCCTGGCCTTTCCAGGTGCCGAAATCAGCATCACGCAAGGCACTGTCGATCTGCGCATCGGCACCGAACAGGCCCGCGGTCTGACGGGTTCTGGCCTCGGGCGCGCTGACTAACCGCAGGGTTTTCTTGAAACGCCCGGCCAGGGATAGCGCCGCATCTTGCCAACCCATCGCGACAGACTCGTCATCGGGAAAACGCCCGTGCTTTTGCAGCGGTGTGACGGCATGGCAAATCAAGGTCAAACGGGTGGCCTGCATCACACTTCACTCTGTTCCGTGGCGGCGGGGTTGTCTCAATATATTACAACACACATGAAACAGGATGCCGCGCGGTGCTCAGCAGCTCGTCAATCAAACCACTCCCGCCGCCCCTCAAACGTGCCCACAATCAGCTCCACCACCATCCGCACCGCCTCGGCATCATGCACCTGCGCATTCACCGCCAGCCACACCTGGCGCTGCATGGTCTCGCCCATCAACCCCGGCAACGCCACCAGCCCACGGTCGAAGCTGCCCATGTAATGCGGCAGCAGACCAATGCACGCGCCGCAACGAATCATCTCCAGCATCAACGAATACGCCTGCACTTTCACCACCGCCGCCAAGCGCTGCTCAACCACGCTGTTCCAGGGCTGCAATGCCTCGACTTGCTCATCCGGCTGCCATTGCACCAGCATGTAGTCGTCAAGGTCTTCCACACTGTCCGGGCGCGTGGTTAACCGCGAATAGCGCTTGGCGATATGCGGCAAATACTGCAAAAGCGCCAGGCGCCGTGGCGGTTCGGTTGCAAAGCTCGGCCCAGGCACCGGCCCGTCGGCATCCGACAGCCATAACACCACGTCCACATCCACCGCCTGCAACGACAATTGGCTGTCAATGGAGATGATTTCCAGACGTACACTGGCATTGCGGCGCAACAATGCGATCAGGTCGCGGCCAAGAACGTCATGCAGGATCGGCTCGGCAACGGCCAGGCGTATCAGCGGCTGTTGCACCATCACCGGCACACGCCGCTCGCGGGCCAGGCCCACCAGTTGCGCTTGCAGTTGCAGGCCGTCACGGCTCAGCTCCAGTCCATTGCCTTGATAGCTGAACAGTGAACGGCGCAGTTGCTCTTCCAGCTGCGCCAGGCGCTTGCGCAGCAGCGTGGCCTTGATATTCAAGCTGCGCGCAGCCTGCATAAAACAGCCACACCGCGCGCTGACCAAAAAGTACCGCACCACTTCCGGCTCGATCTCTGCGGCCAGGGCCAGCCAGGCGCTGCGCGGCTCGTTTGGCGCGCGATAAGCTGCCGCCCCCTGGGGGCCGGACGGTTCTAGATATGCCATGGGAGACTCCCTGTCGTGTCGGTCGATGCATCCAGTGCGAAGGCAGGCCGGAGTTATTCCAGCACCTTGTTCAGCGCGGCACCGTCAATGCTCAAGGTCGCGGTATTGAGCATGCCTTCCAGGTAAGCCTTGGCGATTTGTTCCTGGCGTTGAGCACGCAAGGCTTGGGTGAGACGTTCGCGCAGCTCATCAAGGCTGGCGGTGCGTGCCGGCTGCTGGCCGGTCAGCTTGAGCACATGGAAGCCCGCTGCGCTTTGCAGCGCATCCGACACCGCGCCGACCTTGAGCCGCGAGACCACGCCGCGCACTTCCGGCACCAGTTGCTGCAACGGCTGCAAGCCGGAGTCACCGCCCTGTTGAGCGGTGCCAGGGTCCTGGGAATATTGCGTGGCCAGCGCGGCAAATTCAGCCGGTGCAGCCTGGGCTTTGCGGCTCAGTTCCTGGGCCTGACGGCGCACGCTGTCGAGGTTTTGCGGATCATTAACAGCGAGGAAAATCTGGCTGACCCGGTACAACGGCGGCGTCACCCATTGGGCCTTGCCGCTGTCGTAGGCCTGCTGCAATTCAGCCGCGCTGGGGTAGCCCTCCGGCACTTGGCTGACCGACAGCATGTAGTCACGGAACACAATCTGTTCGGTGGCGGCGCGGGTCTGCTGTTCCACCTCCGGGCGCTGACGCCAGCCCTGGGCATCCGCCTGTTCGAGCACGGCCTTTTGCGCCAGGCGTGAACGTATCCAGGCTTCCAGCGCGCCACGGTTACCGCGCAATTGTTCGCGGGTTTCAGCCGGTAAGCTGGCCATCACGCTTTGCAGTTCAGGCAGGCCGATCTGCTGGTTGCCCAGACGCGCCACCGCCGGGCCTGCGCCTTCGGTGGTCACGCCCGGCGCCGGCTGCTGAGCAGCGACCGGGTCAGCACCCGGTCGCAGACTCAACCCTACCGCCACGACCAGCAATGTCAGCGCACCGGCGCCGACCAGCAGGGTTGGTTTTTTCACAGGACAGGCGCCTCTTCATCCACCGGCGCCGCGGCAGCCTGGGCCTGCAATTGCGCGGCTTGCTGGCTGTAATCACGCAGGTACACGATAAATTCCTGCAGCAAGCGGTCCCACAGTTCCAGCTGGCTGCGCAGGTGCGCGGCGCCCACACCGGCCACCACCACGTCCATTTCCATCAACAAAAACTCACCCTGCAACGACAGGCGGGCAAAGCGCCGCGAGGCGTTCCATACCTCGGCCAGCCCTTTGGGCAGCTCACCTTGTACCCGCAGCGCGCAGCTGTAGGTGAAGTCCACGTAGCTGCCCTGCTCGGTCGCCGCGTTACCAAAACGCACGGCAAAACCGATGCCCTGGCTGGCGCTGAGCAGTTGCACGATGCCGTTCTGTTCGGTCTGGTTAACGCGGTAGCCGGCTTCCTGCAGCAGCTCGGTGAGGCTTTGCGGGGTGACGCTGGTGATCAGTTGAACATCGCTCATAGTGTCTCTTCCTTGTTGATCATTGATTAAGGGCGGTGTGCGGAGCATCAAACCGATTAAGGTATAGCTCATCACCAAAACCCTGGGCCAATTCCTCGAACTTGACCCGCGCGCTGCTGGCGAACGGCTGGCGAATGCTCATCACCTCGGCCACGTCGATTTTTTCGTAGGCCGCCAGCAGTTGCTTGGCCACGCCGTACATCTGTTGATTCTTGGCTGAACATTGCTGCACTTGTGTGTCACGTTCGCTCAGTTGCGCCTGCAGGCGGGCGCGTTCGGTTTCCTTGCCCTTGGCCAGCACCAGCAACTCGTCATAGGCCTTCTTGAACTTGCCGACCTGCTCATTGCTGGCCGCCACCTGGGCTTGCGTCTGGTTGTGCAGGCTCTGCTGCTGGCCGGCCAATTGCTCGGCCGCACCACGGGCCTTTTCCAGCTCGGCGCTCAATTGCTTGATCTGCGCCTGGGCCTGCCTGGCCTGGGCTTCGGCGGCAATGCGCGCGGCACTGGCCTGGGCCTGCTCGCTTTGCAGCGCCTGCAACTGTTGGGTGGTGCTACGCAGTTGCGTGCGCAGGCGCTCCTCCATGCCTTCGGCCGAAACGCCCGTGGCCACCAGCACCAGCAACAGGCCGCTTAAGATTCGCGTGTTCATGTGGCATCTCCCTGCGCATCAAAAGCGCGTGTTGAGTTCCAGTTGCATCACATCCACTTCAAACGGCGCGCCGTACACTTCGGAGGCGCTCAACCAACGGGCGCTGGCGTAGATGTTCTTGTCGATGCCGTAGTTGCCGCCCACGAAATAGCCCTTGGCGTTGGTGCCGCCCAGGTGAAACGAGGAGTCGTTGAAACCATCCGGCAAGGCGTCGGGCTGGATGTATTTGTAGCCCGCCAACAGGTTCCAGTCGCCGCGCTTGCGCATCTCGAAGGCATTGCCGAGGGTGAACTGCACCATCGCCGCATTGCCGCCGCTTTCAAACTGGCCCTTGCTGTTGATGTTGTTGACGATCTGGCCTTCGCTGCGCTTGAGCATCTCGCCCTTGTCGTAGGCCAGGTTGTGGATGTAGTTGCCCTGGGTGCGCAGCTTGAAGTCGCTGGGCAGCTCGGCGTCCCAGGCCAGGTTCAGGTCGAGCACGTCGAACTTGGAGGCCAGGCCCACAAACTGCGGCTGCGGGGTCAACCCAGGTGTGGCCGGGTTGGGGGTGATATCGCGCAGCAGGAACACGCTGTTGCCCTTTTGCATAAAGGCCAGGCGCGAGCCGTCGGTATCACACGCAGGCTGACCCGCCCACGGCCTGCACGGGCTGGAGCGTTGGCCTTCGATATCGTCAAAGTGGTAGTACGCCATCGCACCCTTGAGGCTGTTGCTGCGGTTGATCTTCCAGTTGGCGCCGATCTGCCCGCCGAACAGCCATTTGGTGTCGCTGTCTTCCTTGTCGAAACCGTTGCTGCTGGACGCGTCGGAGGTGTATTCCACGGGGAATACGCCGAGGGTGCCGAACACGCCCCATTCACTGCTCAGCGCATGGTTGAAGTTGGCCGCGATACCGTCGAAGTTCAGGTCCGGCGAGTACAAAATATCGGTGGAATAAAACGGGTTGGCGAAACGCCCGGCGGTGAGGGTCACGTCCGGGGTGGCTTTCCAGCTCAGGTAACCCTGGTCGAGCCAGATGTCCTTTTTACCGAAGCCGCCACCCAGGGTCTGGGTGGTGGACACTGGGTTGTTGTCGGAGCCGGTGCCGATGCGAATACCGGCGGTCCACTCAGGTGTGATCACTGCTTTCATGCCCAGGCGGGCACGCAGGCGGAACAGGTTTTCGCGGTCTTTGTTGGCATTGAGCAACGGCGGCAACTTGGTGTTGGTGTCTTTGTTGACGTCATACGGGCCGCTTTCATTGAGCTTGGCGTAGTCGACAATTTCGTTGCTGTTGTTGCCCGAGAAGTAACGCGACTCGTCACGCAGGCGAATA
The DNA here is from genome assembly GCF_005938045.2 of Pseudomonas sp. KBS0710. Taxonomy (GTDB): domain Bacteria; phylum Pseudomonadota; class Gammaproteobacteria; order Pseudomonadales; family Pseudomonadaceae; genus Aquipseudomonas. The sequence goes on along the minus strand of NZ_VCCF02000001.1, from coordinate 2,069,820 downwards.
TCGCCATCGAAGCTGACACGCGACACCCAGTCCGGGAAGGTATTGGGCTGCGCCCAGTTTTCCTGCTTGGCGGTGGCCATGACTTCGGCCTTGACCTGGTCACGGATCTGGTCACGCACCGCTTGGGGCACGTACTGCACGCGTACGTCGCCGGGTGCTGCGGTCGGGCCGCTGGCGACCACCGGCGCAGCCGCGGCCTGGCGGGCCTGTTGGGCTTGTTGTTCGGCCTGGGCGATCAACCCATTGGCGGCGTCCTGGGTCAGCACACCTTGCTGCACCAGCAGGCGGATCAGGTTGATCGTGACGTTTTCCGACGGTGCCACCGGGGCTGCCGTCGCCTGGCCGACCAGGGTCGCGATGACCATGCCGACCGCCAGGGTCAGTCGATTCACGGGGGAAATCATGTGTACGCAACTCCTGTAAAAAACTGCAAGAAATGGGTGTGATCAATCCGGGCGTCGGCCCTTGAGCGACAGGCGCACCGGCATCGTCACCGCTGCCGGAACACGTTGTGAGGCATGGGGCGCACGCAAGGCGGCGAGCACTTGCGCGTCGGTCTCGGCATCGCCGCTGGACTTCACCAGCTCTGCACGCACGACCTGGCCCTCGGCGCTCAGCCACAAATCGGCCTGCACGGCGTACGCCTTTTTGCGTAACTCGGGGTCATCGCGCAGCAGCCGCTGAAACAGCCCTGCCAAGTACTGCTTGTAAGTACCGGTGCCCAAACCACCGCCACCGGAACCGGCCATGCCGCCGCCCTTGCCGGCGCCGATGTTGAACGCGTCGTTGCCGGACTGCGCATCACCATCGATCTGCATCGGGTTGGCCAAATCATCGGCGGGCGAAGGCGGCGCTTCTTCCGCCGGCTTGACCTCTTCGGGCTCAGGCGTGGGCACCGGCTCCGGGATTTTTTCTTCGACCTTGGGCTCCGGCTCCTTGGGTTTTTCCGGTGGTGGCGGCGGCGGTGGCGGCAACGGAATAATGGTCGGCACCTTCGGCGCTTCGCGGCGCACGCCACTCATGTCATTGGCCCACTGCCACAGGAACCAGGCCGCCACGGCGGCCAGCAGCAGGCCAGCGCCCCACTTCAGCGGGCGCAGCAGCTTGTTTTTCACGGGCATGGGCGGGATCGGCATCTGTGCGGTCATGGCTCAACCCTGGCCCGGCTTGCCGGTGACCAGCCCGACCTGGGACAGCTCCAGCCGACGCAGCAAATCGAGCACCTCGATGACCTTCTGGTACTGCACCATGGCGTCGCCGCGCACGATCACCGGGAAGTCCGGGTTCTGTGCTTTCTCGATGCGCAGGCGCTCTTCCAGCTCACCGAGCGTCACCGGGTAGGCGTCGAGGAACACCTGGCCGCCGTCGTTGACGGAGATGGCCTTGGTCTTGGCCTCAGACAGCGACACCGAGGCGCTGGCCTTGGGCAGATGGATCTGGATACCCGACACTTGGGCGGTGGCGGTGAGGATAAACATCACCAGCACCACCATCAGCACGTCCACCAGGGGCGTGATGTTGATTGTGTCGACGGCGGCGTCATCGTCATCGTCGTGGGCGGCATTTACGGAAGCCATGCTGATTCTCCTCAGGCCGGAACAGAGGCGTGGTGGCCGCGCGAGTGCGCGGCTTCACTGAACTGGCTCTCGCCGTGCATCTCCGCCAGGCGGGTGATGAACTCGTCGACAAATACGCGCATGTCGGCGCTGACTTCCTTGTTGCGCGTGATCAGGCGGTTGTAGCCAAACAGTGCCGGGATCGCCACGAACAGGCCCATGGCCGTGGCCAGCAAGGCGGCCGCCATGCCGGGGGCGATGGCGTTGATGTTGACGTCACCGGCCATGGCCGTGCCGAGGAACACCACCATGATCCCCAGCACCGTACCGAGCAGGCCGATGTAAGGGCCGCCGGCGATAGCGTTGGAGAGCGTCGACAATTTTGAACTCAGGGCCTGGTTTTCGCGGGTGCGCACGCCGTCCATGGAGCAGCGGATGGCTTCGATGGTGGCCGCCGACACCGATGAGGTATCCGCGCCTTGGGCACGACGGGTGCGGATCTCCTTGACTGCCACCAGGTACAGGCGCCAGAGCGAAGAGTGACTCAGGCGCTCAGAAAGTTGCGCATCGTCGGCATACATTTCCAGGCGGGTGCCGATCTGTGCAAAGTGCTCACGGAAGATCTCGTTGGCACTGCTCACGCGGCTGACCTGACGGTTCTTGCGCAGCATGATGAACCACGACTGAACCATCATCGCCACCAGCACCAGGATGATCACCCAGGCGTCAATCGGCACGGCCTTGAGCAAAAAGCCCAGGCTGCCGAAACCGAAGCCCGACTGTTCTTCATCCACGCCATACGCCACCAGCCTGGATTCGGCGCCCTGGGCACTCGCATCGGCCAGCAACAGCGCAGCCGGGCGCGACACTTTGGACAGGCGCAGCTCATCCATGGCGCCGGCAAACGGCAGGTGCGTACTGCCCGCCTCCGGCACATCGGCACCGATCGCAATTTGCGTATTGAAGGCAGGCAGGGCCACCGCCAGGTTCGCGGTTTCACGGCCATTGACGTACAGCGCGACTTTTTCGCCCTCGGCGGTGAACGCCAGGTGTTGCCACTGGCCTGGGTTCAACGGTTGGGTGGAGACCGCGCGCTGACCCTCGATTTCCACAAACGGCGTGCCTTGGTTCAAGCCCAGCAACAGGTTATGGGCGCCATCGCGACGGGCCAGGACGATTTGCTCGCCACTGGCCTGGTCCAGGCGCAGCCAGGCACTGAAGGTCAACGCACCGCCGGCGACGTGTTGCAGGGATGGGCTGGCCGGCAGCATCAGCGGCTGGCCACCGAACTGCAGGGCGCGGCCGATCACGCCATCAATGCTGGCGCCGGTGGCGTTCAGCGCGGTGTTGCTGTAGGCCGTGGTGTCCCGGGCCGGGGTGCCGTTGGCCCCGTCAAAATGGTAAACGCCGGTGTAGTTCGGGTCGAAAGTCAGCTGGCCGTTGGCGATGGCCGGGGCTTTCTGATTGCCGTAGTACATCCAGATTTCCTGGCGCTGGCCGCCTTCGACCTTGGGCACATCGACCCAGATCAGCGCCATGCCCATCAACGGGTCGAAGCTTTCGATCTGGTGATTGAACACGGTCTTGTCATCGGCGCTGACAAAGCGCAAATCGCTGCCATCGTCCTTGACCCCATCAAAGGTGAAATTGCCGGTGTGCAGGCGCACCAGCAGTGCAGTGCGGCCCAGGGCCTGATTGATGGCCGCGCCTTGGGCGGTGGTGTCCACGGTGATCTGTTTGCGGTAGTGCCAATCGTCCTGCCACCAGGCATGGGCGGTGGCCGGGAGCGCGAAGCCCAGGCAGATCAACAGGCTCAGGAATAGGCGTTGCATGGTGAAGTCTCCGGGAGAAAAGGTCAGAAAGTCGCCTGCACACTGAAGTGCAGTCGCGAGTCCTGTTTCTGGGTGTTCGGTCCATCGAGCAGCGGGTAGCCCCAGTCCAGGCTGCCGGATAACCATTTGCTCAAACTGGCGCGGGTGCCGAGGCCGACGCTGGCCAGGCTGTATTCGTCCTCTTGCTCGGCCAACGGCTTTTGCAGGCGCAGGCGCGCGCCTTCGGCGAACGCGTAGAAGCGCCATTCCTGCACGTAGCTGCCGAGAAACTTGGCCAATGAGGGCGTGCGCATTTCCTGGGAGAACAGCAGGCCTTCGTCCCCCGTGCGCTCTGCCGCCAGGTAGCCGCGCACCGAGGTGGCGCCGCCGGCGGAATACTGCTCGTTGGACACCAGCGGGCCGGAGGCCAATTGGAAACCGCCCTTGGTCGCCGTCTGCCAATCGCTGGCAAAGGTGTAGGTGTAAGTGGTATCGCCTTTAAGCACCGCGAAACTCGGGCTGGCCTTGTAGCGTTTGTACTCGAACTCCTGGGCATCGCTGCCGTAGCCGAAGAACGCACGGGTGCCGACCACCAGGTTCAAGCCCAGGCTGAGGGCCGATTGCTCGCTGTAGCGATAGCCGTTGTAGCCGAAGGTGAACGGCGCATATTTGAGCGGCACCTTGTCGGCATTGCTGCCCAATTTGAGCTGCTCGTCGAAGTCCTTGAAGTCCACGCCGAAGGAAAACGAATTGGCCCAGTTATCACTGGCCGGCAGGTTGTAGATCGCCGACACACCGTAGGAATGGCCTTTGCCCAACACGTTGCTGCCACCGATGGTGGCGATGTTGCTGTCGGACTGGTAACCGGAGAACTGCAAGGTCCAGCGCTCATCCAGCGGTGCGCTGTAGGAACCCGACCAGACTTTGGCATTGCTGCTGTCCTGGGGCGCCGTGAAGTAGGTCAGGGAAACGCTGTGGCCCAGTTGCCAGAGGTTGTCGTAGCCCAGGGTCGCCACCGTGCGCAGCTTCTCGGTGTCGGCGCTGTAGTCGTTGTTCAGGCCGATGCTGGCGTGCCAGGGGTTCTGGTCTTCGACTTGCAGATCGACGTCCATGGTGCCGGGCCGCGCGCCTTCGCGTACCAGCGGCGTGACCTGGCGCCCGACGCCACGGTTAAGCCCGGCGAGCTGGGTTTGCACACTGGCGAAATCCGGCACTGCGCCTTCCTTGAGCGCGGGCACTTCTTCGCGGATTTCCACCGGCGAATAGTGTTTGGCGCCCACCACGCGCACGCGGCCGACCTTGGTTTCGCTGACTTGCAGGTAGACGATGCCGTCATCGACCTTCTGCTCCGGCAGCTCCACAAACACCGACTGAAAGCCACGCGCCTGGTAGATCTTTTGCAGCGCATCGCGAGCGCCTTCGATATCGCCGAGGGTCTTTTGCGGGCCCAGGAACGGGTACACCGCTTCCTCGATGGCCGCCGCATCCAGCACGGTATTGCCGCGCACGAAGTACTCGTTGACGTCGACCCGCCGTGCTGCGCCCTCCTCCTCGGCCAGCGCGGGTTGGGCCAAGGCCCCCAGCGTCAGGCACAGCGCCAGCGTTGACTTGAACAGATGCTCCACACCGCCCCCTGGTTGTCTAAAAAAGTTGCGCGCCTTCACCGATTGCACGGCGTTCGGCCTGCTCAATTGCTGGTGGTCGAAAGATGGCTGTGTCGGGCCAGCCAGGTGTGCAGCAAGGCGAAGTTCAGCGAGAACTCCGGCATGTGCAGCAAGGCGCCACAGAACACTTCACCGATGATTTTCTGGATCAATTGCACCGCCTGCGGGTTGTTCAACAGGCTGGCGATGTCACGCTGCAGGGCGTGCAGGCTCCACACCTTCTGGGTCAGGTCGAGGCCGACGAACCAGCGAAACAGCAGGTTGTAGTTGAGCTGCTCGTGCAGTTGCTGTTCGCTGGGCACCGAATACAGCAGTTGCAGCAACAGGATGTGCACCACGGTGTGCGGCGCGATCAGCATGCCCGGCTCGGGTTGGAGCCAGTCGCGGTACTGTGCGAGCACGTCGTCGATCTGCGGGCGCAACAACACCAGCGAGTGGCCCGCCGGGATGTAGCTGGAGACTTCCTTCAAGGCACCTTGCCAATCGTCCTGGGAGACGATCCACACCCACGGCGCGCCGTAGCGGTATACCGAAACCGGCTTCTTGCGCGCGGCTTCGACGATCTTCGACAGGCGCTGATCGAGCTCCTGCATGCCGACTTTCGAATAACGTTCCATAGTTCCCATTGCCCCACTCCTGGCGTCCTGCTGACGGCTTTGGAGGCGACTTTTGATCGCCTGCAGCGCGTTACATAGGCAAGACGGGAGTGGGTGGGGCCTACCGAACTTTTGTCATGAAAGCTTCATTTGGGATTGGGTGGGGGGCAATTTTTGCTGGGGGAAAAGGATGTAAGGGCCAGAGCAACAGCAGAGCCATACTCCCACAAAAAAGGGGCAATCACCGATTGCCCCAAACCTTACAACGAGAGGTCCCGCAAAAACCCTTACAAACTAATCTGCCTACGCTCCTCGTCAGTCAACCGCGCCCGCGCCTGTTCACTCAAGGGCCCGGCTCCCAACACCTGCACCGGGCTGCCGGGGTTATACCCCGACGTCTTCTGCTGGGCCGCAGGCTGCGGCTCACGCTCCACTGGCTCAGCGCCAAAACCCAACACCTCCACCGTCACGATCGACGCCCTGCCCTGCTTCGCCGCCGCCTGCTGACTGCGCGCCGCGTCTTCCGCCGCCTGGGACGCCGCCGCCCCTGCGGCACTCGCCGAGGTCATCGCCCCGGTGTTGACCGCCGCCGTCACCGGCACCCCGGACGACTTGCCCTGGGTCTGGATATTGGCCGCGTTGACCACACGCAACGCCGCAATGTTGACGTTGCCCGACACCCGAATCCCCGCCTCGCCCGCATCAATGGTGCCCGCCGGCGCCAACAGGTCGATATCACCGGCCGGCACTTCGGCAATCGGCGCCAACGTCGCAATACCTGCCCCCGCACTCGGCACGTTGGGCGACAAGGTCACATTGCCCCAGTTGTCATACACGCGTTTCGGCGGGGTATAGAGCACGGTGGTTTTCGATCCCCGACCGGCGTTGATATCACCGGCATCGGACCACGCCAGAATCGAGCCGCCAAAGGTGGTCATGATGCGGCTCTGGCCCAACAGGATGCTGCCCTGGGCATACAATTGAATATCCCCGGCACCCTGGGTCAGCACCCCGGCAGTCGCCGGCGGCGCAGTCCCTTCAATACCGAACACCTGCTGCCCGCCAGGGCTGAGCATCTGGATGTCGCCGCCAAACCGGGTATGCACCCCGGCGCCTCCATACAAGGTGATATCGCCGTCATACACAATTGGGTTGCCCGCCACGTCCTTGCTCGGCAACAGCCCTTCGATCGCCGCGCGGCTGCGTAAAAAGCTGCCGGAACGCGGGCCTGCGCTCAGGTTGAATTCACGACCGCCCGCGCGCACTTCAGCGAAGTACACCGAGCGCGCAAAAATGCGTTGCTGCTCAGGCCCCAGGCCAGCGAAGTACGCCCGCGCCTGTTCGGCATCACCACTGAAGGCATAACGTTCCTTAAGCCACTGCAACAGCTCGGCCTCGTAGGCTTTCACCACCTTGCCCGTCTGCCCGGCCAGGGGCACACCGTTGAGCGCTTGGTTGGCGCGGTCCAGGTAAGGCGTGACGAACTTCAGGTAATCCAGGCCGTCAGGCCCTACCCCGGCTTCCAGCACGATAGACGCACCCGGCCGGGAATCCCCCACCGCCACCGGGCCCAGGCTGGTGATGGAGGCTTTGTCTTCCATCAACAGATTACGCCCGGCACTGACTTCCAGGGTACCAGGGCCGGCGACGTTGAAGCTGCTGTAGATAATGTCGCGTCCGGCAGACACCACCGAGACATCCTCTGGACGGTTGTGTACGAACAGGTTGCCGCGGCTTTCGCCTGTGTAGTCGCCGTTGTAGCCCGCAAGCTTGGGAAACACTGTGGACTCGCCCAGGTAGGTGCCCGAACCCACAATGTCGCGCCCCGCCCGCATCCACACCGGGCCTGCCGCTTCATAACGGACTTGCCCCTGACGGGTGCTGGTGAACGAGATTATCTCACCGCTGCGCAAGCCGACAATATCGCCTTGCCCGGCATAAAACCTGGCCGGCTGTGCCTGAGACCCTGGGCGCGCAAGATCGGTTGGGCGGCGCAGAGCAAACAAGGAAAAGTCATCCTGTATCGCGTCACCGCCCAGGTTGTCGACGACGCTGCTGAACCCATTCCTGCCGACAAAGGCTGGCGCGAACGGTGTCGGTATCGAACCCAGGCTTTCACCCGACTGGTTGACCGCGTAGCCACTGGCGTAGATCGAATCCCCGGCCAACATGGCCAGGCGCCCTGTGTCCGAGGGCGCCAGCAATAACGAATAAGCTGGATTGTTGGGTTGCGGGCCAACACCCAAGGCGGACGCGCCGAGATAGACACTGCCGTTGGCGGCTACCACACCCAACCTGGAGGGGAAAATGAAACGCCCATCCGACCTGGAGTAGTTCTGCCCTTGCAGGGGCTCAGTGTCGCCGCCTTTACCCAGCGACACGCTTTGCACGCTAGGCGTCAGACTGCCGCCTGCGGAAAACAAGTCAATAGCCGTACGCTCGGTCCATAGCGAAAACCAGGTGGTTGCATTGCCATAGTCGTTACCGTTGTAACTGAACGCCTGGGTATTTTCGGTAGCCACCCGTCCCGGGTCGCCCGTCCCCGCCAGCACCAGGTCACCGCGGGTCGATACGCTGGCCGTAGCGTCCCCCAGCATCAACGTAATCCCGCCGGTGGCCGTGCCCAGGCTTGCGGTATACGGCGAGTAGGCCCGGGTGTCCTTGGCGTCTTGGTACCCGCGCATTCCGCCGTAGTTCAAGGCAATGCCCCCCAGGCTGCCGGCCTGCAGGTTCAAGGCGCCGCGCAGGTTGGTGAATACGCCATTGAGGCTGAGCGTTTCGACCTTGTAGTCGCCTGACAGTAAGCTGGCGGTATCTGGCCGGGTCGCACGGGCGTCCAGCCCTGGGTTTAAATCCCCGCCCATCCGTACATCCAGGTCACCGCCACCGGTAAGCATTAATTGGCCGTCAACCATCCGCCCGGTGCTACCCACCGCCAACACCAACGCCTGGCTGCGGGGTGCCCGCCTGCCGTCGGCTGAACCACGGCGCGCCAGCATGCCGCTATCGCTGCCCAGGTCGAGGGTTAAATTACCGCCACCCAAGGTGCCCACGCCGGTGAACCCCACCAGGCGCGGTAGCAGGTTTATCTGCGCGACGTCTTCAAAATACTGATTGGCGCCACTCTCGCCCTGTACATAAGTGCCAAAGTTGACCCACCAACTGGTGGGAATGGGCGACACACCCGCGGTGTTGCCCGTACCTTGGCGCCACAGCCAGTTACCCAGGTTGGCACTGTTGAGTTGAGTGCGACCGTCGTTAGGCATTGCATTGTTTGTCAGCGGTGTCCAGACATCGCCGGTCAGGCTGCCCCCCGTGCGTAACAACAGATTGCCGCCGCCGTCGGGATACCAGGCGGCGTAAGGGCTGCTTTTATCGACCAAGGCTTCATACGGCTTGGCCGCTGTGCCCAGTACCGTTCCATCCGCAGAGGTGGCGCGGGCCCGGTCGAAGCCGGCGGCTGCACTGCCGGCACGAGAAGCGCTGGAAGCACCTGCGGTATAGATACCATAGGGTGATTGCATCGCCACATTGCCCGCCGCGATCAAGTCCAGATCACCCGTACCGGTACGCAGGACGCTGAAGTGCTGGCTCACGGGCGAAACCAGTTTCACCTCACCAATAGTCACCGTCTCGGGTGTCGCCGGAATCGGCTCACCGAGGGAAACGCACATGTCCGGGTCGCAGGTGCCTTCGTCCTGCGGTGAAACCGGTTGGCCGGGAACGAAACCGAAAAGCTCCGCGATATCACTCCACACATACTTGACGCGCACACACATCTGCGGCTCATCGCAAGCCCCCGAATCAGCCTCCGACACCGGAGTACCTGCCTCGCCACCAAACAGCTCGGCGCCCAACTCACTCCAGTACCAGGCACCACCTGGCCGCGCAGGTTGCCCAGGCACGATAGTTTTCGTGTGGGTTTCGTAAATGCCGTAGTGGGTGTCGGCCAGGGTCAGGTCGCCGGCATACGCTGGCTGGATCGCACGGGTATCAGCCGCCTGGGTATCGGCACCGGAGACCAGGCGCAACGACCACGACTGCGAGCCTTCAGCCAGCATCGGCGCCACGGCCCAGTTCTGGCGTGCAGTGGCGCCGGTCACGGTGCGCAACGGCACCGAAACCGCAGCATTGGGCAACTTCACGTCTGTACCGTACGGAATCAGCGCCCCGACCTTGAGGGCCAGGTTTCCGGCCAGCAACACACCGTCCGTTGCACTGCCCGTCACGCCCCCACGGCTGGGCAGTGGCACGCCCGCCGGCCAGGTCATGGCGCGCAGCGAAGCCGCGCCGGCCAAGACCGTGCCCGCTTCCAGTTGTGTACCGGCCGCCAGTACCACAGGTTGCTGCAGCAAGGTGCCGGCGGCGTACAACAGGTTGCCGCCACTGTCGCGCACCGCCGCGCTCAACACCGTGTTGGCCGGCAGCGTCAGTGGTGCATCGAGTGTGCCCTGGGTCGGCAGCACAGTGCCTTGGGCCAATGTCGTCGCCTGGATCGGCAACGGGTAGTTGAGGGTCTTGCCCGTGGGGAATGCGCTGCCATTGGCGAGTACCACGCCAGGGCCGGGCACAATCACATCGGCACCGAACCCTTGCAAGCCAGGCGTCAGCACCCAGCCGTTATCGTCCGGCGTCTTCGGAGGCGGCGCAAAGCCATCGTTGATACTGCCGTAGACATCCAGGTTGCCACCGGCACGCACCACCAGGCTGCCCACCTCGCCTGAGCCGTACACCGAAGTCTTCGGCGTGTTGGGGTTGACGCTGGCGTAACGGTAGCCGGAAAGATCCAGGTCACCGCTCACCACCAGGTCGCCCTGGGTGACAATCTCCACACCCGGGCGCAAGTGGAACGCCTCGGCATAGCGGCTGTTGTTCAAGCCCGCGAGTTTGCCCTGCATCAGCCCGGCGTTATTCAGGGCGTTGTTGATGAAGGCCTCGGCGAGCGCGTGCTTTTGCGTGAGGTAGTTCTGGTCAATCACCTGATACGGTCGGCCACTGGCCGACGGTTCGGTGCCCACCGGCGCATCGCTGTAACGCGCTACCGCGTTGACCGCAATGGAGCGGGCGCCCTGGATGTTGACCTGCCCGCCTGCGTCGATGGCCACGTCATTGGCATTGAGCCGTGGCGCGTTCAATTCCAACGTGCCCCGGGCCACGCCGTCGTACTGTCCCGCACCACTGCCCAGGACCGCAGCGGTGCCGTGGCGCAGGTCGATACGCGCGCCATCGGCCAAGGTCAATTGACCGTCGCCGCTGTTGAGTTCCACCATCGCCCGGTTCGGCGCATCGATGATCTTGCCGTAGCTGTCGACCCTCAATACGCTGCCGTGCGCATCGAGCAGCGCGCTGCCGGCAAGGGTCAAGCCCTGCTTGCCGGCCAGGCGAATACTGCCGACCCGCTCGCCACTGGCATCGATCGTGCCCAGCACCGTCAGGCTGCCGTTATCCACCGAAACGTTGATTTGATTGGCCTTGAGTTCATCGCCAATCACCAGGTCGCCCTGCTTGAGCTGGAAGCTGCGCGAGCCAACGACCTGGCCCTGGTTCAAGCGCTGGTTCAAGGCGGCAAAGTCCCCTAGCTGCTGCGCGCGAATATCCACACCACCGGCTTTGTACGGCACCAGGGTGCCACCGGCATCGTAATAGCCGCTGCTGCCGGCGCGAACCTGCCCTTGCAAGTCGACTTGCCCGGCACCAGCGTCCACCGCCACAGCCTTGAGCAAGCCACCCTGGTTGAACTGCGCAGACAAGTCGATCAGCGCGCCTGTCGCCTGGCGAATGTTGCCGTGCCGGCTTTCCAGGCTGACATCACCGCCCCAGCTGTACTTACTCACATCGCTGATCTGCACTTTGCGACCACTGAGGTCCAGTCGCGAAGCCGCGCCCAGGGTCAGTTCTTCATCGGCGCTGAGGGTGAGCTTGCCGCTCGGCAGCACCACCGAGCTATCCACCGCCACGCTGCGCCCGGACAGCAGCAGCTCCGCGCCCAAAGCGTCGATGGCCGCCGCATTCACTGGCGCCGTGCCGCTGACCGGCGCCGTTACAGTCAACGCGCCCCCGACGCTTATGCGATTGACCGAGCCGGCTTCGCCGGTCAACAACGGCGTGCTGATGTTCAGGTTGCCGCCGCTGTAGGCAAAGCCTTTGCCAGCCTCGTAAGCACCTTGCGACTGATATACCGTCAGGCTGCCTTTGTGGTTGGCAGTGACACGCTCGCTGGCGTTGAGGTTAACCGTGGCAAAGCCCAGCGTCATGCGGCCATTGTTGGCCAGGCTGTCGGGCTGGGCATCGCGGCCATAACCGAACGCAATGCGCCGGGCCTGCAACGCCAGAGTGCCGCTGCCGGTGCCCGCACCGTTGCTGATCACGGCTGGCGGCGTGCGGGTGGCACCACCCCAAACCAAGGTGCCGGTCTGGATCAGCGCCACATCACTGGCGCTGCCGTACCCATAGATCGCAGGCGTGGTCAGCAGCAACTCATCGAGCAGCGACTTACCCGAACTGTCGAGGGTGCTAAGCATGGTGCTGCCATAAAAATTCAACGATTGCCCGGCGGTCAGCGCCAGGCTTTGCAGGGCCGGCGCACCTTTGGAAGCATCGCCGCGCAGCAAGCGGTCCAGCACCTGCTGGTTGAGGGTCAGGCCCGCCGGCAACACACCGCGCGCAGCGGCGTCAGCCAGCGCCTCGGCACCGCCAACGTTGATCCCACCCACCGCCAGGGCCAGATGGCGGGTGCCATAGCGCACGCTGTCACTCAAGGCAAACCGGTTGGTGGTGGCAAAGGCAATCGAACCTTCGGAATAAACTGATGCGTCGCCGTCGCAGGCACCCGGGCTGCATTGGCCGATGAGGATGCTGCCCGGCCCACTGGAACCGTCACCGTTTACCGGCGCCAGCATCTGCAAGCGCCCATTGGAGACAGCCAACACACTGCGTGTGCCTGGCTGATAGATAAAGCCATTATCCGAGTCATAGGCGGCCTTACCGCGCCCCAGGGTATTGATCGACGCCCCTTGCTCGATTTCAATCGCGCCCGAGGACCGGCCCGACACCAGGAACACCTCCGGTGCCGCCAGGGTCGCGCCCTGGCGTACAACCACCGAACTCGCAGTGATGGCTGCCAGGTCGGACCTGACGAAGTTGCCACTTTGGCCATACACCACTGTCAGTTCACCGCCCACCACCAAACGGGCAGCCCCCAAGGCATTCAAATCGCTGGCGCGCACCGACACCATCGACTCAGCGGGACTGGCTTGGGCAGTATCGCCAAGCACTTCAATGCCGCCGCCGGACAGCAATGCGACAGTGGCACCAAATCCGCCTTCCGAGGGTTTAAAGCGACCCTCACCGTCAAAGCCGAAGCCCAGACCTTTTTGGCCGTCCACCAGTCGCAACTTCAAGGTTTTGGCGTCGGCTTCAAGCGCCGCGCGTGGCACCCCCAGGCGTGCGGCATCAGCGCGAACAAAGTCCGCGTAGGGCGTCTCGTTGTACTGGGAATAACGGCGCAATACGGCAGCCGGGGTGACGATCACCTGGCTCGGCAAACGGTCACGGATACCAGTGCCAGCAATCGAAAGGAAGCCTTCAGTCGACCAGGAGCCGTTATTCATGCCGGCGGCGCTGCGCAGGGAGCCGCTGGCAAACGGTGCTGCGAGGCCGTTGATCTCCACTCGAAAGGCCCCCGGCAACAAGGCGTAAGTGGACGGCAGCAAGGTGTAGATACCTGCCGGCAGGCCGGGTACGCCGGTGCCGATGTGGATTTGTTGGCCTGCCAATGGCGCAATCGCCCCCGCTTCACCACCACTGGGCGCCACCCCGGGCTGAGTGCCGGGAACGATCGCATAGACCGGGTTAGTCGCCAGCCCCGGCAAGGTAAAGCGCCCGTCCGCGCCCATTTGCACCAAGGGGTTGTAGCGCGCATCGGTGGAACCGCCGCGCCCGGAAACAAAGGCCGCACCGAGCAGCTCACCGCCACCGGAAAGGTCAAGAATCGCGTCCTGCTGCACCTTCAGCGAACGGCCCGTCAGCGCCACCCCGACCGCCATATTACCTGTGCTACGGGTGCCGCCGACCCCCAGCAACTCCACCTGCTTGCCGTCGTACCGCCAGGTCACACCGTCGACTGTTCCGCCATAGGGCAACACCAAGCCGCCGGCGCTGACGGAGGTCAGGCTGCCCGGCAACAGATTGATCACTTTGGTTGAGCGGGTGATGCCGCCGTCCACGCCCAAGCTGAGGCTGCCCATGGGCGCGCGCAGCACGCCGCCTTGCTCGATGGTCGAAGCGTTCAGCGATAGGCTGCCAAACACTGAATAAGGCAGCGCCGGGGCCGTATTGCCGACCCGACCGATGCGCAACCTACGCGCGGGGTCAAAGTCACCGCCGGTGTTGCCAGCCGTCACCTCGGCAACGGCCCCGGTAGTCGGGTAAATCTGCGCGGCGATCAGGTTCAGGTCGGCTTGGGTGGTCAGGGCGGTTTTGGTGTTGTCAGCGCTGCGGGCCAGCAAGCGCATGTCCCCCTGGCTGACCAAGTTGGCCTGGTCGAAGGCGCGCCGGTCAATCCCATTGGCCAAGGCTTTGGAGCGTTCGGCATGGGCGCCGAAGTTGACGCTGTCACGCAGGTCCAGAACGTTTGCGGCTTCAACCCTCAAGCTGCCAGCCGCGCCTTGTGAGGAAACCCCACCTTGCACGGTCGGGCGCACTGCACTGTCGGTGCCGCTGTTGTTGTTACCCACTCCGGCCAGACGCACATAGGGTGCAGCCAGCAGCACCTGGGACTGCCTCGCGGCGCTATCGGTCAAAGCCATGGCCCCTGAATACAGGCTCAGGCTCTGCCCCAGACGCAAGGCCACATCACCGTCAAAACTGATCAGGCCGTTGCTCAGCAGCGACAGGTTGTCGAAACCGCCGGCGCTGACCTGGTTGGCCGTCAGCCGTCCGTGCCCATAGGTCAAGCCGCCCGCCACAGCTTCAGGCGTACTGCCGATTGGTAAAGCCGCGCCTGAATCGCCGACACGGACGATCAATTCACGCGCCTGGCGCACACGGGCAGCTGCGGTATCGAGGTACAACGGCGTTTCCAGGGCCACGTTCAGGCTGCCACCCGCCGCACCGGTGCCGCCGCTGTTGGCTCTGAACGTGCCGTCCAGATAAAGGCCATTGTTGGAAGCCAGGGAGATGGTGCCGCCACGGCTGGCAACCAGCGTGGGGCCAGCACCAGACAGGTCCAGTAGCGCCTGGCTACCGGAAGCATCCAGGCGTGCACCTTCGCGCACCACCACAAACAGGTTGGCCGCGCTGGCGACGCCGGTGGCCGGGTCAATCACCCCGCCAATCACGAGAGTGCCGCCCTGGCCCACCACGCCGTAGCGCCGACCCAGGCTGTCGACGGCAGTGGCTGCGCGTGCGGCCACATCCAGCACGGCGTGCTCACCCACCCAGATCGAACGGTCGTGACCTTTGGCCTCAACACCATCTGCCACCGTGGGCTGCACGCTGACGCCACCCAGGGTGATGTTGCCGCCCCAGGCATTCAAGGTGCCGTCCACGGTCAACTGGCCAATGCTGCGCACGCCGATGGACTGGCCCGGATCCACGTTGATCACCGCGCCCTGGCCAATGCGCGCCTGCACCACTGCCATTTGCGCGGCAGTGGACAATGGTGTGCCAGCTTGCAGGTTCAGGCTCGCGCCTTTGCGTGGCGTCAACTGGCCTTTGGTGGGGGTTTCGCGGTATTGCGGCGGGGTCCAGATTTGCAGTGCGCTGCGCGGGTCGGCGCCGCTCACCAGGTTTTGCGCGGTGTCGTTGAGGCGGTACACCGGTGCAGTCACGTCGACCTGAGTACCGTCGGCTACTAACAAACCTTCGTTGCCGGTGATGTCGTAAGCGCCAAAGCCTTTGTTGAAGAACCCGCTGTCGAGTTGCAGCGTGCCCGCTTGAGGCGCTCCGGGCTGATCACTGATCAGCACTTTGCCGGCCTGCACACTCAAGCGCCCGCCGCCACTGACGCCATAGCCGAGCAACTCGCCGTTAAGGGCCAGGTTGCCGCGACTGTCTGCGCTGTTGGCGTTGGCCGCGAGCGTGACGTCGCCGCCCTTGCCACCGATCAACTGGTTCCTCGCATCCAGGGCCGCGCCGGAAGACACGTCCACCCGGCTGCCCGCCGCCAGGCGCATATCACCGCTGCTGCGCAAGGCCACGCTGCCGCCGTTGAGGTAGGGCAACCGGCTGCTATCGCCCACACTGAGCAACTGGTTGCTCCACAGGCCGCTGGTATCCAGCGACACGCCACCATTGACGATCAAGCTGCCGCGACCGCCAAGGGTCACGTCGTTCTTGCCGGTGGGCGTAATCTGCGCCAGCACGTTGCCCAGCTGCAGGCTGCCGGAATGCGCGGTGAGGTTGGCATTCACCTCGATCCTGGGACCGAACAAGGTGATGTCACCGGCGGGCTCCACTTCCAGCGCGCCATTGACCAGAATCGAGCCGGTGCTGGCGATCTGGATCGCCCCCAGTTTCGCCGTGCTCAATGCGTCACTGTCCAGATACAGCGTGGACAGCCGCTCGGTCGGCAGTGCACTGCTCAAGTCCAAACCGGCCGCGACGGCAGCTGCCCTTGGCCCGAGCACCACATTCTTCACCGTGTTGGCATCTGCACCCAAGGCATACTGCAACTGGGCACTGTCCTTGACGTAATACGGCACATAGCTGCCCACCACCAGGGCGGCGCCACGGGCCACGGCTTTTTGCGATTGCAGGTACCCGTCCAGGCCTTTTTGCGCGGCCTGGGTCTGGCGCTCACCCTGGTAGGTGTCGCCGACAATTTGCCCTTCCAGCACGGCGCCGGTGGTACTGACGACCAGGCGCCCGGCATCCCGCCCGACGGTATAGCCGGCTTCACTGCGCTCGCGCGGTGCGATCAGCGGGTTGTAGTAATAGTCGGTCACGCCCCAGCGCTGGCTGTGGTCTTCGTAACCCTTGTAGATCCCGGTATAGAGTAAATCCCCTGGCGCACTCGACAGCTCGTACAAGCGCCCATCAGGGCCTTTGAGCCAGGTTTGCTGGATTTTGCCGGCCTGCACATCAAGGGTGCCGCCCGACAGGTTGATCTGCGAACCTTGCCGGGTCACCACGTCCTTGCCGCTGAACGTCACGGTGCCGCCCTGGGCCATCCATTCGCCAATGCCGTGGTTGCGCGTGCCCAGATAGCCGCCCACTTCCAGCAGGCCGCCCGCGGTGTACCAGCGGTCGGTGGCATAGCCATTGGTGCCGGCCGGGACAAAAATCAGGTCGCGGACATCCACCCATACATCGTTGTTGTTCAGCGCTTTGCCGTCACGGTTGACCGCCGCATCGCGCTGCTCGTTGCCCTGGATATTGACCTTGACGCTGTTGGACTCCATCGCCAACTTGACGCCGATGGCGCCGGACACGTCGATCACCGCGCCATCGCGCAGCAAGGTTCGCTGCGCCGCCTTGACGCCGACCTGGCCGCCAGTGGCCAGGGTCAGGGAGCCGCTGCGAAAATCCACCGTGCCGTCACTGGTGATTTCTACCAGGGACTGGTCACGGCGGTACACGTCAGCCGGTACTACGTTGCCGGCCTGGTCAGCCGCCGGGGTGATCAACCCGGCGCGCTGGCTGTCGAGGGCGTTGCTGCTGTCGAGCACAATAGCGCTGAGGCTGCCTTCGCCGAGGCTTACGCTGGCGTTGCTGCCGGTGCCCTTCAAATGCACGGTGCCACGTGCTTCCACCGAGGAGCTTGAAAGCACCACGCCGTTTTGCAGCACCTGCTGGCCGGTCAACGTGATGTCCCCCGTAGAAGCCTGGATCAACCCCGTGTTGCTGGCCTTGCCAGTGCCCGTGACGCTGACTTCGTTGCCGCGTGTAGTGGAAGCAACATTGCCGTCGGTGCTGTAGCCCTTCTTGATCACAAAGCTGTCGCCCGCCGCCAGCACTGTCTGGCCGCGCGCGGTGGAAATGCTGCCGGCGTTAGCCACCTCTTTACCCAGCAGCAACACATAACCGCCACCGGCAGTCGATGTGGCGGGCACCTGGGTCTGGATCTGCGCGCCGCGTTCGACGGTCACATTGCCGGCGGCCTGGGCAAAACTCGGTGCGCTGTTGCTGGCGCTGTACAGGCCCCTGGCGGTGAATTGCTCATCGCTGAACCCGGCGGCCGCCGCCACCAGATTGCGCACATTGACCTGGCTGCTGCCGCTGAATACCACACCGTTGCCGTTGACGATCATCACCGTGCCGTCGGCCTTGATCGCCCCCTGGATCTGGCTCGGCGCAGTGCTGTTGTTGATCTTGTTGAGCACCGCCCAATCGCTGTTCTGCTGGAACTGCACGGTGGTATCGCGGCCCACGTTGAAGGTTTGCCAATTGAGAATCGCCTTGTCGGCCGTCTGCTTGATCGACACCAGCGTCTTGCCGTTGGCATCGGTCTGCACCGGGCCTTCGGCGTTGACGAACAGCGGCTTGCCGTCCGCGCCGATCACCACATTCAAGCCATTGCCGCCCAGGCCGTTGTGGATGCTCTGCGGCCCTGCGCTCGCGCTGCTTCTGGCGGCGGCCTGCACAGCCTGTTGCGCGGCAATCGCGGCGACACTGGTATTGAGGTTCTGCAAGGAGCGCTGCAACTGCTCGTTGCCGCGTTGTTGCTGGGACAACGGCGGCGGCGTTCCCGGCATCACCACACCCGGACGTGCGCTGCCGGCCGTTTGCGCTGCGCCCTTGGCCGCAAACCAACCCGAACTGAACGCCTGAGGCTGCGCCGCGTGGGCGCCACCGGCAAACACCAGCAGCGCAATGACTTGGGCCAGGGGTTTGAGCAGCAACACTTGACCTGAGGTGGCAAGCACCTTGTCGGCACGGGTAGCAGGCAGCTTCAGTCGGGAACGCATCACTTACAGGTCCTTTTGACGGGGCAGGCGAACGACGGGCACGCAAACACTGCGCGGCCACGTGTCGGGGTTATTGCTTAAGGCGGTTGCCAGGGCGTGCGACCGAACTGTTGTCACACAATGTTCACGCAGTGCAGTTCAACTGGCTGGTTGGGCGAGGAAACGAAAAAACCGGCAATGACGCGAAGTCATTACCGGTTGTGGGGCAAACCCTGTCGAGACGGGGCTTACAGCGGACGGCCAATACCGTTGCAGGTGTTGGTGTCGCCCAGGCGCAAGGCGCTGGTGGTGGCGTAGAAGTTGTCGTAGACAGCTTTCTGCCAAGTGGCGGACAGCGGGATGAACGAGTGGCTGCTGACGGCCGCGTTGTTCACGCCGGTGTAGTGACGGTTCAAGAACACGCGGATACGCGCGGTGTCAGTCGTGTCTTTGTAGCACTGGCTGAAGACCAGGTTGGTGTAGCCCACGATCGGGTAGCCTGCGGTCGGGTTGGCGAAGGTCGGAACCCACTTCAACGGATCCTTGGCATCGTTGCTGCCCAAGGCAGGTGGCGCAACGGTATCGAGGGTGACTTGCACGTTGACTTCGGTCGGCAGAGCGCCGTTGATCGAAGCAACAGCCGAGGCGTCGTTGAACTGTGCGTAGTCTGGGCTGACGTAGCCGATGGCACCATTGTTGTTGGCATCGGCAACGGCGGCAGCAACGCCCTGGCTGCCAACCACGCCGATGTAATTAGTGCCGGCCGGTGGGTTGACGGCTGGGTTAAAACCGACAGCGGTTGCAAAGCTATTGCTGGCAGCAGGCAACAACGTACCGCTGACGGCCTTGAGGTGTGTGGTCAGGATTTCGGTAGTACCGCTGGTTTCGGTGCGGTACACCACTTTGATTGGCAGGTTCGGGCCGGCAACGCCGTCGAACAGCACCTCATTCCAGTTTTTGGTCACACCAGCGAAGATGTTGGCCAGTTGAACACTGGTGAGCTTGAGCGAGGTTTTGCCATTGATGTGATAAGGCACAGTCACCGAAGTGGCTGCTGCCGGGACTTGGATCAGCGCACCGAAGGCGGCTTTACCCTTTACGGTGTCGGCGTTGTAAGCCGCCAATTCGGCAGCGCTGACGATCGAGTCACTACCGGCATAGTCCACGTTGATGCCGGCGGCCAGTTTCAGCTTGGTCGAATCGTTGCCGAAGAACGCTTTCTTGCCGTCGCCACTGCCAACGCCGATGTAGGCATTAAAACCCGGGATGGAAGAAGCGAGGATGCCGGTACCGGTGGTGGTGCCGTAGAGTTTTTCCGGCAGGGTGGCACCGCCACCGACCACTGCGGCCATGGATTGGGCGGAAGCCAGTGCTGCAACTACCAAAGAGGCTGCGATCATAGTGCGCTTAAACATGAAGAATCTCCTTTCGTCGTGTTTGTACGTTTGGGTAGATGGCTCTTGCATGACGCTATGGCTTCGGTCCCAAGCCGTGTTCCGGGGGTGGCGAGGGTTGAGGCCATGGGTAGGAAATTTCGCAGTATCCGATGACAGCAAAAGGAAAAAACCTCGGGAGGAAGCGCTTGATTTTACGAAAGATTCTCGGGTGTTTTGGTCATGCTTTTGAGTGGTTTCGGGGCAAGTGACAGCGAGGTTTCAGCGGGGTTTGACTGGACGCGGTGCGGGCTGTGTCGCAGGGGCCTGGATGTGACGGAATGAGGAACCCGAGGTTGGAGTTACCGAATCGGGTTGCGGCGTTCGTGAACAGATTTTTTTGATAATCACAATTCTTTTTGACTGTGTTTTGTCAGGCACTAGGTCACCAGCTGGTTGATCTCTATGATCGGCAACAACACCGCCATCACAATCACCAGCACCACCGCGCCCATCACCACGATCATCAGCGGCTCCAGCAACGCCGTCATGCCCATTGCCCGGCGTTCGATATCGCGGGACAAGGTCTGCGCCGCACGCTCAAGCATCGGCGGCAGCGAGCCGGTTTTTTCGCCGCTGGCGATCAGGTGAATCAGCACCGGCGGGAAGACCTTTTCCACCGCCAGAGCAGGCGCCAGGTTAACGCCCTCGCGAACCTTGGCCGTGGCATCGTTGACACACTGACTGAGGCGGTCATTGGACAAGGTCTGGCGCGCCGCCTCCAGTGCCCGCAACAACGGCACCCCTGCGCCACCGAGAATCGCCAGGGTCGACGCAAACCGCGCAGTATTGAGCCCCAACACAAAGCGCCCGATCAGCGGCAAGCGCAGCACCCGGCTGTGCCAGTTCAAGCGTGCCAGCGGGTTGCGCAGGTAAAGGCGCCAGCCCCAGAACCCACCGACAATCGCAGCAAAACACAACCAGCCCCAGGCGCGGATAAAGTCACTGGCATTGAGCATCGCCAGGGTCAGCCCCGGCAGGTCCTGGCGCGCCTGGGAAAACGCGCTGACCACCTGCGGCACCACATAACTCAAGAGGAAAATCACAATGCCGATGGACACCAACCCAACCACGCCGGGGTAGATGAACGCCGTCATGATCTTGCCGCGCAGGTTGTTACGCTCCTCGATGTAATCGGCCAGGCGCTCCATCACCTGGGCCAGGTCGCCGGACTCCTCCCCCGCTGCGATCAAGGCACGGTAGATCGACGGGAAGTCCCGTGGCCGCGCCGCCAGGGCGTCCGCCAGGCGCATGCCGCCACGCACATCGCCGCGCACGGCCGCGAGGGTCTGTGCGATATGTTTTTTCTCGGCCTGCTCTACCGTGGCACTCAGCGCTGCCTCCAACGGCAGGCTGGCGCCCAGCAAGCTCGCCAACTGCCGGGTGGCCCAGGCCAGGTCGTTATCCGAGAGTTTGGGCGTGAAGATACTGGCGCCGCCGGCCACCGGTTGATTGCCCTCAATCTGCACCAATAACGCGGTCAAGCCACGGCTGCGCAAGTTGGCAAACGCCGCGCTCTGGCTGTCGGCTTCCACATACCCGGCTTCGATTTTGCCGCTGGCGTCGGCGGCCTCATAGCGATAACGATTCATCAGGCGTCCCGTGTCACGCGCAGGATTTCTTCGGGTGCGGTGGCGCCGCTGCGTACCCAGCGCTCGCCATCCTCGCGCATGCTGAACATACCGGCGCGACGTGCAGCCAGGCGCAAATCCTGCTCGCCTGCGCCTTGGTGGATAAGGCCGCGCACAGCGTCATCAACGCAGAACAATTCATGGATACCGGTACGCCCGCTGTAACCGATCTGGTTGCACTGCGCGCACCCCACCGGCCGCCAGGTGCCGGGCGCCGCCGGGTCTTGCTGCTTGCAGTGCGGGCACAGGCGTCGCACCAGGCGCTGGGCCAATACGCCCAAGAGTGACGAGGCCAGCAGGAACGGTTCGACGCCCATGTCGATCAAGCGGTTGACCGCCGACACCGCGTCGTTGGTGTGCAAGGTGGCCAGCACCAAATGCCCGGTCAACGAAGCTTGCACGGCGATTTGCGCGGTCTCCAGGTCGCGGATCTCACCGATCATGATGATGTCCGGGTCCTGGCGCAGAATCGCCCGCAGTGCCAGGCCGAAGGTCATGTCGATCTTGGCGTTGACCTGGATCTGGCTGATGCCGGGCAAGTCGTATTCCACCGGGTCTTCCACCGTCAGGATATTGCTGGTGCTCGCATCCAGCCGCGCCAGGGCGGCGTAGAGGCTGGTGGTCTTGCCGCTGCCGGTGGGCCCGGTGACCAGCACGATGCCGTGGGGCTGGCGGATCAAGGTATCCAGGCGCGCCAGCAGTTGCGGCTCCATGCCCAGGGTTTCCAGCTGCAAGCGCCCGGCCTGTTTGTCCAGCAGGCGCATCACCACCCTTTCGCCATGCCCGGTCGGCACTGTGGACACGCGAATATCAATCGGCCGACCCGCCACCCGCAGGGCAATACGACCGTCCTGGGGCAGGCGTTTTTCGGCAATGTCGAGCTGGGCCATGATCTTGATCCGCGACACCAGCGCGCCATGCAGTGCCTTGCGTGGCGACACTACGTCACGCAAGGTGCCATCGACGCGGTAGCGCACTACGGAGTGGGTTTCGTAGGGTTCGATGTGAATGTCGCTGGCTTCATCGCGCGCAGCCTGGGTGAGCAAGGCGTTGATCATGCGGATCACCGGCGCGCCGTCCTGGGTGTCGAGCAGGTCGGTGATTTCCGGCATGTCCTGCATCAGGCGGTCGAGATCGACTTCGTTTTCAGCCGCGCCGACCACGGCCGCCGCGCTGCCGGTGTCGGCGTAGGCGCTGGTGAGCAGGCCGTCGAGTTCGTCGTCGCGCACATGCTCCAGGCGTGATTGGCCGAACTGGCGCTGGACCTCGCTGATCGACCAGCCGGGGGTTGACGGGCAGACCGTCAGCAACATGCCTTCATCGCTGGGGCGCAGGAGGATGCGCTGGGATTTGGCCCAGACGTAGGGGAGCAAACTCATAACCCGCACTCTCGGCTACACACTTTCCAAATGTGGGAGCGGGCTTGCTCGCGAATGCGGTGTGTCAGCCAGCCAATTTGAAACTGACCCACAGCATTCGCGAGCAAGCCCGCTCCCACAGTTTGATCTTCATGCTTCAGGTAGATCACGGCCGCACCTGCGAAACCGGCACCGCCCGTATCACCGCCCTTGGCCCCTGCTGTTGCGCGCCGGGAATGGCCTTCTCCACCGAAGGCAACTGCGGCGCCTGCACATCCGGCAGCGCCCAACTGTGCTCCGGCTGTAACCCACCCTGGGCGCGGCGCATGAACTCATAGCGGTTCAAGGTGATACTGCGCCCCGCGCCACTGTCGCGAATAATATAGGGGCGTAAAAACACCATCAGGTTGGTCTTGGTCACGCTGCGCTTTTCATTGCGAAACAGCGCCCCTAACCCGGGGATATCCGCCAGCCACGGCACCGCATCATTGCTTTGGCTGTAGCCATCCTGCAGCAACCCACCGAGCACCATGATCTGCCCATCATCCAGCAGAATGCTGGTATCGATCGCGCGCTTCTGGGTCACCGTGCCCGCCTCCACCGAAGCGCGCGTGTCGACGCTGCTGACCTCCTGGTAAATATCCAGCTTCACCGTGCCGCCCTCGGAAATCTGCGGCCGCACGTTCAACTTGAGCCCCACTTCTTCACGCTGCACGGTCTGGAACGGGTTGTTGCTGGTGCCGCCGCCACCGGTGACATAACTGCCGGTGACAAACGGAATGGTCTGCCCGACAAAAATGCTCGCGGCTTCGTTGTCCAGGGTCAGCAGGTTCGGCGTGGACAGCACATTGGTGCCACCCTTGCTCTTGAGGGCGCGGGCCAGCACCTTGAGGTCGAGCACCTTGCCGATGCCCGGAATATCCACACTGCCGTTGACCAAGCCGATATTCAGGCCCTTGGGCAACACATCAATGCTGGTCTTGCCGGTAGTCACCAATCCACTGCCGCCCAGGTTGACACCGCCAAACCCGCCCTTGCCGCCGAGGTTGCCGGCCTGCCATTGCACGCCGAACTCACTGGCGTCGTCTTCGCTGACTTCAACGATCAGGCTTTCGATCACCACCTGGGCGCGGCGCTGGTCGAGCATGTCGATGACTTCGCGCAGGTTGCGGTACAGCGGGTCGGGCGCAGAAATCAGCAAGGTGTTGGTGGTAGCGTCCGCCTGGATCGTCACACCGCCGGCGCTGAACGCGGTGTTCTGATCGCTCGGCGTGCTGCTGTTAGCGCCGCTGCCCGAATTGTTCGACGGGCCGTAGCCGGACGGTTGCACACCACTGCCGGTGGGCGCGCCGCTGCTGTTCTGAGTAGTGCTGCCCTGGCTGTTCTGGGAGCCGCCGCCCATGGAGCTGAGCTTGCCACGCGCCTCATCGCTGACCCCGGACTCGCTCTCACCGGTCAACAGCCCGCGCAGCGACTGCGCCAGCTTGCCCGCCTGGGCGTTGCGCAGGTACACCACGTGCATATTGCTCGGGTTGCTCTGGGCGTTGTCGAGTTTGTAGATCAGGTTGCGCGCCAGCTCCGTGCGCTCAGGGCTACCGGAACGAATGATGATCGAGTTGGAACGCGGGTCGCCCACCACATTGATCTTTTGCGTCTGGTCGCCACCCTGGGTGTCCAGCAATTCAGCGACCATGGCCGCGATGTCGACGGCAATGCCGTTCTGGATCTTCACCACATCGGTGTCGATGGCGCTGGGCGTGTCGATGCCGTCGATAATCTGCGCCACCCGCGCCAGGTTTTCGGCATAGTCAGTGATGACGATGCTGTTGTTGCCGGGGTAGGCGTTGATCGGGTTGTTCGGCGACACAATGGGGCGCAGCACCGGGATCAGGTTGACCGCATTTTCATATTGCAGCCGAAAGGTCCGCGTCTGCATGCCGCTGCTGCCGGCGCTGTAGATCGGCCCGCCGAGCAGCTTGGCATCGGCCTCCGGCACCACCTGTGCGACGCCACCCACATCCACCACGCTGAAACCCTGCATGCGCAACGCCGCCAGCAGCATGTCGTAGGCCTGATGCGCCGGCACCTGGCCTTCGCTGACCAGGGTGAGGTTGCCTTTTACACGCGGGTCCACCAGAAATTGCTGGCCGGTGGCGCGCGACAAGGCACGCACCACCGCCTGGATATCGGCATCCACAAAATTCAGCTGTACCGGCTGGTCGCCCAGCGGGTTGCGCGCCTTGAGCACCGCCGGGGCGTGGCCACGGGCGCTGTTGGTCAGCGGGTGCTGCACGCGCGGGGCCGGCGCGGGTTCGCGTTGGCGATCCAGCACGGTTTCGCCGCTGCGCCGCGTGTCGGCCAATGGCTGGCCCAGCTCGCTGTCCACCAGCAAAGGCTTGGGTGACTGCGGGTTACTGCACGCGCTCAGGGCCAGCAATAGCAGCGGCGCGACCTTGCGAAAAGGCGCGGAGTTGGGGACTGACCACTTCATGAAGCTTCCTTAGCGCCAAGCGCCTGATCCATGCGAACGGTCCCGGACACAGTGCCGGCCGAGTTGTCGACAGCGTCCTGGGCGCGTTGCAAGCGCGCCTCGGACACTTCCAGAGAAAACGAACGGGGGTTGCCCAGCAGCCAGTCCACCACACGGTCAGCCGGGGCATTCTCCAAGGTCAGCTGCCAGCCGCCGGGGGCCAGCGCCTGCAATTGGTAATGGCCTTGCAGGCCGGCGCCATCGAGGGCTTGGCGCAGCGCATTGTCATCCGCCTGACGTGGCGCCGCGACGCCCTGCAACAGCACCTGCAAGGCTTCGGCCTGTGAGCGCAACTTCGGGGTTTCGACCTGCCAATAGTCGATTTTTTTAAGCGCCGGCTGAACCAGCACCAGCCAGGTCAACAGGCCCGCCAGCACCAGCCCGGCACCAGCCAACATGCGTTTTTCACGCACCGCCAGGCCAGCCCAGAACCCATGGAATTGGCTGCGCACCTGCTGCCACTTATTCATCGTCGTCCTCCTCCGGGGTGACGGCGTTGTCTGCCGGCCCCAGGGTCCAGCCTTGTTCATCACGGGTCGCGGCAAAACCGGCTTCCGCCAGCGCCGCCTGCCAATCGCCTTGCGCCGTCGGGCTATGGCTGTCCGCCAACAGGCCCAGGTGCAAACGACCCTGCTCAAAGCTCAGGCTGTCGACACTGCCGACCATAAACGGCATGTGGCTGCCCGCCAGTTGCAGCAGGCTGGTAAAGCGTTGGCCGGGATCTGTCGCCGCGCCGCTTTGCCGCGCCGCCAACTGCTGGCGCACCTGCTGCAGAGGGTTGAGGATCACCGGCAGTTCGGGAAAGGCCTGGCGCACCTGTTGGCTCATCAGCGCCTTCAGCCGCTGGCCTTCTTCGGCCTGGCGGGCGGCGTACAGGTTCAGGCCGACGGTCCAGATGAAGACCGCCAGCGCGGCACACGCCAGCGCCCTGCCCCAGCCGCCGGATGCGCGCTGATTGAGGTGCCCCTGCAAGCCCCAGGCGGGCACCGCGCCGCTCCAGCGGTGGGCGGCTTCGACCAGTTGCACATCGAGTGTTTGATCCAGCGCGTGTTGCCCCAACGGATGCACGGCGCCTTGGTGCAGGCTATCGCGCGTGAGCAAATAACCGTCGTCCAGCGCCGCCGTGGCTGCCGGCAAGGCATACGGCGCCGGGTACAGGCCGCGCAGCTTGAGCGGCACCTGCGCCAATACCTGGCCCAGTTGTGCCAGCCCGGCCTTGGGCACCCAGGCCACCTGCACACGGCCGTCGCTGTCACGCGGGCCGTGGGCTACTTGCATCTGATCGATTGGCCCAAGGATCAGCGCCTGCGCGGCACAGGCCACGGCCGCCGCGGTTTTTGCAGCCGGCAGTGGCGGCAACTCCAGGCTGGTCAGCAGGCTGTCACGCGGGTGCAGGAAGCAATCCACTGCCTGGCGGTGTTGGCCCAACTGCTTCAGGCTTTCGCGGCCTTCGGCAATGACCAGGCCACGGTCCAGCCAGGCAAAATTCACGGGGCTGTCGAGGGTCAATTGATCGAGTGGCGGCAAGCCGATACGCAAACGTTTCATACGCCCACCCGTGACCAAATCACCTGCGGCTGGCGGTCTTCAGGGCGGTGCAACAACGCCTCGATCGTCACCCGGCGTTGCTCGTGACGGGCCTGGCCCTGCAAGCGGAACCACTCACTGGTGATGCCCACCTGCACCGAATCCATCGCCACTTGGGGCATGCGCAGGCGGTTAACAAAGTCGCCACGGTTGATAAACCAGCGCCCGCTGTCGCGCTCGGCCACCAGCGCCTGGGCCTGGGACAGACTGAGCAGCGGCACCACCGCGCTAAGCACTTCGGCGCTGGCGGTATTGCCGTTAACCCAGGTATTGCCGGGCAGCACGCTGACAAACGCGTGCAGGCGCCGCAGCATTTGCGGGTCGACGCCATCAATAGCGCTGAGGTCATCGAGGCTGCGCAACATCGGGTATTTGGCCGGTAGCCGCTCATCCGGCGCGCCTTTGTGCACAATGCGCTGGTCATAGGAGGCGATCACCCGCTGGCTGATGCGACGGCTCACGGCCGGGTCGATACCGATCAACTGACACAAGCGCTCGAAGTGCTGCAATTGTTCGTCATCGGGCTGTTGGCGATTGACCAGGTTGCGCAGGTTGAACTTGCCCTGTTCATCCTCCAGCCGCCCTTCGAACACACCGCCCTGGGCGCGTGCCCATGGCTGGTCGAGGCGGGTCAGCACGTCCTTTTTACGCGCGTCCCACAGCAACAGGCGGCTGTGTTCCAGCGCGCCCAGCAACAGCCATTGGCCCTGCACGCGCTGCTGCTCGGCCTCAAGGCTACGGGTGAAAACGGTCTGGCGCGTGAGCATGGCGCCGGCAATCACCGCCACCACCGCCGCGATCAGCAGGGCGCTGATAATCGCCATGCCGCGCTGCTTCGCCACTGCGGGCGAATGCCTGTTCATGGCCGGCCTTACAACTGCCAGGAGCCGATATCGGCATTCACGCCGTCGCCATCCGGTTTGCCGTCGGCACCCAGGGAGAACACATCGACCTCCCCATTGGCGCCGGGGTTGAGGTAGTGATAAGGGTTGCCCCACGGGTCGTTGGGCAGGCGCTCCAGGTAGGCGCGCCAGTTGCTGTTCTTGGCGTCGGCCGGGCGTTCTACCAGTACTTTCAAGCCTTGGTTCATGCTCGGGTAGCTGCCGTGGTCGAGGCGATAGAGTTTCAGCGCCTGCATCAGCCCGCCGATATCCTGCTTGGCCGCCGTGGCCCGTGCCTGGTCGGGGCGATCGAGCACTTTGGGCACCACCATCGCCGCCAGAATCCCGAGGATGACCACCACCACCATGATCTCGATCAAGGTGAAGCCACGTTGGCCGCGCG
Organism: Pseudomonas sp. KBS0710; assembly: GCF_005938045.2. Classification (GTDB taxonomy): domain Bacteria; phylum Pseudomonadota; class Gammaproteobacteria; order Pseudomonadales; family Pseudomonadaceae; genus Aquipseudomonas. Next base: position 2,041,483 of record NZ_VCCF02000001.1, on the reverse strand, counting down.
GGCCTGGCAATGGGGACGTTAGGGGCGCGATTTCCATCTCGACATTCCTTGGCTTGGGTGCATTTCGTGGCGCAGTGTTGCAAGAACACATGTCAGTCGTATTGAAAATCCTCGGGAGGTTTGGTCGCTAATCGGTCAACTGCCGGCGCTAGTCTGCGGGCCTGTTTCCCGGCTTTGAGAGCGCCATGTACAGCCGCCGCAAGGAGCAAGGCTTTACCCTGATTGAAGTGCTGGTGGCGCTGGCGATCATTGCTGTGGCCATGGCGGCCGCCGTGCGCGTGGCCGGGTTGATGACCCAGAGCAACGGCCTGCTGCGCGACAAATCCATCGCGTTGCTGGCCGGGCAAAGTCGCTTGGCGGAGCTGCGGCTGGACGGACAGCTACGCAGCGGCAAAAAGACTTTCGACTGTGACCAGGGCCGGCTCAAACTGCGCTGTGAGCAGACCATCAACACCGACGGCCGCCTGTTTCAGGTCAGCCTGCTGGTGCTCGATGCCAGCCGCGAAGCGCCGCCGTTGGCGCGCCTGGCGACCCAGGTCATGGCCGAGTGAGTGATGGCAACGCAGGCGCGTCCGGCAACTTGTCGAGGTTGACCCGTAGCTTCTCGCCGCCGCGCTCGATCTCCACACCATCGCCTTCAATGGCGGTCAGCCGTACACCGGGGCTCAGGCGCTCGCCGAGCAGGAAGCTGCGCGGCGGCCCATCGTTAAGGCTGAGGATCGCCACCGCGCCACGGGCGCCGGCGAGCACGCCGGAAACCTTGACCTGCAACGCTGAGGGCGCAGTGGCAAACCACTGCAACGCCGGGTTGTCACTGCGCGCCGCCAGCGTCTGGGGCGCGGCCTGGGGCGTGTGGGACTCGGCGGACGTCAGCAGCAACGGCGTCCACACCGCCACCCCGGCCAAAGCCGCCAACAAGGCCAGCGCCTGCACACCGTGGGCGGGCGAAACACGAAGAGCGAATGCCATGAGCGGGACCTCCTGTCTGTGCGTGCCTTTAGCCTACAGGCCAATTCGCACGTTTTTATTTCACAACCTCACCAGTTGTTCAGGAGTCGGGCGATGAAACAGCAAGGCTTTACCCTGATCGAGTTGATGGTGGTGCTGGTGATCATCGGCATTGCCAGTGCCGCCATCAGCCTGACCATCAAGCCCGACCCGCTGCACCTGCTGCGCAAGGACGCCGAACGCCTCAGCCAACTACTGCAAGTGGCCCAGGCCGAAGCCCGCGCGGACGGGCGCCCGATCACCTGGCGCGCCGACGCCAAGGGCTTTGGCTTCAACCGCCGCAGTGAGGACGGTTCAGGTATCGAAACCTTCAAGGGCGACAGCCAACTGCGCCCGCGCCCCTGGGAAAACACGCCGATGCAGGTCTCGATCGAACCCGGGCGAGTGCTGGTACTCGACGCCGAATGGATCAGCCCACCCGTGCGCGTGGTGCTGTCCGACGGCCAGCACCGCCTCAGCCTGCAACGCGATGCGGCCGGGCTGATGCGCGTGGTGGCTCAGCCATGAAGCAATCCCAGCAAGGCTTCACCCTGATCGAGGTGATGGTGGCGATCATGCTGATGGCGGTGGTCAGCCTGATCGCCTGGCGTGGGCTCGACAGCGTGACCCGCGCCGACCAGCACCTGCAAGCCAGTACCGAACAGAGTGAAGCGCTGTTGCGCGCGCTGAACCAGCTGCAACGCGATGTCAGCCTGCGCGCCAGCGTGGAACTGAGTGCGCCCGGCCCCACCGAGGACGACACCGCCAAGCCTGCCGGGTTGGCCGCCGTGACGGTGCGCAGCTCCGACAGCAAGGGTTTTACACTGGAGGTGATTCGCAGTGCACCGATGGCCGGCGATGGGCTGCAACGCGTGCGTTGGTGGCTCAAGGGCGACAGCCTGTACCGTGCGGCAGCGCCTGCGCGGGCTCGCTTTCCACTGCCGGCGGCCAAAGGCGGGGTGGTGGTGTTGAGTGGGGTCAGTGATGTGCAGGTGCGGGTGTGGGAGGCGGACAAGGGTTGGCGGCAGTTGAGTGGCAATCGGCGGGAGGATCCTTTGGGCATGGAGATCAGCCTGGTCAGGCAGACGCCGCAGGGGGTGGAGCGGTATCGGCAGGTGTTGGGGCCGTTGCGATAACGATACGGCCAGCGTGTTTGACGGGGCGCCTTAGCTCAAGATCACGATCGAAAGCGCCGCTCAAAAGACCGCTAACTTCGAGAATATAAGGGCCGGAGCAACAGCAAACCTCATATGTGGGAGCGGGCTTGCTCGCTCCCACAGTTTGACCTCATTGTCCCAACCTACGGCTGCCCTTCCCCCGTCTCAAGCCACTCCCTGCTCAAACTCAACGCACGCGCCAACCCCTCCACATGCCCATCCGGCAAACCCCGCAAAAACCAATTGTTCAAACGTTGCGGACTAATACGCAACCACTCGGCAAACGCCGTCGGAGGAATTTCGCAGGCTTTGAGCGCCACCCGCAGGCGGTGCCCCGAATGTGAAAGACAAGCTGGCTGTAGTGCCTGCCCCTGAAGATGCTTTTTGCGGATATTCATGAATGATCGGCTCCCTGCCGTGTTTTTTCCCAGCAGTGACTATAAACACCGCCCGTGTGATTGGGCAGAGGTTCAAAGAGGCCGAAAAAACACAACGAGAAGACACCTACAGGTATCGAGGAAAAAATCCTACGCAGCGCGCGGAAACGATCTCAGCTGAGCAACACCACCCCACCCGGCAACTCCGTACACTTGGCCCCATACGCATCCCGAATCAACAGCGCCACGCCCGCCAGTTGCTGCAAACTGAACCGCGCCTGCACCCGCCGCTGCCCCAGTTCTTTATTAAGCAACACCAACATCCCCGGCCGATAACGATTGATCTCATCCACCACCGTCGCCAACGTGGCGTTATTGAACACCAGCACCTGCTCACGCCAAGCGACTACCGACTGCGCATCCACCCCAACCGGCTCGCCCACACCACCCGCGCCATACGTCAGTTGTCGGCCACTTTCCAAGCGCACACTGCGCCCGGAAACCGCGACCGATAGCGAACCCTCGATACAGGTCACGCACACATTGCGGTCGGTGTTGCGCACATTGAAGCGCGCCTGCGCCGCACTTACCCAGCCCTCGCCGGCCTGCACCTTCAGCGGTTGCGCCAGTTGCGCAAGCACTTCGACTTCGCCTTCAAGCAACTCAAGCCCCTGCCCGACCCGGCTGATGCGCGTCTGAGTGTTGAGTTCCAAGCTGACGCCTTCGCTGAACACCACCTGGCGCTGCTCACCCACCTCGGTGTGATAGTCGGCCGTTAACCCGGCAAACCCGCCCGGCACGCCAACACGCAACATCACCACCGCTGCCGTGGCTGCAATCGCCCCGCCCAGGAATGCACGACGCCCAAACTGACGGGACGGCGCCGACTGCGCGGTGGCCGCGCCCAATTGCCGCCACAACAGCTTGGCCTGCTCGAACGCCTGGGCATGCGCCGGGCTTTGCGCGATCCAGGCCTGCAACGCCCTGGCATCAGCCACGGTGGCTCGGCCCGAGGTCAGCAAAAGCAGCCAGTCACGGGCTTGATCATGCACAGGGTCAGCGGGCGATTGCCGAGTGGAGGGGAAGCTGAAAATGTTCAAGCGCGCACATACTCACGGTTTTATCAGGGACTCGACACTAAGACGGTTTTCCGGCCCCGGGACCGAACCGCTGAATCACTTTTCTTTCCAGGCGCTTGGCACAGTGGCCCAAGGCTGCCTTGATTTCCTTCTCAACCATGCGTGTGGAGATGCCAAAACGCTGGGAGATTTCCAGGTGCGGCGCTTCTTCCAGACGTGCAGCGATCAGAATCTTGCGTCGGCGCGCCGGCAGTTCATAAAGGGCTTTGACCAGGGACTGGATTTCTTTCTGGCCACCCACGACTCGCGAAGGGTCCTGGGCCTCATCGGCGCTTTGCAGCAACTCCTCGACCTCACTGCCGGTGAGCAAGCGCGCATCGGCCTGGCGGCGGTCGGCGGCGATGTTCAGGGCCATGCGGTACAGGTAGGCATTGGGTTGTTGCAGGTTCGGCGGCACGTCCATGCGGTCGACCCGCAGGTAGGTTTCGTGCAGCACATCATTGGCCAGGTCCTCGGAACCCAGGCGTTTGCGCAGGCGCACCTTGAAGTCTTCATAGGAGGCCAGAAACAAACTGACCATCGCACTGTGCCCGGTGTTTTTCATCCGCCCGTGGCTCCCGTCCCTGCTGTGCATTCCATGCGTATTCCTGTTGTGTCGGGCATCAAAAGTAAAGTCACCGGCTGGCGCAGCGAACTGGGTGCCGGGCGTTCGACCTGGGTTGAACCAAGGCCGCGCACCAGTGCTTCATCGCGTTGTTCATCGCCGGTGGAGCTGACCAGCCGGCTGTGTTCAATCATTCCCTGGGCATTGACCCACACCTGCACCAACGCCCGAAAACTGCCGGGCCGGGTCAGTGGCGAACGGCACAGGCTGGCCTCGATCGCCTGTTGCAGCGCGGCGGCGTAACTGTTGTTGATGTGCGCGGTGTTGCGCGCTGACGCTCCCCGCAGCGAAGGCGCCGGGGTGGGCGGGACTTGCAGGGTAACCGCATCATCGCGGGCATAACGCGCCATCAGGCCACTCCCCGTCAGCAACAGCGCCAGCGCCTCCTGCGCAGTGAACCGGCCACGTACACCGATGGAGCGCCGGCCCCGCGTCAACTCACGGTCGACCAGCACCGCCATCCCGGTGGCGCGGCTGTAGGCATGCAGTGCGTGTTCCAGATCCTGCGCCGGCAGGTCCAGCGTCAGCAGCGGTGGCGCAGCAGTTGCGGGCGTTACGCCAACCAACAGCAACAGCAAGACCAGGGCACCCATGGCGCGCTTCCAGCCTCCCTGTTCACCCTCCACGCGGCATCGCTGCACGGCTGACGTGTCCTTGAAAACCGTCATCCTGAGGCCAGTTTATGAACCTGATGTTACGGTGATAGCAAAAAAAACATCACGGTGACGGCAAGCCCGCTGCACTACACTTTGCAGCACTAACGGCCCCTCTGTGCGGGCCTGCCAGGAGGCTCTGATGAAGCGCTTTTGCACACTCGCCAGCCTGTTGCTGTGCGCCGCCTTGCCACTGCTCGCCCACGCCGAATCCGCTGCCCAAGGCTGCACGGAAGTGACGGTGGATGGTTACAAGGCGCCCGACTATGGCTGCCTGAGCCAGCAGATGGGCAATGACCCGGACGCGGCCAAGGCCGCGCAAAAGAACCGCGAGGCGCAGAACCTCCCGGTGCACAAACGGCCGCCAAACCAAGTGGGGTTAGCCACACCGGCGGCGACCAGTAACCGCATGGGCAATACGTTCGGGACGTCGGTCAAACCCCAACGCCCCTGAGCGATCAGGCCAGGGCTGCCGCTGCAGGCGCCACGACCGCCGGGCTAGCGCTGGCAACAAAGTCCTCTTTGCGCAACACCACCAGGGCAATCAGCGATACCACACCGGTGGCCACGTAGAAGTACCACGGCGAAGTGATGTCGCCCGTCACCTTGATCAGCCAAGTGGAGATCAGCGGCGCGCTGCCACCAAACACCGCGACCGGCACGTTATAGGCCACGGCAATCCCGGTGGAACGGATGCGCGTGGGCAGCAACTCACTCATCAGCGCGTAGGTGGATGAGGCGTACAACCCGAACAGGATCGCCACCGCCATCAACGGCGCAAAGAACGACGCCGGCGTGGCGGTAGGCGCCGATTTGAACAGCCAGAACATCGCCAGCGTGGCCAACGTGCCGATCACCATCAGGAACGGCTTGCGCCCGTACTTGTCGGTAAAGGCGCCGCCAAACGGCATTACAAATGCCGCCGAGAAACTGGCGACAAACACATAGAGCAAGGTGGTGCCGCTGTCGAACTTGAGGATCTTGGCCATGTAAGTCGAGGCGAAGGTCAGCACCAGATAGAAGATCGAGCTGTGCAAGGTGATGATGAAGAACACCAGGGCGATGGCGCGCTTCCACTGCCAGACTTCGCGCAGCGGCGCGCGGGAGGTTTGCCCGGCGCGTTGCAGGGCCAGAAACTCCGGGCTGTCTTCGAGCTTGAGGCGGATGTACATGGAGATAAAGCCCAGCGGCGCCGCGATCAGGAACGGCACGCGCCAGGCCCATTCCTGCATCATCTCGGCACCCAGTATCCAGGTCATGCCATTAGCCACGGCGCCACCCAGCAGCAGGCCGAGCACGGCGGTGACCATCAGCCAGCAGGTGGCAAAACCACGCCGGCCGGGGCCGGCGTATTCAGAGATAAAACTGGTGACGGTGCCGATTTCGCCGCCCGCCGAGAAGCCCTGTACGCAGCGCACCAGGATCAGCAGGATTGGCGCGGCAATGCCAAGGGTCGCGTAAGTGGGCAACAGGCCCAGCATTACGGTGGAGCCGGTCATCATTACCAGCGCCATGATCAGGGTTTTGCGCCGGCCGATCTTGTCCGCCAGCGGGCCGAAGAACAGCCCGCCCAGAGGCCGGATAAAGAAGCTCAGGGCGAACGCCGCGAAACTGGCGAGCAGGCTGGTGGTGGGATCATCGGAGACGAAAAACGCCTGGCCGATGTACACGGCGAGAAAGCCGTAGACGCCGTAGTCGTACCACTCGATCAAGTGGCCGGAGGTGGCACCGAGAAATGCACGGCGGCGCTTGCGCTGCGTGTCTTGCGCTGTATTGCCCATCGAAGGGACTCCTTGTCGGTTGTTCTGTCCATGAAAAGCTAGGAAAGCGCGGCGATACTCGCTGCTTTCAACCACTGCCGCAAGTCGGTCTTGAGGGTTTTGCCGTAACTGTTCTTGGGCAAATCGTTTCTGAATACATACTTTTTGGGCTTCTTGAACGAGGCCATGCGCTGCAGAAACCAGGCCGTGAGTTCGGCCTCGTCCAGCGCCTGCCCGCTGCGCGTGACCACAAAGGCCACCACTGACTCGCCCCATTGCGCGTCCGGCTCGCCGACCACACACACCTCGGACACGTCCGGATGCTGCACCAGCACTTCCTCGACTTCACGCGGGTACACATTGCTGCCACCGCTGATGATCACGTCTTTGGAGCGGTCGGTGAGGGTCAGGTAGCCGGCCGGGTCGAGAAAGCCGATATCGCCGGTGAGCAACCAGCCATCCACCAGGGTTTGCGCGGTGGCCTGCGAGTTGCGCCAATAGCCTTGCATCACCGTGGCGCCGCGCACGGCGATTTCACCACGCTCGCCGGGGGGCAGCGGTTGGTGCCGGGCATCGAGAATGCGGATTTCGACACAGGCTTGCGCGTGGCCGACAGACGCCGCCAGGCTTGACCAATCGGCACGCTGACGATCGGCAATCACCGCGCGGGGCAATACGCTGATGGTCATCGGGCTTTCGCCCTGGCCGTAGATCTGCACCAAGCGCGGGCCGAAGGTGTCGAGTGCCTCGCGCAGGTCCGCCAGGTACATCGGCCCGCCGCCGTAGACGATAGTCTTGATGCCGTCGCCGCCATAACCCTGGCGCCGCGCCTGCTCGACCATGCGTTTGACCATGGTCGGCGCGGCAAACAGCGACACATTGCCTAGTTCCACCGCCAGGCCGAACAACTCGCCGGCATCAAAACCGCCGGAGGCCGGCACCACATGCCGAGCGCCGCAGCGCACATGGATAAAGTTATACAGCCCCGCCCCGTGGGACATCGGCGCCGCATACACGGCCGCGTCGTTGGCACTCACCGGATCGACATCCGTGGGGTAACACAGCGACATGGCGACCAGGTTGCCGTGGGACAACATCACACCCTTGGAGCGTCCGGTGGTGCCGGAGGTGTAGAACAGCCAGGCCAGGTCCTGATCCTGGCGCGGCACCGGCTGCTCCAGGGTCGGCCAGCCACGGGTCGGCGGCAGTGTGTGAGCGTCCAGTTCCTTGCAGCGCGCAGGCAAGTCCCGGGATGAGGCGAATACCCGGCCGCCGTCGGTAAAGATCAGGCGGGCCTCGGCATTGGTGGCGATCCACGCGGCTTCTGCCGGATGCAATTTGGCGTTGATCGGCACCACCACGCCACCCAGCCACCAGATGGCGTAGAGCACTTCCAGGTAGTCGCAGCTGTTCTTCATCAGCAGCGCCACCGCATCGCCCGGCACCAGGCCATATTGATCGACCAATTGCGCGGCGCGTTGGCGGACATGGGCGGTGAAGGTCGCGTAGTCGGCGACTTGCCGCGAGCCCTCAAACAACGCCGGGCGTTGCGGGTCGCGGCGCTGGGTGTCGTGCAGCCAGTTGGCAATGTTCATGGCTCAGCTCCGGCGCGCGTGCAGAACCGAGGCATAGTTGGCCACCGCCATCCCACCCATGTTGAACACCAAGCCGAATTCAGGGTTGGGCACCGCCAGGCCGATCGGCTCGCCGGTCAATTGGCGAAACGCCAGGGCATGCATCGACACACCCGTGGCGCCCACCGGATGCCCCTTGGCCTTGAGCCCGCCGGACAGGTTCACCGGCAACCGCCCGCCCGCGCGCACCACACCACTGTCGAGCACACGGTGCCCCTCACCCTTGGGCGCCAGGCCCATGGCTTCGTAGATCAGCAGTTCGGCGATGGTGAAGCAGTCATGCACCTCGGCGAAGCTCAGGTCGGCCAGGGTGATATTCGCCCCGCGCAACGCCGTGTGGATCGCGCGTTGCGGGCCTTCAAACGCGAGGATGTCGCGCTGGGCAATCGGCAGGCAATCGTTGACCTGGGTCAGCGTGCGAATCTGCACATCACGACGAAACGCGCGCGCACGCTTGGGCGAAGCCAGGATGATCGCGGCGGCGCCGTCGCTGATCAGCGAGCAATCGGTCAGGCGCAACGACTCGGCCACAAACGGGTTGCTCTTGGACACGTTGTTGCAGTGTTCGAAATCCATCACCCGGTGCATCTGCGCCAACGGGTTGGCCATGGCGTTGGAGTGGTTCTTGGTGGCGATGGCCGCCATCGAACCCAGCGGGCAGTGGTAGCGCTCGGCATATTGGCGCGCTGCACGGCCGAACAGCTGCGGGAAACTCAAACCCGCTTCGGCCGGGTCGTTCTGATAGCCGGCGCCGGCCAGGGCCTGGGTCACCTCGGCGGTGGTGGTGTGGGTCATCTTTTCGGCGCCCACCACCAATACCAGCTCGGCGCTGCCGGACAGGATCGCCTGGACCCCGGCCAGGATTGCCGCCGAGCCGGACGCGCAGGCGTTTTCACAGCGGGTCGCCGGTTTGAAGCGCAGCCCAGGGTCGGCCTGCAGCAGCAGTGAGGCCGGGAACCCGTCGGGCACCAACCCGGAGTTGAAGTGGCCAAGGAACAGCGCGTCGATCTCGCTCGCGTCAATGGCCGCGTCTTTCAGGGCTTCGTGGGTGACCTGTACGATCAGATCCTCCAGGCTGGTGCCTTCAAGGCGACCAAAACGTGAATGACCGGCGGCAACAATGGAGACGCAATCAGCTGGCATAATCAATTTCTTCTATTTTTGGTGCGGACATTTACCTACAATGGCCCACCGTTGGGCGCGCGCCAATTCGTGCAACTACTTACATGGCTAAGTAGCCCCAGTTGAGAAAGCGACGAGGCAGGATGCCCAATGAACGCGTTTGCACAGCAGTTCCACGACATAGAACGCCTGGCGTTCCAGCTCTCTCCCGCGCCGCAACTGGTCACCCGCAACCGCGTGATGGTCGACTGTAATGAGGCTTTCCTGCAGTTGTTCGGCTATTCGCGCGACGCGTTGGTCAACCAGCTGACGCTGCTGATTTACCCTTCCCAGGCTGACTACCACGCCATTGGCAAGCGTAGCCATGATTGGTTGCTGGAAAGCGAAAACGGTTTCTACTCCGACGAGCGTTTCATGCAGCACCAGAACGGCGAAGTGTTCTGGGCCAAGTCCCACGGCTACACCCTCACGCCCAAAGACCCGTTCAAGCTGATGATCTGGCACTTCGAACGCCTGGACCGCACCCACCAGGGCACCGGCGACCTCACGCCACGGGAGCGGGAAATTGCCATGCACATCGTCAATGGCCTCAAGTCCAAGGAAATCGCCTTGCGCCTGGCGATCTCCCACCGCACGGTGGAGGTGCACCGGGCGCGCTTGATGAGAAAGTTGCAGGCCAAGACGGTGGTGGAGTTGGTGTCGAAGATTATTATGGTGGCGTGATAATAAAGAGGGTTGCGCGCTGAAAAACGCGCCTGTCATGCCCTGTGAAATTCCTGCCTCAAGTGCTCCATCGAGCACGTCCGTACAATTCCCATGCGTGCCGGCCGCCTAAGCTCCTGACTTTCCAAAAAGGGCTGGAGAGCAGGCATGGGTAGAAAAGCGAATAGGGTAACCCTGGCATTGACACTGTTGGCCGCGGCCATGATGAACAGCGCATTTGCGGCAACCCCGAGCGTGGCAGTGGCGCCGCAATACGACACCAGCCACGTCTACGTGGCACCGGCTGATGTGGACCGTTTTGCCACGAGTTTCCTGGCGACTTTCGGTGGTAAAAGTACCTCACAGGTGGTGGTGAACGTACTGCCAGTGCCAAGCAGTACCACCTCGCAATTGCTGCAAACGCCAGTCGGTACGGTGTCACTGTTCGGTTTCAGAACACCCATACCGCATCCATTTGGCCAGGAGCGCAACGGTTATCTGGTCAAGGACATGGACGTGGCCCTCAAGGCCGCGCGGGAAAATGGTGCAGCCGTGATTGTCAGTGACTTTCCCGACCCCATCGGCCGCGATGCCGTGGTGCAGTGGCCAGGCGGTGTGAACATGCAGCTCTATTGGCACACCCAGGCCCCGAACTACGCCGGGTTCCAGACGGTACCGGAAAACCGCGTGTACCTGCCTGCCGAGCGGGCCGAGGCATTTATCAAAGCTTTCCTCGGTTTTTCCCATGGCAAGGTCCTGGCTGACGACAAACACGCGCCGGGTATCGATATCGGCCAGGGCGGCGTCTACCGGCGTATCGATCTGCAATCGCCGTTCGGTCGCATGGCCGTACTGGTGACCAACGGTCAACTGCCCTACCCGTTCGGCCATGAGACCACCGGTTACCAGGTCGACGACCTGACGGCGACCCTGGCCAAAGCCACAGGCTCAGGCGCCACTGTGCTGGTACCGGCGTTCGCGAGCAAAGGGCGGCGCAGCGCAATGGTCGAATTCCCCGGTGGATACGTCGCGGAAATTCACCAGCTCAGCGCGGCAAAATGAATCGTCGTACACCCTGGGGCCTGGCCGTGCTGTGGCCGCTGCTCACCGCCAGCGCCCACGCCGAGGAGCAAGCCACCCGACCGGTGCTCAAAACCAACCGCTGGCAGGAAAACTGGTCGGTGCTGCAAGACCCGGTGCTGCGCACGCAGCCTTTGGACGATTTGAAGTACATCCCGCTGTCAAGCGCCAACCCGTTGACGTACCTGTCGTTGGGCGCGAGCTTGCGCGAACGTTTCGAGATGAACGATGCCAGTGGCTTCGGCGTGCGCGATGTGAAGCGTGATCGCTACCTGATCCAGCGCTTTGAGGTCCACGCAGACCTGCACCTGGACGAAAACTGGCGGGTGTTCACCCAACTCGAAGATGCTCGGGCGTACGACAAAACCACGCTTGGCGGTGCCGATCAAAACCGTGTCGACTTGCGGCTGGCGTTTGCCGAGTACGTGAACACCTTCAGCAGCGGCACCTTCAAGGGCCGTATCGGCCGTCAGGACTTCGCCTTCGACTTGCAGCGTTTTATCTCGTCGCGGGATGGGCCGAATGTGCGCCAGTCGTTCGATGCGCTCTGGGCCGACTGGGAAACCACCCATTGGCGGTTTATCGCGATCGCCAGCCAGCCGGTGCAGTATCAGGACGAGAGCTCCTTCGACGACCGCTCCAACAGCGACGCACGCTTTCACCTGCTGCGGGTCGAGCGACTGGTGGGCGGCAGCAATGAGTTGTCGGCCTACTACGGCGTGTATGAACGCAGCGCTGCGCATTACCTGGACGCCGACGGCGAGGAAACCCGCCAGTTCATCGACGCCCGCCTGGGCGGCGCAGCCCAGGGCTTCGATTGGGACATCGAGGCGATGCTGCAACGGGGGTCGGTGGGCAGCAAGTCGATTCGGGCCTGGGCCGCTGGCAGTCGTACGGGCTATACGTTCGACGACCTGGCCTGGAAACCACGGCTCGGCGTGCAGCTGGATATCGCCTCCGGCGACCGCAAAGCGGGTGACGCTACCGTCGGCACGTTCAACCCGCTGTTTCCCAACGGCTACTATTTTTCACTCGCCGGCTATACGGGCTACAGCAACCTGATCCACGTCAAACCGTCGATCACCGTCAAGCCCGTTGCCAAACTGAGCGTACAGACTGCCATCGGCCTGCTCTGGCGACAGACCACCGACGACGCGGTCTATACCCAACCGAACTTGCCCGTGGCCGGCACTGCCGGCAAAGGCGAACGCTGGACCGGCGCCTACGCTCAATTGCGCACCGACTATGCCTTCACGCCGAACCTTGCCGGCGCGGTCGAAGCCGTGCATTACACGGTGGGCCGCACCCTGCGCGAAGCCGGTGGTGACGACAGCAATTACCTGGGAGTCGAGCTCAAGTTCAGTTGGTAAACCCAAGCAAGCACACGCGTACAAGCCCTTCGACGGGTACAGGGCGATAGTAAGGCGCAGTCATCCCCCCTCAATCAAGGAGTTATGCATGAGCACATTCGTTACCAAAGACGGTACCCAGATCTACTTCAAGGACTGGGGCAGCGGTAAACCGGTAGTGTTCAGCCATGGCTGGCCGCTGGATGCCGATATGTGGGAATACCAGATGGAGTACCTCAGTAGCCGCGGTTTTCGCACCATCGCTTTCGACCGCCGTGGTTTTGGCCGGTCTGACCAACCCTGGACCGGCAATGACTACGACACCTTCGCCGACGACATTGCCCAGTTGATTGAACACCTGGACCTCACCGACGTAACCCTGGTGGGCTTCTCCATGGGTGGCGGCGACGTCGCTCGCTACATCGCCCGCCATGGCAACGCACGCGTAGCCGGCCTGGTATTGCTGGGTGCCGTGACGCCGATCTTCGGTCAGAAAGCGGACTACCCGCAGGGCGTGCCCACCGATGTGTTCGACGGTATCAAGGCCGGGCTGCTGAAGGACCGCGCGCAGTTTATCAGCGACTTCAATACCCCGTTCTTTGGCATCAATCAGGGGCAGAAGGTCTCGCCGGGCGTGCTCACCCAGACCTTGCAGATTGCCTTGCTGGCATCGCTCAAATCGACGGTTGATTGCGTCACGGCATTCTCCGAAACCGACTTTCGCCCGGACATGGCCAAGGTCGATGTGCCGACCCTGGTGATCCACGGTGATGGTGACCAGATCGTGCCGTTCGAGACCACCGGCAAAGTGGCGGCGCAGATGATAAAAGGCGCGCAATTGAAGGTCTACAAGGATGCGCCCCATGGTTTTGCCGCCACTCACACCCAGCAGTTGAACGAAGATTTGTTGGCCTTCCTCAACCGCTGAAGCAACGGCGTCACCCTCTCCTTTCTTTGACCGGGCTTGCCCGGTCTTTTTTTGTTCAGGCTCAACCGCGATCAAGTGCCAGGCGACCAGGCCCCGCGATCAGAATGCTGGAAAACAGGATCAACAGCAGCCATCCAAACTGGCCTTCAAACAGCGACCACTCGGGGTGCACTACCAGCAAAGCCACCAGCAGCACAGCGAGGATCGGCAGACAGGCCAGGCGCACCCAGACTCCGGCGATAATCAGCAACGGGCAGATGACTTCAGCGCCAATCGCCAGGCATAACGTGACATTGGCGCCCAGGTGGAACGGGTCTTCGATCAGCGTCAATTGTTGGCTGTAGTCGAGCAGTTTGGGCAACCCATGCACCCACAGCAAGAACAGCGATGCACTCACTCGTAGAAACAGCAGCCCAAGCGCCTGGCTTTTAGATTCATTCATCTGCAACGTCCATAAAAGAAACCGACGTCGATTGTGTCCGCAGAGCCGAGCCCGGGCTTGCAAGCCTGTGCTGACCTTATGGCGAAGAGCCGGCTATGCTGGGCGCCACACAAACCGCCCCGGTTGAATCAACCACCACCGGCTGCGGTCCTACTTCATACGCTCATCGCTACAGGTATCCAGAACATGACTCTGCCCCACGACATGACCCAGATTGAAATCACCACCTTCGGCGGCCCCGAGGTTCTCCAGCCCCGTCAGGTTGCAGTGCCCTCGCCCGGCCCCGGCGAAATTCTGATCCGCGTGCATGCCGCCGGGGTCAATCGTCCCGATGCCCTGCAACGCGCCGGCAAGTACCCGATGAAGCCCGGCATGAGCCCGATACCGGGCCTGGAAGTGGCCGGCGAAGTGGTTGCGCTGGGCGACGGCGTCAGTGAATACAGCCTGGGCGACAAGGTCTGTGCCCTGACCAATGGTGGCGGCTATGCACAGTTCTGCGCCGTACCCGCCAGCCAGGCCCTGCCGATTCCGGAAGGCATGGACTGGATTCAAGCCGCTGCCGTGCCAGAAACCTTTTTTACTGTCTGGGCCAACCTGTTCGGCCTGGGTGGCGCCCACACAGGCCAGCGCGCGTTGATCCACGGCGGCACCAGCGGCATCGGCACCACCGCGCTGATGCTCTGCCAGGAGTTCGGCATCCAGGCGTTCGCCACCGCCGGCACTGCCGACAAATGCGCGGCGATTGCCAAACTGGGCGCCGAGCCGATCAATTACCGCGAGCAGGACTTTGCCGAGGTCATCGCCAAGAAGACCGACGACCAGGGCGTTAACGTGATCCTCGACATCATGGGAGCCTCCTACCTGAACAACAACCTCAAGGCCCTGGGCATGGACGGGCACTTGGTGATGCTGGGCTTCCTCGGCGGCGGCAAAGCCCATGACGTCGACCTGCTGACCATCCTCGGCAAACGCGCAGTCATCACCGGCTCGTTGCTGCGCGCTCGCACCAAGGACGAGAAAGCCGCAATCGCTGAGCAGCTGCGCGAATACATATGGCCAGTGTTGTCCGCCGGGCGCTGCCTGCCGATCATCGACAAAGTGTATGAATACACCGATGCCGCCCAGGCCCATGCGCGAATGGAAGGTGGCGACCATATCGGCAAGATTGTGCTGCGGGTGGCGTGATTACCCGGCGTACACCGGGTAATCGGTATAGCCCCGCTCAGAGCCGCCGTACATGCCCTCCGCCCGCAGCGGGTTCAATGGCCAGCCATTAAAAAGCCGCTGTGGCAGGTCCGGGTTGGCAATGAACGGGCGACCGAATGCGATCAGGTCCGCCAGCCCTGCCTCCACCAGCTTTGCACCGCGCTCAGCGGTGTAACGCCCGGCGTAGATGATGCGCCCGCTGAAGGTGCTGCGCACCGCCTGGCGGAAGGTTTCAGGCAGGTCCGGTGCGTTGTCCCAGTCGGCTTCAGCGATGGACACGTAGGCAATGCCCGACGCCTCCAGCACCTTGATCGCCTCGATATAGGTGTGATGCGGGTCTTGTTCCACCAGGCCGATATACACGCGGTCCTGATCCGTGCCGCTGAACAACGGCGAAAAACGCACGCCAAGGCGCTCAGGCCCGACCACGGCCGTCACGGCTTCAACGATCTCGCGCAGAAAGCGCAGGCGATTGTGCAATGAGCCGCCGTATTCGTCGTCGCGCTGGTTGGCATGTGCAGAGATGAACTGGTTGACCAGGTAGCCATTGGCAGCATGGATTTCCACCCCATCGAACCCGGCATCCAAGGCATTGCGTGCCGCCTGGGCGTAGTGCCCCACCAGTTCCTCAATCTCCAGCACGCTCAATGCGCGCGGCACCGGCGGCTGTTTCAATTCACCCACGCCAGGGCCGGTTTCAATGAACGCCTTTGCTTGCAGCGCCGCAAGCGCAGACGGCGCCACGGGTGCTGCGCCATCCGGCTGCAATGCGTTATGGGACACACGGCCAACATGCCAGAGCTGCGCGAAAATCACCCCGCCATCGGCATGCACCGCCTCGGTGACTTTACGCCAGCCGTCGATCTGCGCAGGTGTGTAGATACCCGGCGTCCACGCATAGCCCTGGCCACGCGGTTCGATCTGTGTGCCTTCACTGACCATAAACCCGGCAGTGGCGCGCTGGCGGTAATAATCGGCCATCAGGTCGGTGGCGATATCACCCGGTTGCGCACTGCGTTGACGGGTCAAGGGCGGCAGCACAACCCGGTTGTTCAGCGTGTGATACCCCAGCTTTACCGGGGTATTTAAAACATGCATCGTCATGAGTCACTGTCCAAATTCAGGGCGAACAAAAGCATTGGCGGCTCTTGAGAGCCGCCAATGCCTGCAACGGTTAGTTAATTTACGCGGTGAGTTTCAGCAGGGCCTTGGCCACATCACTGGAACTGGCAGGGTTCTGGCCCGTCACCAGCAAGCCATCTTCAAGCACGAAGGATTGCCAGTCGGCGCCCTTCTCATACAGGCCGCCGAGGGCCTTGAAATCATCTTCGATCAAAAACGGCACCACATCGGTCAGGCCAACCGCAGCTTCTTCGGAGTTGGAGAAGCCCGTCACACGACGGCCCTGTACCAATGGCTCGCCGTTGACCGCCTTGACGTGACGCAGCGCACCCGGCGCATGGCAGACAAAACCGATGGGCTTGCCGGCGCGCTCAAACGCTTCGATCAACGCGACCGAGGTTTTCGATTCGGCCAGGTCCCACAATGGCCCGTGACCGCCTGGGTAAAACACCGTGTCGAAGTCGGCAGCGTTCACCGAGTCCAGCTTGACCGTGTTGGCCAGCGCCTGCTGGGCGGCTGGGTCGGCGGCAAAGCGGCGGGTATCGTCGGTTTGCGCATCCGGCTGGTCACTGACAGGGTCCAGCGGCGGCTGGCCACCGGCCGGGGATGCCAGCACCAGTTCGGCACCGGCGTCCTTGAAGGTGTAATAGGGCGCGGCAAATTCTTCGAGCCAGAAGCCGGTTTTACGACCGGTATTGCCTAGCTGGTCGTGAGAGGTCAGTACCATTAATACTTTCATTTTCCAGTGCCTCGATCGATGGGTTGCAGTAGGTGTTGAGTCAGTAACAGCGCCTCATCAAACGGCGCGGATGTTCGGGTGATCTTGCTCATGACGCTGGTCCCCAGCCACAACGCATACAGGCGCCGGGCCAGGCTTTCGGGGTGTGACTGTGCCGGCAGCGAGCCGTCTTCAACGCCGTGCTGCAAGGCTTCGGCCAGCAACGCAATGGTGCGTGCAGTGCCGCGCTGCAGGGCCAGACGCATCGGCTCTGAAAGGTCTGACACCTCGGCACCGAGTTTGACGGCAAGGCATTTGCCCGTATCGGTGCAGCCGGTCTGGTTGTCGACCCAGGAGTGCCAATAGCGCATCAGCTTGGCGAAGCCGGACAGTCCGGGTTGATCGAACAACTGCTGCATGCCTTTGATGTAGTGGTCGAAGTAGCTGTCGAGCAAGACCACGCCGAAGGCATCCTTGGAGTTGAAGTAGTGATAAAACGAGCCTTTGGGCACCTCGGCGGCTTGCAGTATTTCGTTCAAGCCCACTGCAGAAAATCCTTTGCGGCCGACAATCACCTGCGCCGTGTCCAGAATGGCCTGCCGAGTACTTTTAGCTTCGTTGTTCATCACGTTTCCCGTCCGATTAGACCAGTCGTCTAGTTCGTTAAGGAGATGTTAGGCGCCATGCAAACCTTCAACAATGTCATATGCGCAAGGATTCCGGACATGCCACAAAGCCGGTTGCTGTTTACCCGGCGCGCGCCGACAATCACCACTCCCGCGCCCTGGCCCGCGTTTTTTGGAGAACAATGATGCACAGCGTTGCGCTGATGGTTTACCCGAACTTCCAATCCCTGAGCCTCAGCCTGGGCTCGGTATTTGAATGCGCGAACCTGCTGCGCGGCGAACCGGCCTATGCATTTCACCTGGTGTCGGAAAGCGGCGGCGCCGTGATGACCTCCCAAGGCTTTTCGGTGAACACCACGCCGATCCGCGCTCAGGGTTATGACACGCTGATCGTCAGCGGCTATCTGGAATTTCGCTTGCCGGAAGCCAACCTGCTCGAGCTGGTCAAGGCTGCCTCCGCCCAGTCACGGCGCGTGGCCTCATTGTGCATGGGCATTTTCGTGCTGGCCGAAGCCGGCTTGCTCGACGGAAAGCGCACCACCACCCACTGGATCCACGCGCCCGCCTTTCGCAAGCGCTACCCGCACATCCAACTCGAAGAGGACAAGTTGTTCGTGGTCGACGGCCAGATCTGGACCGGCGCCGGCATGAGCGCCGGTGTCGACCTGGCACTGGCCATGGTCGAGGCCGACCTGGGCGGCGACCTGGCCAGGCGCATCGCACGCAAACTGGTGATTGCGCAACGTCGCGGCAGTGAACAGTCGCAATTGTCGGCCCTGCTGGAACTGGACCCCAAGTCCGACCGCGTGCAACTGGCCCTGGCCTATGCCCGCGAAAACCTGACCCACGACCTGTCGGTGGAAGCCCTGGCCGAGGTTGCCCGCCTGAGCCCGCGCCAGTTCAGTCGGGTGTTTCGCGAAGAAACCGGGCAAACGCCGGCCAAGGCCATCGAATCTCTGCGCGTGGAAGCGGCCCGGGCGATGATGGAAACCAGCCGCCACCCGGTCGAAGTGGTGGCCCGCGAAACCGGCTTTGGTGATCGCGAGCGCATGCGTCAGGCGTTTTTGCGTGCCTTCGGGCAACCGCCCCAGGCCATGCAACAGGTGTTGTTCAATCCGGGTTAGGCGCATAACCGAACATCGACTTCACCTCCAGGTAATCCTCCAAGCCAAACACGCCCCACTCGCGACCATTGCCCGACTGCTTGTACCCGCCAAATGGCGCGCCATTGTCAGCCTTGCTACCGTTGAGGTGGACCATGCCCGTGCGCAGTTGCCGAGCCACGAAACGCGCGCGTTCCAGGGTGCCGGCGCTGACGTAACCGGAGAGACCGTAGGGGCTGTCGTTGGCAATTGCGATCGCCTGCGCTTCGCCGTCGTACGGGATGATCACCAACACCGGCCCGAACACTTCTTCACGGGCAATCGGCGACTGCGGGTCGACGTTGGCGAACACCGTGGGCCGCGTATAAAAACCGGTCGTCAGCCCTTCGGGCCGCCCCACGCCACCGCATACCGGCGCCTGGGCGACTGCCCCCAACACCCTCTGCACGCGTTCGAACTGCGCCTGATTGGCCAGCGGCCCGATGGCCGTGGCCGGGTTGCTGTCGTCAAAACACACCTGCGCCGCCACCTCTCGGGCAATCTGTACCGCACGGGCCTGCATGGCCCGTGGAACCAGCAGGCGCGTCGGTGCGTTGCATGACTGCCCGCTGTTGCGAAAGCAACTGCTGACGCCGTGGCGCACCGCTGCATCGAAGTCCGCATCCGCGAGGATCAGGTTGGCCGACTTGCCGCCCAGTTCCTGGCAGACCCGCTTGACCGTTTGCGCGGCCAACTTGGCCACCGCAACCCCTGCGCCGGTCGAGCCGGTAAAGGAAACCATGTCGATATCAGCATGGCGGGCAATCCCCTCGCCGAGGGTCGGCCCATCACCATTGACCAGGTTGAACACGCCCTTGGGCACCCCGGCGCGATGCAGGATGTCGGCCAGCAACAGGGCCGACAGCGGCGCCTTTTCGCTGGGTTTGAGTACCAGGGTGCAGCCTGCTGCCAGGGCTGGGGCGAGCTTGCAGGTCAGCTGGTTCAGTGGCCAGTTCCACGGCGTGATGAGCCCGCACACGCCAATCGGCTCACGGCTGATCAGAGTGCTGCCGTGGAGGCGCTCGAATGCGTAGTCTTTCAGCAGTTCATAGGCCCGTTGCAGATGGCCCAGGCCTGCCGGTACGTGTGCGCTGCGCGCCAGCGACAATGGCGCGCCCATCTCCTGGTGCACGCACTGCGCGAGGGCTTCGCTGTGTTGGCGATAGCCGTCGATGATCGCCGCCAACAGCTCCAGGCGTTGCTCGCGTGACCATTGGCTGTAGCTGTCAAAAGCGCGCCGAGCGGCAGCCACCGCCAGGTCCAGATCGGCGACAGTGCCCAGGCTGATGCGGGTGATGACGCACTCGGTGGCTGGGTTGACCACCGCCAGGGTTTCGGCCCCCAATGGCTTGACCCATTGGCCGTCGATGTAAAAGTCCCGGTGGTTCATCGCGTCGCCTCCAGCGCAGCGCCCAAGGTATGGAAAACCAGCGCGACCTGCTCCTCGCTGATGATCAACGGCGGCGACAGCAGGATATTGTCCCCGGACGCGCGCACCAGCGCGCCCGCCTCGTAACAGCGCTGGGCGACCTCCCCGGCCCGCGCACCCGGCGCACCCTCGCGCGGCTTGAGTTCGACCGCACAGAGCAAACCTGTTGCACGCACATCCAGCACCCACGGTTGTTCACGCAGCGCCAGCGCGCGGGCTTGCCACAGCGGGGCAAGCTGCTGAACATGGGTGTTGATAGCCAGTTCCTCGTGCACCTGCAGGGTCGCCAAACCCGCTGCGCACGCCAGTGGATGCGCTGAATAGGTGTACCCATGCATCAACTCGATGGCCTGCTCCGGGCCTTGCATAAAGGCCTCGTACACCGCGCCGCTGACCAGCACGCCGCCCATGGGCACCGCACCGTTGGTGAGGCCTTTGGCCAGGGTCATCAGGTCTGGCGTAACACCGAAAGCCTGGGCGGCGAACCCATGACCGAGGCGGCCGAAACCGGTGATCACTTCATCAAAAATCAGCAGCACGCCATGACGATCACAGATCTCGCGCAATCTTTGCAGGTAGCCCAGGGGCGGTGCGTACACGCCGCCTGAACCGGTGACCGGCTCGACAATCACGGCCGCCACGGTTGCCGGGTCGTGGATCTCCAGCAACTGCAACAAGGCATCGGCATAGTGCGCGCCCTGCTGCGGCTGACCCGGGCTGAAACGCGAGCCCGCGTCATAGGGCAGCGGCAAATGCGCCACATCACCCAGCAACGGGCCGAAGTCGCGCTTCTGGCGGCCAATCCCCGACACCGACAAACCACCAAACCCCATGCCATGATAGCCCTTGGCGCGGCCGATCAGCTTGGTGCGGCGGCAGTCGCCGCGCGCCTGATGGTAGGCGCGAGCGATCTTTAACGCAGTGTCCACCGCTTCGGAACCGGAGTTGGTAAAAAACACTTTATCCAGGCCCGTAGGGGCGGTTGCCACAAGACGATCAGCCAGGGTCAGCGCCGCAGGGTGGCTCATCTTGAATGAGGACACAAAGTCCAGGCGCCCCGCCGCTTCCCGAATCGCCTCGACGATACGCGGCTGGCCGTGACCGGCGTTGACGCACCAGAGCCCGGCCATGGCGTCGAGCACCTCGCGCCCCTCGGTGGTGGTGTAATGCATGCCGGCAGCGCGATCAAACAACATCGGCTGACGGTTGAAGGCGCGCATCGCGGTAAAGGGCGCCCATAGGGAAGAGGTCATTGCGTGCACTCCTTAAGACTGTTTGCGTACGCCGAAAAGGGTTGGCCGTTGCAAGGCACCGGCGTTGGTGTTCACACCTCGGTCGCAATACAGGCGACCCTCCAGCAGGCGGCAGCGCACGTGGTCACCGAATGCGGTTTCAACAAAGCGCCAATCCATGTGCAACTCGCCCTCGGGCGTCCACCGCGCCTGGGCAATCACCGGTGTTTGCTCGGGTTGATACTGGTGATGCAGGTAGTTGCCGGTCATGCTGGTGGTGGTTTCGATCGGTTGCCGCAAGCCGGCGCGTATGTGGTGGGTGCCGCGGTGATCAACCAGGGTGAAATCGCAGTACTCACCCTGGAAATCAAAGGCCAACTCGCGCACACCGTCCTCATTGGGTTCAATGGCGAACCGACCTTGCATGGCGGCGCTGGCGGGCGAGGCATGCAGGCCTTGCAGCCCGGGCAGGCGCAGGCCCTCGATCAGCGCGTCCAAGTGCATTTGGCTGGCTTGAGCATCCGCAGCAGTGCGCCCCAGCGCCGGGAACAGATGCTGCCACAGCGCCTGGTGCAAGCGTTTCTCGCCCAGGCGCAAGCCGCAGGTGAAGACAATCACCGTGTCCTGCTCCGGCAGCACCATGCACTGCTGGCCGAACACCCCCGAGGCGTAATAGCCGCCGTGCTCGGTCATCCACCACTGGTAGCCATAGCCTTCGCGCTGGGCTTCGTTGCCCTTGTTTTTGTCCCGTGGCAGGTACTGCTTGCCGTCGAACTCGCCCATCCATACGTCCTGTACCTGGTTGCGCGTGGCCTGTGCCACCCACTGTGGCGACAACAGCTGGCGGCCCTGCCACTGGCCGTGGTTGAGGTGCAACACGCCGAACTTCAACGCGTCTTCGCTGGTGCAACTCAAGCCATTGCCGCCGGCGTTGAAGCCCCCCGGCGCCAGGTCCCACGCAAGCTTGTCGAGCCCCAGGTAATCAAGGACACGCGCCTGCAGCAGGGCATGCATCGTCTGCCCGGTCACCTGGGTGACAATCGCCGAAAGCATAAAGCTGGAAGCACTGCTGTAGATAAACGCCTGGCCCGGCGGCTCGTCCACCGGCTCGTTGAGAAAGGCCTCGACCCAACTGCTTTGCAGGTTGCGCCAGTCCCCGCCGGAAATCCCGCGTGCATGGCCGGTGCGCATGGTCAGTAAATCCTCCACGGTCATGGCCGCGAGGTTGGCGCTGATGGGCTGCGGGCACAACTCGGGGAAGAAACTGACGACCTTAGCGTCAAGCCGCAGGCGACCGTCGTCCACCAACAGGCCGATCGCGGTGGCGGTCCAACTTTTAGTTGCCGAATGCTGCACATGCATGCGGTGCGCCGAGTAGGGTTGCCAAAACGCCTCGACCACCACCGCACCCTGGCGATAGAGCATGAAACTGTGCAGTTCAAGACCCGCCAGGGTCACGGCCTGGATGAAATCGGCAATGCCGGCGGGGTCGACACCGCGTTCATGAGGCAAGGCCCTGGGCAACGGAATGTAGGTCATGATCGGTCCTCTTTGATGTTTTTATATTTCAAATAATGCAGATAAGGTTTTACTCACGACGGCCTTCATGTATTTGAGCCGCCTATAATTCAGTTTTCCGGGTATTCTTGCCTCCCTTGTCACAGGATCGACTTCACGCCATGCCCCAACTCACCTCGCTGCAGACCAAAGTCGCCGGACAGATCCTGGCCGCCATCGCCAGCGGCGACCTGCAACCCGGGATGCACCTCAAAGAAGTGGAACTGGCCCAGCGCCTGGGCGTGTCGCGCTCGCCGATCCGCAGCGCGCTGTCGTACCTGGCCACACAGAAAGCCATCGAGCCGCTGGCGCAGCAGGGCTTTCGTGTGCCACTGGAAGCCGGCGATGGCTTGGCGCAACAGGTCAGTGCGTTGCATAACGAAGAAGATCAGCTGTACACGCGCTTGATCGATGACCGTTTGAACCAGGTGCTGCCCGACCAGATTTCCGAAAGTGATTTGCTGCGCCGCTACGGTGTCGGCAAAAGCGTGCTGCGCCGGTGTTTGCTGCGCTTGTCTGATGAGGGTGTGATGCAGCGCAAGCACGGGCATGGCTGGCAGTTTTTGCCAACGCTGAACAGCCCGAAGACGCGCTTTGAGAGCTACCGCTTCCGCATGTTGCTGGAGCCGGCGGGGCTGTTGGAGCCGACGTTCACTATCAACCCTGAGCAGTTTCGCCGCTGCCGGGAGCGGCAGATGGAGTTGTTGGAGGGCACGGTTGATGGGCAGCGTTTTATCGAGTGCAACGCGGAGTTTCATGAGCTGCTGGCGGCAGCCTCGGGCAATGGCTATATCTTGCAGGCGATCCAGCAGCAGAACCGGTTGCGACGGTTGACCGAGTTTCACACCGTGAACAATGTGGAGCGGGTCCGGGTGTCGTGCCAGGAGCATCTGGCGATTCTGGATGCATTGGAGCAAGGCGATAATGAGTGGGCGTCGACGTTGTTGCATCGGCATCTGGATGTGGCGAGCAAGTTGCGGGTGGCGCGAAACAAGAGCTGAGGCGTGTGGATTGGGGGCATATCCGCTCCCCGACCCAAGTCCTTCAGCGCCTGACACATGGCTCTGGCCAGCAAGCCCGCCATCGCAGGCCAGCCAGCTACCACACAGAGATAGCGTCTTCAGGGCAAACACGTGCATCACCAAAGCGCCACGGTGTAACCGACGATCACCCGGTTTTCATTCATGTCACGCAGGTAATTGGCCTTGCTCAACCCATTGCGCCAGCGCAATGAAACGCCTTTCAGCGCCCCCGACTGGAATACATACCCCACATCAATATCCCGCTCCCACTCCCGCCCTTCCCCCGCAAACCCCTTCACCTGCGCCCGGTCACCCTTGGCCCAGCGCGTAGAGAATGTCAGCCCCGCAACCCCCAGCGCCGCAAAATCAAAGTCATACCGCGCATGCCAGACGCGTTCATTGGTTTGCGAGAAGTTACTCAACTGATACTCGGAAAACAGATAGGTATTGGTGCCGTCCACATAGGTAAACGGCGTTGTGCCGTACTGCTCCTGATACCCGCCACCCACGCTATGCCCCTTGTAGCTGAACATCGCCCGCGTACTCAGCGCGCGGTTATCCACGTTGCCCGCCGAACCGGCACCTGAGGTGTCCGCGTCGAAATATCGGATATCCGTCTTGAGCAGGCCGCCGCCCAGCGCAACGCTGTTTTTCAGCCCAATAAAGTGCTGCTGATAAATATCTTCCAGCTGCGCAAAGTGATAACTCAGGGTCATGCCCGGCGTGAGCCTGTAATCGCCGCCGGCAAATCGAAAACGATCACTTCTGGCGGTGCTTTTGTAAGCCCCGCTCTGACTGGTCAGCCCCATATCCTCGTACTCGGTGGACTCACGCTGTTTGGTCTGGTCAATCTGCCCGCCAATCAGCGCCAGCCCGGCGATATCGGTGGAGGTCACCTGCGTGCCCCGGAACGTCTGCGGGAACAATCGGCTGGTATTGGGTTGCAACGTGGGCAAGTCCGGCAGCAGGTAGCCGCTGCGCAACTCGCTCTGGGCAACACGCACCTTGCCGGTCACGCCGTATTTGGAGTACTCGTCATGCGCACGCCTGGAGTAACTCGGTTTACCCGGCGCAGCATCGTTATCGCGCGACAATAAACCGGAGCCCGAGCGGTCCGGGCTGGAATCGAGTTTCAAGCCGAGCATGCCCACCACGTCAACACCCAACCCCACGGTGCCTTCGGTAAAGCCCGACTTGAGGTTGAGGATAAAACCCTGCGCCCACTCCTCGCGTTTGGATTGCCCGGCGTCTTCGCGGTAGTCACGATTGAAGTAGTAGTTTTTCAAGTCCAGATCTGCCTTGCTGTCCTTGATAAAGTCCGCCTGGACCGGGGTGCACAGCAGGCCCCCGCTCATAAGACCGGCGCCCTTGAAGATCAGGTTGAGCGTGTTGTTAGGCATGTTGTTGGCTCCTGGCAGTCATTTCGGTGAGTAGGTCTTATTGTTTTTCTGGGCACGACGTTCACCCTCGCGCAGGCATGAAGGCCCGCGCGCCGGATGAAATCAGGGGGTTAAATTGCCGGTCGTATTCGGTAGCCGCCGCCCGGCAGTTTCTCCAGTGGGCTGGCGGCCGCCAGTAACTGGCGGGTGTAGGGGTGCTGCGCGCAATCGAAGATCTGCTCGCGTGCCCCCACTTCCACGACCTCGCCCTGGTGCATCACCGCCACGCGATGGGCGATGCGCTCCACGGCCGCCAGGTCATGGGAAATGAACAGGCAGGCAAAACCGTACTGCGCCTGCAAGCGCTCGAACAGTTCGAGGATCTGTTTCTGAATGGTCATGTCCAGGGCCGAAATCGGCTCATCGGCGACCACCAATTGCGGGCGGCGCACCAGCGCGCGGCCAATAGCGACACGCTGGCGTTGGCCACCGGACAGTTGGTGGGGAAAGCGTTCGACATACTCCTCACCCAGGCCGACATCCTTGAGGGTTTGCGTGACGCGCTCACGCCGCTCGGCGGCATTCAAACCGGGCTCGTGGCGCAGGGGTTCAGCAAGGATCTGGCCGATTTTCATCCGTGGGTTCAGTGATGAATACGGGTCCTGGAAAATCATCTGGCACTGCAGCCGGTGGGTACGGTTGGCGGCCTTGAGGATATCCACGCCCTTGAAGCGGATCGACCCGGCACACGGTTTGATCAACCCGACCAGCGAGCGACCCAGGGTGGTTTTGCCCGAGCCACTGCCGCCCACCAGTGCCAGGGTTTCGCCAGGTGCAATCGCCAGGCTGGCCGAATGCACCACGCGCTGGTACTGGCGCTTGCCCCAGAACGAAGTCGGCCCAGGGTGCTCGATGCACACCTGGTCAATCTCCACCAATGGCGTGCTGCTCGCCGGCAATGCTGGCAGCTCGCCACGCCGTGGCAAGGCTTCAAGCAGTTGGCGGGTGTACTCGGCCTTGGGGGCCAACAGGATGTCTTGGGTACTGCCCTGCTCCACCGCCTGGCCGTGACGCATCACTACCACTTTGTGCGCATAGCGGGCCACGAGTGACAGGTCATGGCTGATAAACAGAATGGCCGTGCCCTGTTCGCGAGTCAGCTCCAGCATCAACTCGATCACGTCCAACTGCGCCAGGCAGTCGAGGGCAGTGGTGGGTTCGTCGGCGATCAACAGCGCCGGGCGCAACAGCATGACCGAGGCGAGCATGATGCGCTGGCGCATGCCGCCGGAGAACTGATGCGGGTAGGACTCCAGGCAGCGTTCAGCCGCCTTGATCCCGATGCGACGCAGCATGGCCAGGCAGCGCTCGCGGATCTGCGGCGGGTCGAGGTCGGTGTGCAGCCTGAGCGCCTCACTCATCTGTTGGCCGATTTTCAACGCCGGGTTGAGCGACACCATCGGTTCCTGGAACACCATGCCGATGCTCGCACCACGAATCGCGCGCAATTCTTCAGTGCCGGCCTTGACCAGGTCGCGGCCCTGGAAATCCAGGCGCCCGCCACACACTTGCATCGGCAACGGCAGCAAGCCGATAGCAGCGCGAGCGGCCATGGTCTTGCCGCTGCCCGACTCGCCCACCAACGCCACAATCTCGCCCGGCGCGATACAGAAACTCAGGTCATCGACGGCCAGTGGGCCGTGTTCCCCGACGCGGATCTTCAGGTTTTGCACACTCAACAAAACACAATTGGCGGGCATGTTCATTTCCTCATCCGGGGGTCGAGACGGTCACGCAGTGCGTCGCCAAACAAGTTGATCGCCAACAGCGTCAGGCAGATAAACAACCCCGGAAACACACCCAGCCAAGGTGCCGAGGCGATATACGGCCGACTGCTGGCAAGCATGTTGCCCCAGGTGGCGGCCGGTGGCGGTACGCCGAGGCCGAGGAAGCTCAGGGCGCTTTCCGAAAGCAGCGCCCAACCGAACATGCTGGTGGCCAGCACACACAGTGGCGCGAGGCAGTTGGGGGCGATGTGCCGCAGCATGGTGTACAGCTCGGAGTTGCCGATGACCCGCGAGGCTTCGATGTACTCCAGCTCACGCAGGGATAACACCGTGCCGCGCACGACCCGCACCACCGAGGGCGTGTAGGCAATGCCCAGGGCCAACACGATGCCGTATTTGCTGGCACCGATAATCGCCATGATGCCCAGCGCCATGAGGATGCCGGGAAACGCCAGCAGCGCATCGTTGAACATCATCAACACGCGGTCGGTCCAACCGCGCAAGTAACCGGCGAGCATGCCGATCACGGTGCCGGCCAGTACCGCCACCGTCACCGTGAGCAAACTCACCCACAGGCTGGTGCGGGCACCGATCAGCAAGCGGCTGAACACGTCGCGACCAAACTCGTCGGTGCCCAACCAATGGGCCGCCGATGGTGCTTGGAGACGCGCGATCAAGTCGATCTTCAGCGGGTCGAACGGCGACCACACCAACCCCATCAACGCCAGCGCGATCAACGCCACCAGCAGCCCGCCGCCGATCACGGCATTGGCCGGCGCCCACCCGCGTCGGCGCTTGGCCGCTACGGGCACGGCAATAGTCGAACTCATAACTTCACCCTTGGGTCGAACAGCGGATAGAGCAGATCCACACACAGGTTGACCAGCACATAGATAAAGGTGATCAACAACAGGCAGCCTTGCAGCACCGGATAGTCGCGGGCAAAAATCGCATCGACCATCAAGCGGCCGATGCCAGGCAGGGTGAACACCGTTTCCAGCACAGCGATTCCACCCAGCAGGTTGCCGAGGATCAGCCCGACCAGCGTCCAGGTCGGCGCAAACGCATTGGGCAACGCGTGTTTCCACAGCACCGCACGTTCCGACAGGCCTTTGGCGCGGGCGTGGGCGATGTACTCCAGGCGCAGCACTTCGATGGTGCTGGCACGCGCCATGCGGGTAATCGCGCCCACTTCAACCAGGGTCAGCGTCACCACCGGCAGCACCATGTAGCTGATCGCTTGCCACGGCGCCTGGGCAAAACTCACGTAGCCCACCACCGGCAACCAGCCCAGTTGAATACCAAAGGCATGCAGCAGCAACAGGCCAAGCCAGAAACTGGGAATCGACAGCAACAAGGTGGCGACGGACACCAACCCAAGGTCGAGCGCGCTGTTTTGTTTCCAGGCCGCGATCAAGCCAATCGGCACGGCGATCAACGTGGCAAACAACACCGCCACCAGCACGATGGTGGCGCTGACGCTGAAGCGGTCCAGGATCAGCGGCAATACCGCCTGCTTGGTGCTGATGGATACACCCAGGTCGAAGCTCATTACGGCCTTGAACCAGATCAGGAACTGCATGACCAGCGATTGATCCAGGCCCAGGGTGTGGCGCATATCGGCCAGGCTTTGCGGGTCGGCCATATCACCGAGCATCAACAGCGCCGGGTCGCCCGGGATCAGGCGAATCAGTGCGAACACCATCACCGAGATCAGCAGCAGTGTCGGAATCGCCATCGCGAGTTTTTGCAAAATAAAACGCAACATGCTCAGGCCTCGTTAGTGGGCCGCGAGGCTGACGCCCCACAGCCGTGGCGATGACACCGGCCAGGAATGGAAGCCCTTGACGCTGTCGCGCAGCGCCGCGGCTACTGTGCCGTTGTAGATGATCACCATGGGCGTGTCGTGGATCATCATCGAGTGCAACTGGTCGAACAGCGCCTGGCGCTTGGCCGTGTCGCTCTCGCGCACCGCCTCACGCAGTACCGCCTGGGCCTGGGGGTTATCCCAGACCTTGCGCGGTTCCTTGCTCTTGTCGCCCATCAGCGAATCGAAGCTGGTGGCGGGGTCCAGGCGCGAGGAGTAAGAGAACGCCATCATCTGGTAATTGCCACTCTGGTAGCGCTCCAGTTGGGTGCCCCACTCCAGGGTTTCCATCTGGATGTTCAAGCCACTGGCCACCGCCATTGCCTGGCTGAGCAGGCCCATGTCGAACATCTGCGAATAGCGTTTATTGACGATCATCTTGATCGGCTGGCCGTGGTAACCGGCCTCTTTCAACAGGCGCTGGGCCAGCTGCGGGTCGTAGCGGTAGCCCTGCTTGGCGGTGGCACTGTAGAAGGGGCTGGTTTGTGCGATGGCCGAGTTGTTCGGCTCGGAGGTGCCGTTGGACAGCGCATTGACCATTTGCCCGTAATCCAGAGAATGGGCGATGGCCTGGCGGATGCGCACATCTTTGAGCAGCGGATCGTTGGTCTGGAACAACAAGCCACAGATGGCCATGATCGGGCTGAATGAAATCTGCACACCCGGTGTGGCTTTCAACTCCTGCGCATCGCTGGCGCTGACATTGGGCAGCAGGTCAATGTTGTTGGACATCAATGCCGCCTTGGCCGACGACGGGTCGGGGATCACCATAAAGCGCACTTCATCCACCAGGGCCTGCTTCTTGCCGGTAAAGCCGTCCGGTGCAGCGTCGTCACGCAGGCTGTAGTCGTTAAAGCGCGACAGCACCACGTATTGCCCGGGTTTCCATTCGGTGAGGCTGAACGGGCCGGTGCCGACAGGGGCTTTCCAACTGCCATCGGCGGCCAGCGAATCGGGGTGCAGGATGCCGCTGCCGGCGCAATCGGGGCGCGCCATCGAAGCCAGGAACAGGCCGCTGGGCTGGTCGAGATGGAACACGACGGTGAGCGGGTCCGGTGTGTCGATGGCGGTGATTTTCGCCCCGCCACGCCCGTCGAATTCGGCCAGGCAACGCCACTGGGTCTTGGGGTTGAGGTAGCGCTCCCAGGTCCACTTCACATCACTGGCAGTTAATGTCGCACCGTTCTGGAAGTGCACGCCTTCGCGTAATTTGAAGGTGTAGGTCAGGCCGTCGTCGGCGCGTTGCACCTCGCGGGCCAGCAACGGGCCAACCGAGGCGTCTTCGCGGTGGGCTACCAGGCCCTCAACGATGTGCAGCATCACGGTGTCGGTATTTTCGTCACGGTTGACGCCCGGCTCGGTGCTGCGTATGTCGGCGTTCAAGCCGACGCGCAAGGTGGTCTGGGCCTGCGCAAAGCCGGCGCCGAGTACGAGGGTGACGCACAGCGTGCCATTAAGTAAGCGATTCAAGGGAGATGTTCTCCTTCGCACAGAAGCGGCCTGGGGCAGGAGCCGGCTTCAAGCCTGTTTGAGGTCGTTGTTGTTATGGCCTGAACGGGATCAGTGCCGCGGATGTTTTTTGTTTTTTTAAATTCGCCCGGACATATTCACAGCATGGAGTCGGCTTGTAAATGTTTTTTTAAGCACTTAAAAACATTAAAGCCTTCTATTCTTCAACCGATGATGGTTTTTCAGCGCAATAAAAAAGAGGCCGAAGCCTCTGTGGGTGTAAACCAGCGTGCGCCCGCAGGCGCTCGCTTAATGCAGGACCGCCCGCGTAATCAGGTAACTCACCAATTGCGGGTCATCCTCCAGTTCGAGGGTCTGCACCGGGCGCGGCAAATCATCCAGCACGGCGCGCCAGAACGCCTGGGACACTTCATCCTGGTCATAGAAGCGCACCAGCCAATCGGCCTGGCCACTGCTCAACACTTGCGTGGCAATGGCGCGGCCGATGCCCTTGCGGCGGTAACGCTTGAGGATAAACAGATCGGCCAGTTCCAGGGCATCGATGCCCGGCAGTTCGCTGCCCTCGATCAGCAGGAAGCCGGCGATATAACCGTCCACCAGCAGCAGGTTGGCGCTCCATTGCGGGTCTTGCCAGTAGCGGGTCAGGTGCTCATCGTGGATGTAGAAGCGACCATCCGCCTCGACATCTTCCTGCTCCCAGTCCGAGGACTCATAGGCGTAATACTGGTAAAGATTGCGGATCAGCTCGGACGCTTCGGGGCCAGTCTGGATCAGTTCAACGGTGGTTTCAGGCATGGGGCTCTCGGTGACAAAACGCAGGGCGCCATTGAACACAAAACAAGGGCGCAGGCCAATACATTGCCTAACCTTTCTGTTTGCTGAACCGATTGCGGATTTGCCCCGTCCAACCCAAATTCTTGAAACATTTAGAATAAACTTCGTCTGCTTCGATCTTTTTCTCAAGGACCTCTACTTTGACCAACGTGTGTTCCGCCGGCCTGGATGTGGGCTTTGCCTCCCTGGATTACCTGCAGATTTTCATCCTGGGTGTGATCCAGGGCATTACCGAGTTGCTGCCGGTGTCGTCCACCGCCCACATGCGTGTGGTGCCCGCCCTGCTCGGCTGGCAAGACCCGGGCTCGGCGTTTTCGGCGGCGATGCAGTTGGCGGCGCTGGCGGCGGTGGTCAGTTATTTCTGGCGCGATGTACGCCAGGTCACCACGGGCAGCATCGGCGCGGTACGCAGGGGCGACTACAACGACCCGTGGTTCAAGCTGGCGGTGGCGATTGTGCTGGCGACCATCCCTATCTGCATTGCCGGCCTGGCCTTGTCCTCGACCCTCAACAGCTGCAACTCGCCGTTGCGCGGCCTGATGGTGATCGGCATTTCCTGTGTGGTGATGGCGGTGTTGCTGGCGGTGGCCGAAGTGCGCGCACGCCATACCCGGGACATGGGCCAAATGCGCCTGCGCGATGCACTGATTGTCGGAATTGCGCAGATTGGCGCGTTGATTCCTGGCGTCTCGCGTTCAGGCTCGACGCTGACTGCCGCGCTGTTCCTCAACTTCAAGCGTGAAGAAGCCGCGCGCTTTTCGTTCCTGCTGGGCCTGCCAGCCATCGCGCTGGCTGGTTTGAAAGAGCTGTGGGTGCTGCTGCACGCCGACATGCCCGCCCACGCCTGGCCGCATTTGCTCTTCGGCCTGGTGGTGGCAAGTATCTCGGCGTTCTTCGCGATCTGGGGCCTGATGAAGTTCCTGGAGCGGTTCTCCACCTGGCCGTTTGTGATTTATCGCGCGCTGCTGGGGATCTTCCTGATTGTGGCGGTCAGCACCGGGTTGCTCAGTTAAGACCCCGGTTGACGGTCGGCCAGCTCTTCGAGCAAATCGGCCGAAGGCACAAAAAACAGACCGCCGGTCACGGCGGTACTGAAGTCCAGCAGGCGGTCGTAATTGCCGACCGGGCGGCCGACGAACATGTTTTCCAGCATCAGCTCCAGGGGCTGTGGTGAGCGGGCGTAGCCGATAAAGTAGGTGCCGAACTCGCCGGCGCCTGGGCGGCCAAAGGGCATGTTGTCACGCAGGATTTTCACTTCTTCGCCGTTTTCGTCGGTGATCACGGTCAAGGCGCTGTGGGAGTTGCTCGGCTTGGCCTCTTCATCCAGTTCGATGTCGGCCAGTTTGGTCCGGCCGATGACCTTCTCCTGGGCTTCCACCGTCAGCTCGTTCCAGGCGCTCATGTTGTGCAGGTACTTTTGCACCAGCACGTAGCTGCCGCCTTCAAACTCCGGGTCTTCATCACCAACGATGGTAAAGCCGACGGCCTTGCGCCCTACCGGGTTCTCGGTGCCGTCGACAAAGCCGATGATGCTGCGCATATCGAAGTAGCGGAAACCCTGGACCTCATCCACCACCTTGACGCTGTCGCCCAAGGCCACCATCAGTTGCGTGGCCAACTCAAAGCACAGGTCCATCTGCTCGGCGCGGATATGCAGCAGGATATCGCCGGGCGTCGACGGCGCCCTGCGCCCTGGCACGCCGAACTCGCGAAACGGGTGCAAGGCCGCCGGGCGTGGCCCGCCGAACAATCGACTCCAGGCATCGGAGCCAAACCCGCAGACGCAGGTCAGGTTGCCCGTCGGCACACGCTTGCCCACCGAACGCACCAGCCCGGCGATATCGCCGCACCAGGCGCGCACCTGGTCTTCACTGCCGGGAGCGACGGTTGCAACCATGAAGATCGCGCTGCTGGTGATAGGGTGGCAGACGGACTGCGGCTCAAGAGGTGGCTGAACAGGGCAAGTCTTCATGATGAAAGTCCACAGGCTAAGGGCGGTTTTAACCCGCGCAGATTAGCAGATCATCAATGACAGCTCTCCCACACCTGGTGAATCAGGGTTTTGAGCTTCAGCGCCTCGGCCCAGCGGTCGCTGATTTCACGGCCGCCGGCGTCGGTGATTGCATAGGGCGGCGGGCCCAGTTCACAGGTGAATGACAGGCTATCGGGCGTGTCCGGCCGGGCCAGCCAGTCTTTGATCCCGTAGCGCCACCAGCCGGTAAAGCGCTCGACCCAGGCTTGGTGCTGGGGGAAATCCACAGAGACCTGCACCTGTTCACTGCTGGCCACCCGGCCGTGAAAGCCCCAGCTATGGCGCAATATCGTGCGTATGTGTTCGTCGTCCTCAACCGCGCCGGGTTCGGGCAATTCCCGGCCGACGACGTAATGGGACAGGTCGGCCAACAGTTTCAGGTCGGGCATCTGTGCGAGCAAGTCGAGGGTAAACAACAGGTCGTTGGTAAGCCGGTAGCGATGGGTTTCCAGCAGGACAGGAAAGTCCACCTGTTCGGCCAGGCGCTGCCAGCCCTCGACCAACCGGGCTGCCTCGGCCAGCGTGCGCGGGCGCACATCGGCCTGCAGCGTGAGATGGTGGCAACCGTAGCGGCTGATCACATCCAGCGCGGCGGCCAGGTCATCCACCGATTGCGGGAACAGTTGGCCTTCGACCTGCAAGCCCCTGGCGCTGGCGGCAGCGTGCAGGCGCGCGACATCCGCGGGCTTCCAGTAATGGTCGGTGATGCCGTCGAAGCCGGCGGCGGCGATGCGATCGAGCTGGGCTTCCAGCGGCCCAGGTTCCGTCTGCATGGCCCAGAGGGATTGGAACACCAGCAATTGGCGCATATCAGCCTCGCAGCAAATGTTTAAGGGAAACATCCGGGGCGGCCAGGTCGGCCGTATTGAGTGCAATGCGCGCGCTGATCAAGCGTTCGCACAGCTTGATGTCCTTGGCCACGCCATTGCCGAGCGCCCAGCCGCAAGCGCCTTGCAAATGCCCGTTGGCATCCAGATAAAACAACAGCAAGCCACCGCCAGGCAGTGCACGGCTGACCGTCAGCGGGGTCATCACGCCGACGGTCTGCAAGCCCCAGTCGTATTGGTCGGACCAGAAACCCGGCAGCGCCTCGAACGGCAACTCCCGCCCCAGCATATTCAACGCGGCGTGGCGGCCTTGGGCTTCGGCATTGCGCCAGGTTTCCTGGCGTTGATACAGGCCGCCCAGGCGAAATTCGCACACATCGCCCGCCGCATAAATGTTCGGCGCACTGGTGCGCAACTGCGCATCGACGCGGATGCCCTGCCCTACTTCCAGCCCCGCCGCTGCGGCCAGTTCGAGATTGGGTTGCATGCCAATGCCGACCACCACCCGATCACACGGCAAGCGCTGCCCATCGACCAGTTGCACCGCGTCTGCCTCAATGGACTCCAGCGCCACATTCAAGCGCACCTCCACGCCCTGCTGACGATGCAAATCCAGCAGCGCGTCGCTGATCACCGCTGGCAGCACCCGGCCCGCCAAGCGCGGGCCTGCTTCAAGCACCGTCACCTGGCAGCCCAGGCCGCGCGCGGTCGCCGCCACTTCCAGGCCGATAAAACCACCGCCGACCACCACCAGCCGCATGCCGGGGCGCAAGGCGTCGCGCAGGGCCAGCGCCTCATCATGGGTGCGCAGGTAAAGCACGTTAGCCTGCTCCACAGGCCAGCGTCGCGCCCGGCCGCCGGTGGCCAGCAGCACACCGGCAAAGTCCAGCCATTGGCCGTCGGCCAGTTGCAGCCGATGCTGTTGCGGCTCCAGGCGCGTGACCGGGTTGCCGGGGATATGTTCGATGCCCAGCGCGGTCATGCGCTGGCTGTCGCACAGGCTGCAACCTGCCAGGTCCGTGCTGCCTTGCAGCAAGCCCTTGGACAACGGCGGCCGCTCGTAGGGCACGTGCGGCTCATCGCCGATCAGGATCAGGCGCCCGGTGTAGCCTTCTTCGCGCAAGGTCAGCGCCGCACGGCCACCGGCATGGCCGGCGCCGACGATGATCAAGGGTCCGTTCATGCTCACGCCGTCACGGCGAGTAAAACCCGCCCCGCTTCGACCCGTACCGGGTAGGTTTTGAGGTTGACGCACACCGGCGCGCCGAGCGCCTTGCCGGAGCGGTAATCAAAGCGCCCGTTGTGCTTGGGGCACTCGATCACGTGGTCCATCACCAGGCCGTCGGCCAGGTGGATTTTCTCGTGGGTACACAGGCCGGCAGTGGCAAAAAACTCATTCTCGGCCGAGCGGTACACCGCGTAAGTGTGCGGCCCATGGTCGAAGCGCAGCACGTCTTCTTCGTCTATTTCGCCCACGGCGCAGACGTCGATCCATTGATCGTTCATGGCGTTTTCTCTTATTGGATGGGGTGAAACTCAGCCAGCAGTGGCTTCGGCATTCATTGGGGCATGGGCGGTGGGTTCGGTGCGTTGGCGCACGGGGCGCTGCACAAAATAGGTCGGGTCGCTGCGCTGCTTCCAGATCGTCGGCAGGATCTCCCTGTACGCCGCAAAAATATTCGCGTACGGCGGCGGGCAATCGTCGCGGATCTCTTCGTGCAGTTGCGCCAACGCGTGGTACGGCACCATCGGGTACATGTGGTGTTCGAGGTGGTAGTTCATGTCCATGTAGATAAAGCGCAGCACGCGATTCATGTAGATGGTGCGGCAGTTGCTGCGATGGTCCAGTACGTCCTCGGCCAGGCCCACATGCTGGGTGAGACCGAACAGGTAGCCGAGCCAGGCGCCGTAAAGGCTCGGCAGGCCGACCAGCATCAGTGGCAGCCAGCTGTGCAGGTACAACGCGGTGCCGATCACCAGCGCATAAATGCCGACCCAGATCCGCGCAGCACGGAACACCTTGGGCCATTCGGATTCAGGGATGAAGTCCTGCTCCTGGGCGCTCATCTTGCCGATCGCATGGCGCGCCACGCCGCTGAAGGTTTTCCAGGCCAGGGGCAGGTTGAACAGGCTCAGCCCCATCATCAACAGGCTTGGCGGGCGCGGCTCGACGATCTCCGGGTCACGCCCCACCACGATGGTGTCGGTGTGGTGCCGCGCATGGCTCCAGCGCCATACGTGCGGCTCGAAGATGCACATGAAACTCGCCACCTGGTACAGCCCGTCATTCATCCAGCGCGTCTTGAAGGCGGTGCCGTGGCCGGTCTCATGCCAGCGCGGGTTGGACGCGGTGCCGTAGAGCACGCCGTAAGCCATAAAAAATGGCACGCAAGCCCACGAGCCCCAGAACCAGTAGCCGCCAAACCCCGTGACCAGCAGCGCCGACACCCACAGGGCCGTATCCAGCAACGCCGGGCCGTCGCGGCGCTGCATCAGTTCTTTCATGCGTTTGCGCGAGATCGGCGATTGATACCAACTGGCCGATACCAGGCCCTTTTCGGCGGCGCTGGCAGCTTCAGGGCCGGTGAGGCTGTAGTCGCGCCGAGCGCGGTGAGCGGTTTGTTCAGGCATTGTTATTGTTCTCCGCAAGCGTTGGGTAACAGGTGCTTTGCGAACAAACCATAGAGCGCGGATAAATCCGCCTCAAGGCCTTGAATCCATTCCCTATCAAGCTATCATCCAGGCCCAGCGAGGCTTGATAGTTTTCTATCAAGACGCTTGAGAGGCCTGTGATGAACAATAATAAACGCCCGACCATCGCCACTGTTGCCGCCCAGGCAGGCTTGAGTGTGGCCACCGTCGACCGTGTGCTCAACGCCCGAGCGCCGGTGAACCCGCAGACCGCCGAACAGGTGTTCCAGGCCGCCGAAGCCGTGGGTTATTTTGCCGCACGGCTGATCGGCCAACGCATTCGTGAGCGGCGCCCCACTTATCGTTTCGGCATCCTGCTGCTGGGCACCGCCCAAGCGTTTTACGCCAACCTGGCAGCGTCGATCAGCCAGGCCGCGCAGCATCACGCCACGGCCAACCTCAGTTGCCAGTTTGAGTACATTCTCGACCGCACACCCAGCGCCATCGCTGCGCAAATCGAGCAACTGGCGGTGCAATGCGACGCGCTGGCCGTCGTCAGCTTCGCCCACCCATTGATCAACGCCACACTGGCGCAAGTTCGCGAAGCCGGCGTGCCGGTGGTCGCGCTGCTCTCGGATATCCACGAACACGCCTTGGAGCCGTATGTGGGCCAGGACAACCACGTGGTCGGGCGCACCATGGGCTGGTTGCTGGCGCGCACCTGCGGCGCACGCAAAGGCAGCGTCGGCATCCTGTTGGGCGGCCATCGTTTTCTCGGCCACCAGGCGCGGGTGGAGGGCTTGCACAGCTACCTGGCCGAGCATGCGCCGGGCCTCAAGCCGCTGGAGCCGCTGATCAACCTGGACAACAGCGATATCACTGAAGAAGCCACCCTCGACCTGCTCACCCGTCACACCGACCTGCGCGGCCTGTGCGTGGTGGGCGGCGGCGGTGACGGCGTGATCAATGCCCTGGCGCAACTGCCCAAACGGCCGGCGCTGTGCTGCATTTTGCAGGAGTCCACCGCGTTGTCGCGTGAGGCACTGGGCCGGGGTTTGATTGATGTGGTGATGGACTCGCAGCCTAGGCAGACGGCGACGGCGTTGATCGAATTGCTGGTGCAATTGCAGACCGCCGAGGTATTTGACCCACTGCGGCACAGAGTGCATATCCCACTGCAGATCGTGACCTCGGAAAACCTGTCCAACTGATACACAATTTGACCGGGTTTTGCTTGAGGGTTACTGCGAGCGAAAATCCCCGGCGCTCAACCCGAACCGGCTCATCTTGTTGTACAGCCCACCCCGCGACACGTTCAACTGCCGCGCAGCCAGACGGATATTGCCGCCGGCTGCCGTAAGCGCGGCGACGATAGCGTGCCGCTCATGGCTGCTCAGGTCCTGCGCGGGCTGAGGTTCGTAAGGGCGCAAGGCTGCACGCTGCTGGGTTTCGAGTGGCAAATCGGCCGCCTGGATCAACTCACCCATCGCCAGGTTGGTTGCCCGCTCAATGCTGTTTTCCAGCTCACGCACGTTGCCGGGCCAGCCGTAGGCCGAGAGCAACTCCAATGCATCCGGCGAAAAACCCTGAACCGCTTTGCGCATCGAACGGGCGCATCGATTGAGAAAATGCCGCGCCAGCAGCGGGATATCATCACGGCGCATGCGCAACGGCGGCACGGTCAGGTTCAAGACATTAAGGCGGTAGTAAAGGTCTTCACGAAACGCGCCCTCCGCCACCGCCTGGCTGAGGTTTCGATGGGTGGCCGCGATAATGCGCACATTCACTGCGCGGGAGTTTTTTGCGCCGACGCGGGTGACTTCACCTTCCTGCAATACCCGCAGCAAACTGACCTGGGCGTCGAATGCCATGTCGCCAATTTCATCGAGAAAAATGGTGCCGCCATCAGCCAGTTCAAACTTGCCCGCCGAGCCGCCACGGGCGGAACCGGTGAATGCGCCCTCGACATGCCCAAACAGTTCACTTTGCACCAGGTCCCGTGGGATCGCGCCGCAATTGACCGCCACAAACGGGCCTTTATGGCGCTCGCTACCGTTGTGAATCGCCTGGGCAAACAGCTCCTTGCCGGTGCCGCTTTCGCCGAGGATCAAGGTGGTGGAATCACTGCGGCTGGCGATACGCCCCAAGTGCAACGCGTCCTGGATCGCCCGCGAATTGCCCTGGATGGTTTCAAAGGTGTAGCTGGCCTGGGTGCCGATAATGCGCCGGGTGATTTCACGGATACGCCGGCTTTCGCGCAGCGACACAATCACCCCGCCCTGCTCCAGCGGGCATACCGACACCAGGCACGTCAGTTGGCTGCGGTCGTGCAGGTGGAAGGTGCAATCAAGGTCACGCACGCCCTCGCCGGCCCGCAGCAAAATGGCATCGCTCAGCTCACTGCGGCCCAGGCGCTGGAACGGGCTGCCGAGCAACTCCAGGCCGACGCGGAACAATTGTCGGGCGTAGCGATTGAGCGCCTTGATGCAGCCGCGCTCATCGAGCACCACCAAGCCTTCGTTGAGCACCTCAAGCACAGTCTGTTGCTCTTCCAACAGCGCTTGCAACGCCATCTGCCGCGCCACCGCCTCGGCGGCCGCTTGCACGGTGCCCAGGGTGTGAAAGTGAAACCAGCCAGGTTCGGCGGTGAGCGTCAGCATTGCAAGGGTCTGGCCCTGGGCATTCTTGATCGGCGCGGCGGCGCAATGCATGCGGCGCTCACGCAGGCCACTGCCAAAGTTCTCCTCGGCCAGCACGTACACCAGGCGGTCTTCGGCCAGGGCCAGGCCCGTGCAATTGGTGCCCTGTACCGATTCCAACAGGCGACTGCCGATGGGCGTGATATCCAGCCCGCAAAAATACAGGGTGGTGCCTTCAGCGTCGGTGAGGTTGATATGCCCGCGCGGGTTGTAGGCGAGCAAGCCGCGCATGACCTGCGCCGCTGCAGCGATCAGTACGCGGTGGGTCGTCAGGGTTGCCGTCAACACGTCGGGGGCGACAAAACGGTATTGGCTGTCATCCGCGCTGATACCCGCCTCGACACTGCGCCGCCATGAATCCCAGATCACCTGCCGAACTTCAGTCGGGCGCTCGACCCTACCAGCCAGACACGCCTGCCATGCGTGTTCGAGCGCAGGTATCGGGCCTTCGTTCAGGGATGCCGGCCCCAGGGCCGTGAGGTAGTCAAGGTCTTGCACGCTGAAAGCCATGGGAACGGGGGTCATTTCGGCAGTCCATGTTCATGTTTTTGACATGTCAGTATAGACATGTCATCTGAATGAACACATTTTGTCTTCAGAGTTTTATAAGCCCTTAAATATCAACTAGTTAAATATTGGCACAGTGCTTGCTCTTTACCCATAGCCGCTGACAACTGTCCTGCGGCCAACAATAAAAAGGGGTCATTGCATGAGTACACAGAACATCCGCCTGGGTTTGATCGGTGCCGGTCGCATGGGCAGTTTCCACGGGCTGACGGCCGCCCGGCACATCCCCGGCGCCTGCCTCGCCGCCATCGCTGACCCCACGCCCGGCCAAGCCGCGCGCCTGGCGGCGGAGCTGGGCGTGAACACGGTCTACACCGACCCACAACAATTACTCGACGACCCGAATATCGATGGCGTCCTTATCGCCGCCCCCGCCCGTAGCCACGCCGAACTGGTGATCAGCGCTGCCCGCGCCGGCAAGGGCATCTTTTGCGAAAAACCCATGGCCATCACCCTCGATGAAGCCGACCGCGCCATCGCCGCCGCTGCCGATGCTTGCGTGCCACTGCAGGTCGGCTTCAATCGGCGTTTTGCCAAGAGCTTCCGTACCGCCCACCTTGATGTGGCAGCCGGACGCATTGGTACGCCGCAACTGCTGCGCTCGCTGACCCGTGACCCGGCGCTCAACAACCCCGCCAACTCGCCGCAATGGGTGATCTTCCTCGAAACCCTGATCCACGACTTCGACACCCTGCGCTACCTCAACCCGGGCGCCGAGGCGGTGCAGGTCTACGTGATGGCCGATGCGCTGATCGCGCCGCAATACAAGAGCAAAGGCTTCCTCGACACCGCCGTGGTCACGATCCGTTTCGACAATGGCGCCATCGCCACCGCCGAAGCCAACTTCCAAGCGGTGTACGGCTACGACGTGCGTGGCGAAGTATTCGGCAGCGCCGGCATGCTGAGCATGGGCAGCCTCAACGAGTCTGACCTGGTGCGCTACCTGGCCCAAGGGATCCAGGCCGACACCCAGCGCATGGACACCGACCTGCTGCGCGACGCCTACATTGCCGAGCTCAACCACTTCGTCGAGTGCCTGCGCACGGGCGCCAAGCCTCTGGCCAGCGGCGAAGACGCACGTGCGGCCCTGGCGATTGCCCGCGCCTGCATCGAGTCATTCGAAACCGGCCAGGCCGTGGCCGTGCCAGGAGCCCGCCGATGATCCCGTTCAAACTGGCGGTCAGCGCCGAAATGGTGTTTCTCGACCTGCCCTTCATCGAACGCGTAAAGCGCATTCATGCCCTGGGGTTCAGCGCCGAAATCTGGAACTGGACCCATAAGGACATCAGCGCACTGGCCGCTACCGGCACCGACTTCACGTCCATGACCGGCTACATCAGCGGCACCCTCACCGACCCCGATGGCATCCGTCAGTTGCTCGACAGCGCCCGCGAGTCCCTGGGTGTTGCCGCACGCCTGAACTGCCCCTGCCTCAACCTGCATGGCACCGGCCTGGGTGACGGTGGCCTGCCGGTGCAGCCGGTGGGCCAGACCACCGGGCGCATGTGGCTGAGCGCATGCAAGACCCTGGAAAAAATCGCGCGGCTGGGCGAAGACGCCGGCCGCGTGTTCCTGCTGGAAAACCTCAACACCGACGTCGACCATCCAGGCGTGCCATTCGCCCGTGCCGACGACACCCTGGCGCTGATCGAAGCCGTCGGCAGCCCGCACCTGAAGATGAACCTGGACCTGTACCACGCGCAAATCGGCGAGGGCAACCTGATCGAGCTGATCCAGCGCGCAGGCAGCGCCATCGGCGAAATCCAGGTGGCCGATGTGCCGGGTCGCAAGGAGCCCGGCACCGGCGAGATCCACTACCCGGCCATTGCCAGGGCGCTGCACGCCATCGGCTACAGCGGCGTGGTCGGCCTCGAAGGCTGGGCCAGCGGCGACAGTGAGCTGGCGCTGCAACGCTTTCGCCAGGCCTTTACCCTATAACAATAAAAGGAACACCCGCATGCCTCGTTACGCATTGATCGTTGCTGCTTTTTTACTGCTGTTCAGCCAATGGACCTTCGCCGCCTACCGCATCGGCGTGAGCATCGCCCGGGTTGACGACAACTTCATGACCTACGTGCGCACCGGCCTCGAAGCCGCCGCCAAACAACAGGATGTACAGATCCAGTTCGAAGACGCCCAGGGCGACGTGGTACGCCAGCTCAATCAGGTCGAAGGCTTTCTGAACCAGAAAGTCGACGCGGTGATCGTGCTGCCGGTGGACACCGCCGCCACCGCCAACATGACCCGCGCCGCCGTGGCCGCGAAGACGCCGCTGGTGTACGTCAACCGCCACCCGGACGAACGCACGCTGCCCAAAGGCGTGGTCACGGTGGCCTCCAACGACATCGAAGCCGGGCAATTGCAGATGCGCTACCTGGCGGAAAAACTCGGCGGTAAAGGCAATGTGGCGATCATCATGGGCGACCTCGCGCAAAACGCCACCCATGACCGCACCGAAGGCGCCAGGCAAGTGCTCAAAGACTTTCCGGGTATCAAGGTGGTCGAGCAACAAAGTGCCGAATGGCAACGCAGCAAGGGCATGGATTTGACCAGCAATTGGCTGCTGGCGGGCACCCAGTTCGACGCCATCGTGGCCAACAACGATGAAATGGCGATTGGCGCGGCCATGGCGTTGCAGCAGGCGGGCAAGGCCAAGGGTGAAGTCGCGATTATCGGTATCGACGGTTTGCCCGATGGCCTGGCGGCAATCAAGCGCGGCATGCTCACTGCCTCGGTGTTTCAAGACCCCAAGGCGCAAGCCACACAGGCCGTGGAGTCGGCAATTCGGATGATCAAGGGCGAGCCGATTGAATCGGAGGTATGGGTGCCGTTTGAGTTGATCAAGCCGGAACAGGTGGCGGTGTTTGAGCAGCGCTACAAATAGATCGGAACCTGTTGAGATCCAAATGTGGGAGCGGGCTTGCTCGCGAAAGCGCAGTGTCAGTCACCCTTTTTATAACTGACCCACCGCATTCGCGAGCAAGCCCGCTCCCACATTTTTGACCGAATTTCAGTCCAGGTCGGTGGCGTCGTGACGCTCAGC
The DNA here is from genome assembly GCF_005938045.2 of Pseudomonas sp. KBS0710. Lineage (GTDB taxonomy): Bacteria > Pseudomonadota > Gammaproteobacteria > Pseudomonadales > Pseudomonadaceae > Aquipseudomonas. The sequence goes on along the minus strand of NZ_VCCF02000001.1, from coordinate 1,998,359 downwards.
CAGTTGTTCCGCAGGCTCGCCGGAAACCCGGTTCACCCGCCGCCCACGCTGCACCGCCGGCCGGGCTTCAATCGCCTCGGCCCAGCGCAGCACGTGTTTGTACTCATGCACCGACAAGAATTCGGCTGACGCCCCATACAAACGGCCTTTGACCAAGCCGCCATACCAGGGCCAGATCGCGATATCGGCGATGGTGTACTCATCGCCTGCGATGTACTGACTCACCGCCAGGCGCTGGTCGAGTACGTCCAGTTGACGCTTGGTTTCCATCGCAAAGCGGTTGATCGGGTATTCCATCTTGCTCGGCGCATAGGCGTAAAAATGCCCGAAGCCACCACCCAGGTACGGTGCGCTGCCCATCTGCCAGAACAGCCACGACAAACACTCGGCCCGCGCAGCAGGCTCGGTGGGGAAGAACGCGCCGAACTTTTCGGCCAGGTAGTGCAGGATCGCACCCGACTCGAATACCCGAATCGGCGTGTCACCACTGTGGTCCATCAAGGCCGGAATCTTGGAGTTGGGGTTGACCGCCACAAAGCCGCTGCCGAATTGGTCGCCGTCGCCGATCTTGATCAGCCACGCGTCATATTCCGCGCCGGTGTGTCCCAGGGCCAGCAGTTCTTCGAGCAGGATGGTGACCTTCTGGCCATTCGGCGTGGCCAGGGAATACAGCTGCAACGGGTGTTTGCCGACCGGCAACTCTTTCTCATGGGTCGCACCGGCAATGGGCCGGTTGATGCTGGCGAAAGTGCCGCCACTTTCGGTGTCCCAGGTCCATACCTTCGGGGGTACGTAGTCGCTCATACTCACTTCTCCTTGGTTTCAATACTGTTCGATGCAGCCAGTTGGGCCACGTTCCATCCGCCACCCAGCGCCTTGATCAGGCCCACATTAGCGCTTAATTGCCGGGTTTGCAGTTGCAGGACACTGCGCTTGGCTTCCAGCGCCGCCACTTGCGCGGTCACCACATCCAGATAGGCCACGGCGCCCTGGCGATAACGCGAGGTCGACAGGTCTTCGGCGTATTGCGCGGCGGCGGCCGCGTCACGCTGGTCATCCAGGGCACTGCCCAGGCCTGCGATCTGCGACAGGTTGTCTTCCACCTGCTCGAAAGCGCCGAGCACCACGCCACGGTATTTGGCCGCGGCCTCGTCGGTGGCGGCCTTGGCGATATCCACCTGGGCCTGGCGCGCGCCGCCATCAAATATCGTACCCACCAAAGACGGGCCGATGGCCCAAAACAGATTCGGCGCGCTGAGCAAACGGGCAAACTCGTCACTCTGATAACCGCCCTGGGCACTCAAGGTGATCTGCGGGAACCACGCGGCCTTGGCCACGCCGATACGCGCATTGGCCGACGCGATGCGACGCTCGGCAGCGGCAATGTCCGGGCGGCGTTGCAGCAGGCTCGATGGCACGCCGGTGGGCACGTTGGGCAAGGCAATCGGCGCCACATTGACGGCGACGGTGTAGGTTGATGCCGACTCACCCAGCATGGCCGCAATCGAATGCTCCAACACTGCCCGTTGTACCAGGCTCTGATTGAGTTGCGACTTGACCGTCGACAGCTGCGTGCGCGCCCGCGCCACGTCCAGCCCGGAGACAATGCCGCCGCCGTGCAGGCCTTCGGTCAGACTCAGGGCTTTGGTGTAGGCGTCGCGGGTCTGCTCCAGCAGTTGGTTCTGCCAGTCGATGCCACGCAGGCGAATGTAGCTGTCAGCCAATTGCGCTTGCAGGCTCAGGCGTACCGACGCCAGGTCAGCCTTGGCCGCCTCCGAGTCGCTGGTGCCGGCCGCAACCGTGTCGCGCACGCGGCCCCAGAGGTCGACTTCATAGTCCACCTCCAGGCCCAGCGTGGCGGAGTTGTAGACGGCGGGCGAGGTGGCCGAGCGCAGCGGTTTGGTGTCCGACTGGCGAATACGCTGGCCGTTGCCGATGGCCGAAAGCTTGGGGAACAGGCCCGAACGGTCCTGGGCCAGGAACCCCTGGGACTGCTGGTAATGCGCAAGTGCCGCACTCAGGTCCGGGTTGTTGTTCAGCAACTGCTGCTGCATCGCGTCCAGCTGCGGGTCGTTGTAGATGCGCCACCAGCCATCACGGCTGGCCTGGTCGTTGGGCGCACCGACGGTCCACGGGCCTTGGGTGTGAAACTGCGCGGCGATGGGTGTTGGCGGCACTTCAAGCGGCGGCGCCAACGAACAGGCACCCAGGCTCAGGGTGGCGAACAGACCCAGCAGGTTGCGCTTAGCCATGGGGTTTGGCCTCGGCGGAAGCGGCAGCCAACTGCACCGAGTCATCATCGGCCAGGCCATCCGGCGGCGTATCGATCACGCGGTCAACCGCTTGCAGGCCGCTGGCGATCTCCACACTGTCGCCAAAGTCACGGGCGATGGTGACGGTCTTGAAGTGCACATGGTCCTGGCTGTCGAGGGTGGCGACGCGCATGCCTTTGTCATCGAACACCAGGGCACTGGACGGTACGCGCAGCACGTCGGCCTGCACCGGCAAATCAAACTGCACGCTGGTGTAGCCACCGGGCAGCAGGCGGCCGCCGGGGTTGTCCACCAGCAGTTGCACCAAGGTGCTGCCGGACGCGGCGTTGACCGCATCGGCGGTGGCGATCACCTTGCCGGTGAAGGTTTCGCCGCGATACTCCGGCACACTCAGGCGCGCCGTGGTGCCTTCGCGAATCTGCGGCGAGAAGGTCTGCGGCACCTGCACATACACGCGCAGGCGGCTGACGTCGGCCACGGCAAACAGCTCTTTGCCGGCGGTGCCGCCGGCGCTGATCAACGCGCCCACGTCGGTGCTGCGCGCGGTGACCACACCGGCAAACGGCGCGACCAGATGCTGGAAGCCCTTGGTCGCCACCAACTGCTCGACATTGGCTTTGGCCGCCGTCACTTTGGCCTGTTTGGCGGTCAGGTCGCCGGTGCGCTCGTCGACGTCCTGACGCGACACCGAGTCGGTCGCGAGCATCGCCTGCCAGCGCTTGGCGGTGGTTTCGGCCAGGTGCTCATCGGCCTGAGCCGAGGCCAGGGTGGCGCGGGCTTGCAGCAGTTGCTGGTCGAGTTCCGGGGTGTCGATTTCGGCCAATACCTGGCCGGCTTTGACGCGCGTGCCGATGTCGACATTCCAGGATTTCAGGTAGCCATTGACCCGGGCAAAAATCGACGCCCGCGAATAGGCCTCCATGCGCCCCGGCAGGTTGAGTACCGGGCCTTGCGCTTGCACCACCGGCTTGACCAGGTTGACGCTGGGCAGTGCCTGCGCGTCGGTCCAGGTCTTGAGATCACGGGATTCACTGGCCCGCACGCTCAAGCCCACACCGACGATGACCACCACCGTCACCGCGCCCACGATCAGCCACAGCAGGCCACGGGACGACTTTTTTTGAGCAATGGAAACGGACATGTCAAACCCCTTGGGAAACGGTAGTCGCCAGCGTGGCGTGTTGGCGACGCCCGTGGACAAGACTGAAAATCAACGGAACCAGAATCAATGTGGCGATGGTGGCAAACGCCAGGCCGCCGATCACCGCACGCCCGAGCGGCGCGTTCTGCTCGCCGCCCTCGCCCAGCCCCAGAGCCATGGGCGCCATGCCGATGATCATCGAGATGGCGGTCATCAACACCGGCCGCAGCCGCGTGAAACCGGCCTCCAGCGCGGCCTGCACGGCATCGCCATGCACGGCCAGGCGCTCACGGCAGAAGCTCACCACCAGGATGGCGTTGGCGGTGGCCACGCCCATGCACATGATCGCCCCCGTCAAGGCGGGCACCGACAGCGGCGTATGGGTGACAAACAGCATCCACACAATGCCCGCCAATGCCGCCGGCAACGCGGTGATAATCACAAACGGGTCGGCCCAGGACTGGAAGTTGACCACGATCAGCAGGTAGATCAGCACCACCGCGCCCAACAGGCCGAACAGCAAGCCACTGAAAGCCGCGTTCATGGTCTGCACCTGGCCCTGCAAAATCACCTTGGAGCCGGTCGGCACTTCACCGGCGTGGGCCGCAATAATTTTCTGGATATCGGCAGCGACGCCACCCAAGTCCCGATCCTGAATCGCGGTCAGCACCTCAACCACCGGCTGGATATCCGACTGGCTGAACACCGAACTGCTGTGGCTGCGCTGGATATTCGCCAGGCCGCCCAGGGTCTGGTCGGTGGCCGCGCCATTGCTGCCGCTCAGCGGCAGGTTGTGCAGCGCGGCCAGGCTTTCCAGGTTGTATTGCGGGGTTTGCATTACTATCGGGTAGGAAATGCCGTTGGCCGGGTTGAGCCAGAATGTCGGCGCCACCTGACTGGAGCCCGCCAAGTTGACCACCAGGCTGTTGGTCACATCACGTTCGGTAAGGCCGACCAACTGCGCACGGGTGCGGTCCACGTCGATATTGAATGTCGGCAATTGCCGCGACTGCTGGATGCGCGCATCCACCACACCCGGTACCCGGCGAATATCACGCAGTAGCGCGCTGGCATAGGTGAAGTTGCCCGCCAGGTTATTGCCGGTGATTTGCAGGTCGATCGGTGCTGACGAACCGAAGTTGAGGATCTGCCCGACAATGTCCGAGGCCGGGAACGAGAACACCGCGCTGGGAAATTCCCGTGGCAGGCTTTCGCGCAGTTGGCGCATGTACTCGGCGGTCGGGCGGTGGCCTTCGTTGAGGCTGATCTGGATATCGGCGTCCTGGGAACCCACGGTGCCGGTGTTGTTGTACACCACGTTGATACCGCTGATGGACAGGCCGATGTTGTCAACCAGGGCTTTAAGTTCCTGGGCCGGGACTTTGCGCCGGATCGCGTTTTCAATGTCGGCAATCAGGTGCGCATTACTCTCCACCCGTGTGCCCACCGGAGCGCGCACGTGCAACAAGATCAGCCCGGAATCGACCTCGGGGAAGAAGTTGCGGCCCAGGAACGGCACCAATGCAAACGACACGGCGACAAACGCCAGCAGGCCGATCACCACCGCGCGACGATGGTGCAAGGCGCTGTGCAATACGCTGTGGTAACGCTCGCGAAAGGCTTCAAAGCGCTTCTCGAAACCGCGCTGGAACTTCACCAGCGGGTTGCGCGACGGCGCATGCCCATCCTCGCCGTGTACGTGGGGCTTGAGCAGGTAGTTGGCCAACGTCGGCACCAGGGTTCGCGACAGCAGGAACGAGGCGATCATGGCAAAGATCACTGCTTCGGCCATCGGCACGAACAGGAATCGCGCCACACCATCAAGGAAGAACATTGGCACAAACACGATGCAGATACACAGCAGCGAGACAAACGCCGGCGTCACGATCTGCGCCGCACCGTCGAGGATTGCCGTCTGCACCGGCTTGCCCTGCTCCAGGTGCCAGTTGATGTTCTCGATGGTTACCGTGGCATCGTCCACCAGAATGCCGACGGCCAGCGCCAGGCCGCCGAGGGTCATGATGTTCAGGGTTTCACCGAGGGCAGACAGCGTGGCAATCGAGGCCAGGATCGCCAACGGGATCGAGGTGGCAATGATCACCGTCGAACGCCAACTGCCGAGGAACAGCAGGATCATCAGGCTGGTCAGCGCCGCCGCGATCAAGCCTTCACGGGCCACGCCGCTGATGGCCGAACGCACGAACAGCGACTGGTCGCCGATCAAATCGATATTCAAGTTGGGTGGCAACGCAGCCTTGTTGTCGGCAAGCTTTTCCTTGATCCCGGCGATCACGCCCAAGGTCGACGCCGAACCGGTCTTGAGCACCGGCAGCAGCACCGAGCGGTTGCCGTTCACATGCACGATGTTGGTTTGCGGCGGGTTGCCGTCGCGAACGGTGGCGACGTCACGGATCAGCACGGTGGTGCCGTCGGCGGTCTTGATCGGCAGGTTTTCCAGGTCATGGAAGTCCGACGGTGAGTTGTTTAGTTGCAGGTTGAATTCGTAGCTGCCGATCTTCTGGGTGCCCACCGGGGTGATCAGGTTCTGCGTGGCCAGGGCGGTGGCGACGTCCTGCGCCGACAGGCCACGGGCTTGCATGCGCGCCGAATCGAGGTCGATCTGCACCTGTCGGCTCTTGCCGCCAAACGGGTATGGCAGGGCCGCGCCGGGCACGCTGGTGAGCATCAGGCGCACCTGGTTCAGGCCAATATCACCCAGGCGCTGTTCGCTCAGGCCCGGCCCGGACAAAGCCAGCTGAACGATCGGCACGGTGGAGGCGCTGTAGTTGAGCACCAGCGGCGGCACGGTGCTGGGCGGCAATTGCCGCAGGATCGCCTGGGACACCGAGGTCACCTGGGCGTTGGCGGTACTGATGTTGACGCCGGGCTGGAAGAAGATTTTCACAATGCCGTAGCCGTTCATCGACTGCGCTTCGATATGGCGAATGTCGTTCACGGTGGTGGTCAGCACCCGCTCGAATGGCGAGGTGATGCGCCCCGCCATCTGGTCGGGCGGCAAACCGGTGTACTGCCAGATCACCGCAATTACTGGAATGCGGATTTCCGGGAAGATGTCGGTCGGCGTGCGCCAGGCCGCCAGCGGCCCGACAATCAGGATGAAAATGGCCAATACCACAAAGGTATAGGGGCGCAGCAAGGCGATGCGCACGAGGTTGAGCATAGGAAGTGATCCAGACAGGAGATTGGTCGGTCAAGCAGGCTTCGCCATGCCGTTTTCCCGCCTCGCCCCATGCACTGCCTGGGGATTTTGCAACGACATCCAGGTCACAAAGAGGCATATGCCACGATATCGAATTTAGTGGCATACGCAACTAATTTGTTTCAAGCTGTCTCAGTATTCATCTGGAACGTCAGTTCGGTCCGAAAGGCCTTGTCCTGACAGGTCGCGCAGGCATAATCAGTCGCGTCGTGTTTTGTATCAGAGAGTATCTGCCCTTGAAATCTGCCCCGCCTTGCTCCGAGAGCCCCAGCGCCTGCGTCAACGGTGCCGTGCGCCGCACCTCGCGCCGCCTGGGCCAGATCTATGACGAAGCGTTCGCGCCCTGCGGGCTAAAAGCCACGCAATACGCGCTGCTCAACCGTATCGCCAAAGCTGGCACGCCAAAGATGGGCGAGCTGGCACAAACCCTGGTGATGGATTTGTCCGCCTTGGGCCACACGCTCAAACCGCTGGTACGTGACGGCCTGGTGGAGTTGCGCGTGGACGAACTCGACCGGCGTACCCGCCGCGTGCTGCTGACTGAACACGGCAAGCGCACCCACGTGGCGGCCAAGCGTATTTCGACGCAAATGGCCGAACGCTTCGATCAGGCCTTCGGCCGTGAAGCCGCGGCGCAACTGCGTCAAACCCTGGACTTTATCGCCTCCGACGAATTTGCCCGCACGCTGTTGGCCAAGGACGCTTAAGCGCACCACCGTGACAGTGAAAATGCGCCACTGGCCCGCAGCTTTACCCAATGGCTGCTGATGCGTTTGCAGGTAGACCCAACATGAGTGACAGACTCGAAGACATCCTCACCGAACACCTGAACCTAGTGTTCTGCGGCATCAACCCCGGCAAAGGCTCCGCCGCCCTGGGCCTGCACTTCGCCAACCGCAGCAACCGCTTCTGGCGTACGTTGCACCTGGCTGGTTTCACGCCCCATGAGATCCGCCCACAAGAGGGGCGCACCTTGCTCAACTATCGCTGCGGCCTGACCACACTGGTGGAGCGCCCAACGGCGAGTGCGGGGGAATTGGCGCGGCATGAGTTCAATGACGCCGCGGCTGCGTTTGAACAGAAAATCCGCCGCTGCCAGCCACGCTTCGTGGCCTTTTTGGGCAAGGTCGGTTATAGCGCCGTGTCTGGCCAGCGCGAGGTTGCCTGGGGGCTGCAGCCGCAGTTATTGGGCGGCGCAGCGGTATGGGTGCTGCCCAACCCCAGTGGGCGCAACCTGGCATTTAGTCTGGAGCAGTTGGTGGATGCCTATCAGCAACTGTGCAAGGCCATTGCGCAGGACGATCCAGAGCCCTTAATCTCCTGATCCCATCACCTGAAAGCATTCACCTGAAAGCAACGGAGGCTTCATGAAACTGGTCGGCATGCTGGACTCGCCTTACGTACGCCGTGTGGCAATATCCCTGGAGCTGTACGGCGTGGAATTTGAGCATCAATCGGTGTCGGTGTTCAGCACCTTCGAGCAGTTCCACGCGATTAACCCGGTGGTCAAGGCGCCCACCCTGGTGCTGGACGACGGCACACTGCTGATGGACTCCAGCCTGATCCTGGACTATTTCGAAGCCCAGGCCCGCGCCGACAAGAAGCTGCTGGCGCAAGCGGCCGGCGCCCGCGCCCAAGAGCTGCACGTGCTCGGGCTGGCCCTGGCGGCCTGCGAGAAAACCGTGCAGATCGTGTATGAACACCATCTGCGCCCGGCAGAAAAACTCCATGAGCCGTGGGTCGAGCGCGTGACCGGGCAACTGCTGGCCGCCTACTCACTGCTGGAAAAACACCTTGCCCAACCCTCCGACGGGCCGCTCACCCAGGCCGCGCTGACCACGGCAGTCGCCTGGTCATTCACCCAGTTTAAACTGCCGTCGGTGCTCGACCCCAAGGCCTTCCCCAACCTGCAACATCACGCGCAGCGGCTGGAACAGCACCCGGCCTTCAAGCGCTACCCCATCGAGTAACGGACTTAGACCCAGCCGCCATCCACAATAAAGTTCTGCGCCGAACACATCGCCGAGGCATCGGAGGCGAGAAACAACGCCATATTGGCGATGTGTTCGGGCAGCACGCTGCCGGGCAGGCACTGGCTGCGGCTGATCAGTTCCTTGGCCGCGTCGTCGACCCACATCGCCAGTTGTTTGTCGGTCATGACCCAGCCGGGCACCAGGGTGTTCACACGGATCTGGCTGGGCCCCAGCTCACGTGCCAGGGCACGGGTCATGCCATGGGCCGCGGCCTTGCTGGCGGCGTACACCGGGTAACCGGCAGACGCCATCATCCACCCCACCGAGCCCAGGTTGATGATCGCCCCGCCGCCGGCGCGTTTCATCATCGGCACCACGGCCTTGGCGGCAAAGAACGCGTGCTTGAGGTTGACCGCGATCAGCCTGTCGAACATCGCCGAATCGACTTCTTCCAGGGTGTGACGCACGTCGTTGGCCGCGTTATTGACCAGTACAGTGATCGGCCCCAGCGAATGTTCAAAGCGCTCGATCGCCGCCTTGTAGGCGATTTCATCGGTGATGTCGCAACACACGAATTCAACCTTGTAGCCCTGGGAATACAACAGCGCGGCCAGCCGCTCACCCTGGCTTTGCGCCCGGTCCACAAAACCCACCTTGGCCCCCTGTGCGGCGAACGCGCGCACCAGGAATTCGCCGATGCCTGAGGCACCACCGGAAACCAGAACGGTCTTACCCTCAAGGTCGGGGTAAACAGCCTGCTGAGTGGTCATATAAAGGTCGCCTCACTTAATTAGTCTTATTTTATTTTGCAAACAGGCAGTAAAAGGCTATAAATCTGCTGTTGCAGCGACAAAATATCGCACATTAGTAGAACTATTCCACTGAAAACAACAAAAGGAAGTTCGACCATGAAGCACCCTCGTCACCTGCTTTCCGGCCTCGCCTTGTCCCTGCTGATTGCCAGCGGCGGCACCCAGGCTGCGGGCCTCACCAGCGAGCACAAACCCTTCGGCAAAACCAATGACGGCACCGCCGTCGAGCAGTACATCTTGCGCAACAGCCACGGCATGCAGGCCACGGTGATCACCTACGGCGGTGTGTTGCAGTCACTCAAAGTGCCGGATAAAAACGGCAAGGTCGATGACGTAGTACTGGGTTTTGATGACGTGCAGGGCTATCAGAGCGGCACGGCCTTTTTTGGCGCGACCATCGGGCGCTTCGGCAACCGCCTGGCGGGCGGTGCGTTTGAGCTCGATGGCAAACGCTATCAGGTGCCGCTCAACGACGGGCCCAACTCACTGCACGGCGGCGCCCAGGGGTTTGACAAGCAGGTGTGGAAAGCCGAACCCGTCAAGGGCAAGGACTCGGTCGGCGTCAAGCTCAGCTACCTGTCCAAGGACGGTGAAATGGGCTTCCCCGGCAACCTCAAGACCGAGGTCACCTACAGCCTCAACGATCACAACGAACTGCACATCGACTACAAAGCCAGTACCGACAAACCCACGGTGCTCAACCTCACCAACCACAGCTATTTCAACCTGGCGGGCGCGGGCAATGGCGACATTCTCAAGCAGGTCGCGACCTTGCATGCCAGCCATTACACACCGGTAAATGCCACCCTGATTCCGACCGGCGAGCTGGCACCGGTCAAAGGCACGCCGATGGACTTTCTCAAACCCACGCCGATCGGCCAGCACATCAAGGACGAACATCCGCAGCTCAAATTTGCCGAGCCGAAACAAGGTGGGTTTGACTTCAACTGGGCGCTCGACACCCAGGGCGATATCAAGCAACTCGCCGCCGAAGTTCACGACCCTGCTTCCGGCCGGCGTTTGCAGCTCTACACCAGCGAGCCTGGGGTGCAGTTCTACACCAGTAACTTCCTCGATGGCACGGTCAAGGGCAAAGGCGGCAAGACGTATCAGCACTGGAGTGCTTTTACCCTCGAGACCCAGCACTTTCCCGATGCGCCCAACCAGCCCAAGTTTGCTTCGACTCGGTTGAATCCTGGGCAGACCTATAGTCAAAACACTGTGCTCAAGTTCTCTGCCGACTGACGGTTGGTGCGCCGAGGTGTAGGAGCCGGCCCTCGCTACTGGCACCTCGGTTTTTCCATGTAACGGGACGGAAGCCGGGGCAGCTTGGTCAGCGAAAAGGATATAAAGGGCCAGAGCAACAGCAGAGCCATACTCGGTCAACTGTGGGAGCTGGCTTGCCTGCGATGGCATCACCTCGGTACATCAGGCACACCGAGTTGAGGCCATCGCAGGCAAGCCAGCTCCCACAGAAAAGCAGATCCCAGGTGAATGTGAATCCGCTTTTCACTTTTGTTTTAACCACTCATTGCCACAACCCAATCTTCGTCAGCTCTTGCTTGAAGTTCTCCCGCGTAATCAGCGTCACCTCGTCCATGGCTGTGTACTTGGGCGGCTCCGTCCCCTTGGTGACCCACTCATACATCATCAACGCAGTGTTGTAGCCCTCGATATGCGGACTAGGCAGCATCGAACCGAAAAAACCACTGTCGGCTTTTTTCAGCTCACCGATGGCGTCTGTGCCATTGATGCCGATACCGATCACATTGGCTGCAGCAAAACCGGCCGTTTCCGTAGCGCGCACACCGCCGAGCACCGTGTTGTCGTTCATGCCGCCGATGATCAGGTTCTTGGCACCGCTGGGCAGCTTGACCAGCGCCGAGTTGGTGGCATCCATGCTGCCTGGTACGTCGAGGGTCTTGGCAGCGGTGAACAGAATGTGGTCTTTGGGAAAGCCAGCGTCTTCCAGGGATTTGACCGAACCGTCGGTGCGTTTTTTACCCGTGTCGAGTTCGTTAAAGGTGTTGATCACCGCATAGGTGTCCTTCCAGTCCCAACCACGTTTTTTCGCCTCAGCCGCCATCGCCGCGCCCTGCTTCTGGCCGACTTCAAACGCGGCCATGCCCAGGTACGGCACGTCCTCCATAAAGTTGCCCTTGGCATCAACGAAGCGATCATCCACCGCAATCACTTTCAGGCCGTTGGCCTTGGCCTTGGCGACGATGGCCGGGCCCAGCGACACGTCCGGTGGGCAGATCACAAAACCCTTGGCGCCGTTGGCCGCCAGGCTGTCGATGGCCGACAGGGTTTTCTCGCCATCCGGCACCGCGATCTTGATCACGGTAAAGCCATGCTCCTTGCCGGCTTTTTCGGCAAACGCCCATTCGGTCTGGAACCACGGTTCTTCAGCCTGCTTGACCAGAAAACCGATCTTCACCTCTTCAGCGGCCTGCAGCAGGCCGCTCAAGCTCAGGGCCGACACCGCCACAGCGGCGCAGCACAGGGCACGGATACCTCGACGATGATTCATATGGATGACTCCTTGTTGTTGTTTTTAGGTCTTGGGGTTTAACCAGCAAAACGGTGACAGGGCTTGCCTGGCACATCGACCTCGATGGCCAGCAGCGCGCCATCGAGCGGGTGATTCAAGGGGCTGGCGGCGCTGGTGATATAGAGGGTGGTGAGATCGGGGCCACCGAACACGCAACTGGTGGGCCGACTGACGGGCAACTCGATAATACGGTCGACCTCACCGGCCGGCGTCAGGCGTAGCAGGCAACTGCCATCCCAACGGGCGTTCCAGATATAGCCATCCGCGTCCATCGCCGAGCCGTCCGGGCCGCCGCGCTCATGCGCGCCGAACCACACGCGTGCAGGGTCGAGCAGGCCGTTTGGCTGGATCGAATACCGGTACAACGTGCCGTCCATACTGTCGCCGAAATGCACGTGGGCGCCGTCATCGCTCCATAGCAAGGTGTTGGGAATGCCCAGTCCGCTCAGCAACGGCGTGACGTGTGCGTTGGCATCGACGCGAAACAGACCGCCGCTACGCCGCGTAATCGGCAAGTCTTCACCCTGCTCACCGATATTGTTCTGCATGGTGCCCAGCCACAGGCGGCCCTGGGCATCGCAGCGCGCTTCATTGCCACGGTTACCCGGTTGCGGGTCGGCCACGCACAGCAGCGTGAGGGCTTCGGTTTCCAGGTTCAGCCGGTACACGCCGCTGCTCAGCGTGACCAGCGCATCGCCGCTTTCACAGGGGATAAACGCCGAGACGTGCTCGGGCAACTGCCAGATCTGCAGTTGCCCGCCCATCAGGCGCAGCGCCTGTTTGCCGGCGATATTCACCCAATACAGCGCCTGGGTCGGCACGTCCCAGAACGGGCCTTCGCCCAACTGGGCACGGTGCGCAGTGACTGCGGTACACGACATAAAAACCTCCTGATGTTACAGCGGGTCGCGCGATGGCGTGCCATCCACCAGCCGCTGGATGCGCAACGGGTTGGCGTTTTTCAACGCGTCGGGCAGCAGGCTATCAGGGTAATTCTGCAAGCACACCGGGCGCAGGAAACGGTCGATGGCCAGGGTGCCGACCGAGGTGCCACGGGCATCGGACGTGGCCGGGTACGGGCCGCCGTGAACCATCGAATCACACACTTCCACGCCGGTCGGGTAGCCGTTGAGCAGGATGCGTCCGACTTTCTGTTCCAGCAGCGGCGTCAATTCAGTGAACTGCTGCAGGTCGGCCGGTTCAGCAATGAGCGTCGCAGTGAGCTGACCATGCAGGCCGTGCAAGGCCGCGCTGAGCTGGGCCTGATCGGCGACCTCGACAAACACCGTGGCAGGGCCGAACACCTCTTCCTGCAACACCTCATCACCGTCGATCAGCAAGCGCACGTCGGCCTTGAACAGCTGCGGCTGCGCCTGGTTGCCTGCCTGGGCGCTGCCCGCCAGGTGTTGTATGCCAGGGTGCGCCAAGAGTTTTTCCAGGCCTTTGCCATAGCTGCCCAGCGTGCCGGCATTGAGCATGGTTTGCGCCGGCTGTTCACCGATCAGTTGCGCCACCTGTTGGGTAAACGCGCTGAACTGTGGCGAGGCAATACCGATCACCAGGCCAGGGTTGGTGCAGAACTGGCCACAGCCTTGCACCACCGAGGCAGTGAGGTCGCGGGCGATGGTCTCGGCCCTGGCGTGCAAGGCCTGGGGCAGCACAATCACCGGGTTGATGCTCGACATTTCGGCAAACACCGGAATCGGCTGCGGGCGTGCCGCCGCCATATCACACAGGGCACGGCCACCCTTGAGCGAGCCGGTAAAACCCACGGCCTGGATCGCCGGGTGCTTGACCAGCGCCTCACCGACGCCGCCACCGAAGATCATGTTGAACACACCCGCCGGCATCTCGGTGGCCTCGGCCGCGCGGATGATTGCATCGGCCACCCGCTCAGCCGTCGCCATATGCCCGCTGTGGGCTTTGAACACCACCGGGCAGCCGGCCGCCAGCGCGGCGGCGGTGTCGCCGCCGGCGGTGGAAAATGCCAGGGGGAAGTTGCTCGCACCAAACACCGCCACCGGGCCGAGGCCAATGCGGTATTGGCGCAGGTCCGGGCGCGGCAAGGGTTGGCGGTCGGGCAAGGCCCTGTCGATGCGCGCGCCGTAAAAGTCACCACGACGCAGCACCGTGGCGAACAGGCGCATCTGGCCACTGGTGCGCCCGCGCTCGCCGTTGATGCGCGCAGCAGGCAATGCCGTTTCGCGGCAAACCAGTTGGATAAAATCATCCTCCAGCGCATCCAGCTCATCGGCCACCGCCTCCAGGAACTGCGCCCGACGCGAGGCACTCAAGGCCCGGTACGCAGGGTACGCGGCAGCGGCGGCCTGGGCGGCGGCATCCACCTCGGCGGGCGTGGCCTGATAGAACTCCTGAGGCAAGGCCTCGCCGGTACTGGCGTCGACGCTTTTTAGGGTGATGCTGCCCTGGGCGCTGCGCTGGCCGCCGATGTAGTTGTGGCCGAGAAACGGATTCATGCTGATCTCCTTAAAGGCTGATGACAGTGCCAGGTTCGAACGCCGCTTCGGCGCTGCCGACCCGGTTGACCAGTGGCGCGCCGAACTCAGCCTGGCTGATCTCGAACACGTCCCCCGGCTGGGTACGTATACCGTCGGCGAATGACAAGGTGGCGGTGCCGAAGAAATGAATGTGCACGTCACCCGGAGTCAGAAACTGGCTGTATTTGAAATGGTGGTACTCAAGGTTTTCCAGGCTGTGGCACATGTTCGCCTCGCCACTGAGAAATTCGCTTTCCCATAACACTTGGCCGTTTCTAAGGATGCGGCTGGTGCCCGCCAGATGCTCTGGCAACTCGCCCACGCGCAACTCCGGGCCATAGCTGCAACTGCGCAACTTGGAATGGGCCAGGTACAGGTAATTCTTGCGTTCCATGACGTGGTCGGAGAACTCGTTGCCCACCGCAAAGCCCAGGCGATAGGGCTTGCTGTCTCGGCCGATCACGTACAGGCCGCCGATTTCCGGCTCTTCACCGGCGTCTTCGGCAAAGGGTGGCACCGGGAACGCCTGGCCTGGGCGCACGACAATAGTGCCGTCACCCTTATAGAACCATTCCGGTTGCACACCGGCCTGGCCGGTCGGCGGTTTGCCGCCCTCCACGCCCCATTTGAAGATACGCATGGTATCGGTCAAGGCGCTGTCGTCACCGGCCTGGTGCATTTTGTCGCGGGCCGAGGCGCTGCCCAGGTGCGTCAAGCCAGTGCCGCTGATCAGCATGTGCGCCGGGTCCGGATGGTCCAGCGGCGGCAGGACTTTGAGGTCCGCCAACAGCGCGGCGTAGTCGTAACTGTCGCCCAGCCCGAGGCTGTCGACCTGTTGCGCCAGGCCCACACCGGCGTCGATGGCGGCCAGCGCCAATTCACGCACGCTGCGCGCGGTTTGCACTTCGCGCACTGTGTTGCCTTGCACCACGCCGACACGACGCTCACCGTTACGCAATTCGAACTGAACTAAACGCATCAAACTTCTCCAGGATTATGTACGTGTGGCGCCTCTGGCGCTGGCGGCAAATTGCTCGGCAGGCAGCACGTGCTTACGCTCCAGCACGCGGTACACCACAGCGGTCAACAGCAGCCCGAACACCATTACCCCGGCCAGGAAATACAGGCCCGAGGCCAGGTTGCCGGTGTATTCCTTGAGCGCGCCGATCACGAACGGGCCGATATAGCCGCCGAGGTTGCCCACCGAGTTGATCAACGCAATGCCCGCCGCCGCACTGGCACCGGCGAAGAATCGCCCGGGCAAGGTCCAGAACACTGCGGTGCAGGAAAACAAGGCAAAAGCCGCGAGGCACAGCGCCGCCATTTGCAGCACCGGCACGCTCAGCCAGGCACTGCAGAACAAGCCGATGGCGCCGAGTACATAAAGCACGGCGAGGTGGCCATAACGATCGTTCAAGCGGTCGGAACTGCGCGGGATGATCAGCAGCCCGATGATGCCGAAGATATAGGGCACGGCCGAGATGAAGCCGGTCATCAAGTCAGTGCCGCCGAACTGTTTGATCAGGGTCGGCAACCACAGGCCCAAGCCATAGATGCTCAAGGTCACCGGCAGGTAGAACAGCGCCAGCAGCAACACGCGTTTGTCCTTGAGGGCATGCAGCGGGTTGCCGTGGCGGGTCTGGCCGTAGGCTTGCAGGTCCTTGGCCAACTCACCCGTAAGCCAGGTTTTCTCGTCCTCGCTCATCCATGTGACCTGCTTGGGGCCGTCCGGCAGAAAGCGCAGCACCGGCCAGGTCAGCAGCAACGCCGGCGTGCCGATCACGATAAACAACCATTGCCAGCCGTGCAGCCCGAGGATGCCGTCCATGCCCAGCAGGCCGCCGGACACCGGCCCGGTGATCATCATGGCAATCGGCTGGGAGAGGATGAACAGCCCCAGGATCTTGCCGCGATGGCGCACCGGGAACCACTGGGTGATGTAGTACAGCACGCCCGGAAAGAACCCGGCTTCGGCCGCGCCGAGCAGAAAGCGCATCACATAGAAACTGTGCGGCCCCTGCACAAAGGCCATGCCGATGGTGATGGCGCCCCAGGTCAGCATGATCCGTGCAAACCAGCGTCGCGCGCCAAAACGGTCGAGCATCAGGTTGCTGGGGATCTCAAACAGGAAGTAGCCAATAAAGAACAACCCGGCACCGAGCCCATAGGCAGCATCGCCGATGCCGACGTCGGCGCCCATGTGCAGCTTGGCAAACCCCACCGCCGAGCGGTCTACGTAGGCGATCAGGTACAGCAGGATCAGGAAGGGAATCAGTTTCAGCGTGATACGCCGAACAAGCCGCAATTCCTGGCTCATGGGGTCGATCTCCGATTGTTGTTTTTATAGAAGCTCGGGGGCTGCCTCTCGCGAAAATCCGCCAGGGTCATACCTCAGTTGAGTCGGACTATATAGTATGACTATTTGCAAAACAACACTTCCAAAGCTGCGATTTTGCGCTTATGTTTGAGCGAATATAGAACATATAGTCATACAATAAGAGAGTCGATCATGCCTGATAAAAAGCCCGCCCTCCGCTCCGCCCAGTGGTTTGGTACCGCCGACAAGAACGGTTTCATGTACCGCAGCTGGATGAAGAACCAGGGCATTGCCGACCATCAGTTCCATGGCAAACCGATCATCGGCATCTGTAACACCTGGTCGGAACTGACCCCGTGCAACGCGCACTTCCGCCAGATCGCCGAGCACGTCAAACGCGGTGTGATCGAGGCCGGTGGTTTCCCGGTGGAATTCCCGGTGTTCTCCAATGGCGAGTCCAACCTGCGCCCCACGGCCATGCTCACCCGCAACCTGGCGAGCATGGATGTGGAAGAAGCCATTCGCGGCAACCCCATCGACGGTGTGGTGCTGCTGACCGGCTGTGACAAGACCACCCCGGCGCTGCTGATGGGCGCGGCCAGTTGTGACGTGCCGGCCATCGTGGTCACCGGTGGCCCAATGCTCAACGGCAAGCACAAGGGCCAGGACATCGGTTCGGGCACGGTGGTGTGGCAACTGAGCGAACAGGTCAAGGCCGGCACCATCACCCTTGACGATTTCCTTGCAGCCGAAGGTGGCATGTCGCGCTCGGCGGGCACCTGCAACACCATGGGCACGGCGTCGACCATGGCCTGCATGGCCGAAGCACTCGGCACCTCCCTGCCCCACAACGCGGCAATTCCGGCGGTGGATGCGCGGCGCTATGTGCTGGCGCATATGTCCGGCATGCGCGCGGTCGAGATGGTGCGTGAAGATTTGAAGCTGTCGAAAATCCTTACCAAGGAGGCGTTTGAAAACGCGATCCGGGTGAATGCGGCCATCGGCGGTTCGACCAACGCGGTGATCCACCTCAAGGCCATTGCCGGGCGTATCGGTGTCGAACTCGATCTGGACGATTGGACCCGCATGGGCCGTGGCGTGCCGACCATCGTCGACCTGCAGCCGTCAGGGCGTTTCCTGATGGAAGAGTTCTACTACGCCGGCGGCTTGCCGGCCGTGCTGCGGCGCCTGGGCGAAGCCAACCTGATCCCGCATCCCCATGCCCTGACGGTGAATGGCAAGTCGTTGGGCGAGAACACCCAGGACTCGCCGATCTACGGCCAGGACGAGGTGATCCGCACCCTCGATAACCCGATCCGCGCCGACGGCGGTATTTGCGTATTGCGCGGCAACCTGGCGCCGCTGGGCGCTGTGCTCAAGCCCTCCGCCGCCAGCCCCGAACTGATGCAACACCGTGGCCGCGCAGTGGTGTTCGAGAACTTTGACATGTACAAGGCACGCATTAATGACCCGGCGCTGGAGGTGGATGCCAACTCGATTCTGGTCATGAAAAACTGTGGGCCCAAAGGTTACCCGGGCATGGCCGAAGTCGGCAACATGGGCCTGCCCGCCAAGTTGCTGGCCCAGGGCGTGACCGACATGGTGCGGATTTCCGATGCACGCATGAGTGGCACCGCCTACGGCACAGTGGTGTTGCATGTGGCGCCGGAAGCCGCCGCCGGCGGGCCGCTGGCCACGGTGCAGGAAGGTGACTGGATCGAGCTCGACTGCGCCAACGGCCGCCTGCACCTGGATATCTCCGACGCCGAACTGGCGGCGCGCATGGCTGACCTGGCGCCGCCGCAAAACCTGATCGTCGGCGGCTACCGCCAGCTGTATATCGACCACGTGCTGCAGGCCGACCAAGGCTGTGACTTCGACTTCCTGGTGGGCTGCCGTGGCGCGGAAGTCCCCCGGCATTCCCACTAATTGGGATGCTATGATGCCGCGAACCTAAGCCAGAGCCTCCCCGTCGTTATGGATCACCAGCCGCCCAAGCCGCGCAAGAGCCAGCATGCCCAGATCGTTCAGGACTTGGGCATGCACATCGTTTCCGGGCGCTTCAAGCCTGAGGAGCGCCTGCCCATGGAAGCCACGCTGTGCGAGGAATACCAGGTCAGCCGCTCGGTGTTGCGTGAGGCGACCCGCGTGCTCAGCGCCAAGGGCCTGGTGTACTCCAAACCACGGGTGGGCGCGGTGGTGCGGCCACGGGTGAAATGGCATTTGCTTGACCCGGACGTGCTGTCCTGGCTGATGCAGTCCACGCCCCACAGCGAGTTCTTCAACACCCTGGCCGGTGTGCGGCGCATCCTCGAACCGGAAATCGCCGCCATGGCGGCGACCACGGCCACCGCCGAAGACATCGCCACCATCGAAACCGCCTACCTGGGCATGGAAACCGCCAAGACCCACGACGACCTGCTGCAGGCCGACCTGGACTTCCACCGCGCCATCGCCGACGCGACCCGCAACGATCTGCTCGCCTACATGTGCAATATGCTGTCGTTGCCGCTGCGCGAATCGATCAACATCACCAACCGCCGCCCCGACATCCAGGGCCTGAGCCTGCCCCGCCACAAAGCGATCCTCACCGCCATCCAGAACCGTGACGCCCTCGGCGCCCGGCACGCTTCGTTGGTGCAACTGGATGACACGCGGGTGGCGCTGGACACGGTGATGAACGTGCTCACGCCGCTGTAAATTCATGGTCTACGCTCAGGAGGTCAGTTCGAGGGACCGGCCATGTGCGGACGACTTTCGCAGTACCGCGGTATTCATGACTTTGTGGCGGCGCTGAGCATGCCCAATGCCCTGGCCAATAGCGTGGGCGACCAGCCGCTTGAGCGCTACAACGTGGCGCCGACCACACCTGTGGCGTTGCTGCACCTGGACAATGACCTTTTGCACGCTGACCCGGTGCGGTGGGGTTGGCGCCCGCACTGGAGCAAAGAGCGCCTGCTGCCGATCAACGCCCGCGTTGAGAAGGTCGCGCACGGCGCGTTCTTTCGTGCGATCTGGCCGCATCGCGCGATTGCCCCTGTCGATAACTGGTTTGAATGGGTGGATGAAGGCTGTGCGAAAAAGCAGCCCTACCTGATCCGTCGCCGCGACGCTGCGCCGGTATTCTGTGCCGCCATCGGCCAGTTGCCCGACGCCGATGAGGGCGCGGGCGCACACGATGGCTTCGTGATCATCACCGCCGACAGCGCCGGTGGCATGGTCGACATCCACGACCGCAGGCCGGTGGTGTTCACCCCTGAGCTGGCCCGTGAGTGGCTGGACCCGGCCACCTCTCACAGTCGCGCCGAGCAGATGGTGCTGTTGCAGGGCGAGCCGGCAGACGTGTTCGAATGGTTCAAGGTCGACAGTGCGGTGGGCAACACACGCAACAATGGGCCTGCGTTGATCCAGCCATGCTGAGTATTCATTGCGCCGTTGCACGCTCTTGCAACTCAATCGGCTTGCCCTCCAGATAGGCCCGGTCCTTGCCATTATGCTTGGCGCCATACAGGTTGCGGTCAGCGTTTTTGAGTACCGCCGACATCTCGTCCCCGGGCGAAAACCGCGCCATTCCCGCGCTGCACGTGTAGTTGTGCGGCGCCGCCACGCTGCCTCGGATGGCCTGTAACAAATCCCGGGCGAAATCACAGGCAACGGCCGGGTCGTCGCCCAACAACAGCACGCCGAACTCTTCGCCGCCGATCCTGCCGAAACTGTGACTGCCTTGGGTGGTTTTCAGGCAGGTGGCCATTGAGCAGAGAATCCTGTCACCCACATCATGCCCGTACAGGTCATTTTTCTGTTTGAAACTGTCGATATCCAACATCATGAAATAGCCACGCTGGCCGCTGGCAATCAGCGCATCGAAGCTTTGCATGAAGGCACGCCGATTGAGAATGGAGGTCAGGTAGTCCGTCTCGGCCATTTCGCGAAACTCACTCTCTACCAGCAATACCGATCGCAAGTTCTTCAAGTAGGAGAAATTCAGGATAAAACCCACGGAGATCGACGCGGCGCAAAAAATATACAGGTAGACCTGGGCGCCCGCGTATATATCCACCTGCATGCAGGGCCACAGAATCAGCCAGACCAATGTGACGCAGATCAGATAATCCTGAGCACTGATGAACAGGATGGCACTGCTGATCACCAGGGTGACCGCCAATGGCAAGGCAAAAATACGCAGCTCCCCATGCGTGCTGATCACATAGGCAAAACCCACCGACAGCAGCACCCCGTAAATGCCACCCAACACTCGCCACAGAAAAAAGTTGGCGGTCATGCGGTGCAGGCAGCACACACCCGACAGGCCCAGGGTGATGGCCAATAAATAAATATCCAGCTGCATGGCCGGATGAATTAACAATACGCCTAGCCAGGCAATAATCCCTATCAACTCGGCCTGCGTCACCGCCGGTGACAGTAACCTGCGCATCCTCGGCCTTAACTTCAAGTTAGCGGGCATCCTTCTCCCCTCTTTCAACCGCATGCAGGCCGACCGCAAATGAAAACGCCATGAACCGTCTTACCAGGCGGATAAAAGCAGGCAGCACTTCCAGCTGTTTTTTAGCATGCACTTTAAAATAGCCCTTCTCGACGCCCTCCCGCACCATTCGAATAACGTGGGTTTTCGACACCGACAGTTGTTGGGCGAGGGCAAGATAAGATGACGACTTGAAGGTTATCTCGCCGTTTTCAGGGGTAAAGGCATCGTTATAAATCGCCAGCATCAACAGATGCCCGGCGTCTTTCTTCACCAGCCAATAGCATTCTGGCAGCAGCACATCCACGGTCAGTTCATTGCTCAGCAGTTGTGCGAAACCTTTGAAATAAACAGCCAGAAACTCACGATCATCCATCGCGCACATCTTTTGAAAAAGCCCCTTCTCCGGGCACATCAGTGCCAGTGAGTCGGTGATAGAGGTGAGCATCAGCCGCACTTCCCGGCAGGCTTCGTCCGAGGGCGCGTACACCCTGAAACGGCTGTCCTCCGGGTGCGCGTCGATCACCATGAACCCCAGCGCCCGAAACAGCAGGAAGATCGACTCCAGGCTGTTTCTTGAGCAATACCCCCGGGCCACGCAAAAGGCTTTCACCTCGCACAGCAAGGCTGTCGGTTTGGAAAAGTACTCGCTCAAGAGAGCAAAGGAGACCATCAAACGGCTGTATTTCATTGCACTTTTGTAGAAAAACGGCCGTTTCGAGTAAGGGCCAAGAAGCACCTGATAATGCGCCCGAATACAAGATTCAAAGTCCTCATGACGTTCAAGTGCATGTGCAGTATTACTGATATCCAACTTTAACGAACTGACGCGCATGAAAGAGCCCTGATCAACCAACTTCATCCCACTGATCTAGACTACGAAGTTCACGTAGTCAGGTCCCAAAACAAATCACGTCGTAAAACGGCCCCTGATGGCGCTTTGCCTTTGGGGCCAATGTACAGTGATTGCCGCGCGGCACAGCATCATTACCAAAGTTGTTCCAACTGCACTTCTTGCGCTATTTGCTAACGCGCGAGCGGTGCACTTGCTTGAATTAGCAGTGCGAAGATTGTGTGGGACGCAGACCCAATAAATGGCGCCAGAAATATGACCGCGAACCTTTCACCGCCTACGGGCGTCCGAGCTAGGGTGTTTATTGCCCATCGCCCGCCGTGAGGTCCTCGTTTGAAAGCCGCCATCGTCAAAAAGTACCGTCTGATTATCAAAACCATGGGTTATGTGGGTTGGGCCTTGTTCTGGCTTTTGTTATGGGATGTGGCCGTCACGGTCGATTTCATGTTGTTCCTGACCACCAAGATTAACTTGCCGCTGATGCCACTGACCCTGCTGGGTTCGGCGCTGGTGGTGTTGATCAGTTTTCGTAACAGCAGCGCCTATAACCGCTGGTGGGAAGCACGCACGTTATGGGGCGCGATGGTGAATAACTCGCGCAGTTTTGCCCGCCAGGTGCTGACGCTGCTGGAAGATCCCGAGGGCGAGGTGAACCCGGTCAAGGCCACCCTGTTGCGCCGCCATGTGGCCTATGTGAACTGCCTGGCGGCGCACCTCAAGGGCCGGCCGTGCCCGGATGAAGTGCGTGCGTTTATCCCCGCCGACGAGTTTGCGCGTAACGGCGCCACCAATAACTTTGCCAATGACATCCTCACCGGCTCGGCGACGTTGTTGGCCCGCGAATACAAGGCCGGGCACCTGGACAGTATTCGCTTGGCGCGGCTGGAGTCGACATTGGTGGACCTGTCCAACGCCCAGGGCGGCATGGAGCGTATCGCCAATACGCCGCTGCCCTACCCTTACGTGTATTTCCCGCGGCTGTTTATCTCGCTGTTCTGCCTGATCGTGCCGGTGGGCCTGGTGGAATCCCTGGGCTGGTTCACACCGCTGGCCTCGACGGTGGTGGGCTTTATGCTGCTGGCGATCGAACGCATCGGCACCGACCTGCAAAGCCCGTTTCACTCCAGCGAACACCAGATCCAGATGGAAACCATCTGCGAAACCATCGAGAAAAACCTGCAGTCAATGCAACGTGATGCGCTGGCTTAAGCACAGGGTGCTTTTAAGCTCAGAACCTATCATTTTTACCAGTGCCCCTGGAGCGCGGTTTTGACTAGCCTGTAGCGCATCTATCCAAGGAGGTACACAGCATGCAGGTTCACGAAGGTTATGCCGATTTCCGTGGCTATCGGACATGGTTCCGGGTCACCGGCGACTTGAAGTCCGGGCGCCTGCCCTTGATCGTCGCGCACGGCGGCCCCGGCTGCACCCATGACTACGTCGACAGTTTCAAGGACCTGGCCGATACGGGGCGCGCCGTGGTGCACTACGACCAACTCGGCAATGGCCGCTCCACCCATCTGCGCGACGCACCCGCTGACTTCTGGAATGTAGAGTTATTCCTGGCAGAACTGAACAACCTGATCGAACACCTGCACATCCGCGAGTACGCGCTGCTGGGCCAGTCCTGGGGCGGCATGCTCGGGGCTGAACACGCGGTACGCCAACCCGCCGGGTTAAAGGCATTGATCATCGCCAATTCGCCCGCCTCCATGGAGCTGTGGTGCGCCGCCGCGCATGAACTGCGCCAGGCACTGCCCGCCGAGGTGCAAGCCACCCTGCTGCGCCATGAGGCGGCCGGCACCACCGACAGCGCCGAGTACCGCGCGGCCTCGGATGTGTATTACGCCCGCCACGTCTGCCGCCTCCAGCCGGAGCCCGCCGAAGTGCTGCGCACCAATGCCGCCATCGACGCCGACCCCACCGTGTATCACACCATGAACGGCCCCACTGAGTTCCATGTGATCGGCAGCCTGCGCAACTGGAGCATCATCGAGCGCCTGCCACGCATCGAGGTGCCGACGCTGTTGATCTCCGGACGCTTCGATGAAGCCACGCCCGCCACGGTACAGCCGTTTGCCGATGGCATCCGCGACGTGCGCTGGCAGATTTTTGAGGCGTCGAGCCATATGCCGCACGTTGAAGAGCGTGAGGCGTGCATGGCGTGTGTGGGAGCGTTTCTGGCGCACGTGGAGTAATAACCGACAAGCCCATGTGGAACGGGGTTTATGTGGGAGCTGGCTTGCCTGCGATAGCAACAGTGAATTCAACATCGTCATCGCAGGCAAGCCAGCTCCCACACTTTGATCTGTATGGCATCGGTGCCCTGCAAAGCAGGGCTTTGCTGTTGTGCCCGCATTTGTAAAAGACTATTACGCAGCACAATGTACTAACTGGTTACTTATATTGCTAAAATCGCGTCTTTGCCCTCTCACCTTCGAGTCCTGTCGACATGAAAAGAGCATCGCGCGCCGCTGGCGCCTCTAGATTTCTCCTGCTGGGCCTGGGCGTGGTTATCGCCCTGCTCGGCGTAGCGCTGGCTGTGGGCGGCGCCAAACTGGTCAGCCTGGGCGGTTCCTGGTACTTCCTGGTCGGTGGCGTGGCCATGGCCGTTTCCGGCCTGTTGATTGCGCGGCGCAAGCCGGCGGGTGCATGGCTGTTCGCCGCGTTCCTGGTCTGCACCGCCGTGTGGGCGATTGCGGATGTGGGCCTGGTGTACTGGCCGCTGTTTTCGCGGCTGTTCATGTTTGCGGTGATAGGCCTGGTGGTGGCGCTGGTGTATCCGCTGCTGGTCGGCCGGCCTGCGCGCGGTGCCTATGGCGTTGCCGCCGTGCTGGCAGTGGGCGTGGCGGTGGCGGCGGGCAATATGTTCGTGGCGCACCCAAGCGTTGCGCCTACCGGCAAAGGCCCAGGCATCACGCCAGTGGCCGCCGGCGATGCGCAGAAGGACTGGGCGCATTACGGCAACACCGAAGGTGGCAGCCGCTTTGCGGCGCTGGACCAGATCAACCGCGACACCGTCAATAAACTCAAAGTGGCGTGGACCTACCACACCGGCGACGTGGCGATCAGCGATGGCAACGGCGCCGAGGACCAACTGACGCCCCTGCAGATCGGCAACAAGGTGTTTATCTGCACCCCGCACAACAACCTGATCGCCCTGGATGCCGACACCGGCAAAGAGCTGTGGAAAAACGAAGTTAACGCCAAGTCGGCAGTCTGGCAGCGTTGCCGTGGCATGGCGTATTTCGACGCCACCGCGCCGCTTGCCCAGCCAACCCAACCCAACAGCTCGCCGATCATTGCCGCCAGCGTACCGGCCGGGGCGCAATGCCAACGCCGTTTGCTGACCAACACCATTGATGCGCGCCTGATCGCGGTGGATGCCGATACCGGCAAATTCTGCGAAGACTTCGGTACCCACGGCCAGGTGGACCTCAAGGCCGGCCTGGGCAATGTACCCGACAGCTACTACCAGCTGTCCTCGGCACCCTTGATCGCCGGCACCACCGTGGTGGTCGGCGGCCGCGTGGCGGATAACGTGCAAACCGATATGCCCGGCGGTGTGATCCGCGGCTTCGACGTGATCAGCGGGCAGATGCGCTGGGCGTTCGACCCGGGCAACCCCGAAGACAAACAAGCCCCGGCAGCCGGCAGCACTTATGTGCGCAGCACGCCGAACAGCTGGGCGCCGATGTCTTATGACCCGCTGATGAACACGGTTTTCCTGCCGATGGGCAGTTCGTCCACCGACATCTACGGCGTTGAACGGACCCAACTGAACCACAAATACGGTGCTTCGGTGCTGGCGCTGGACGCCTCCACCGGCGCAGAAAAGTGGGTGTACCAGACCGTCCACAATGACCTGTGGGACTTCGACCTGCCGATGCAGCCGAGCCTGATCGACTTCACCCCACCAGGCAGCGACAAGGCCGTACCGGCGCTGGTGATCGGCACCAAGGCCGGGCAAATCTATGTGCTCGACCGCGCCACCGGCAAGCCGCTGACCGACGTGAAGGAAGTACCGGTCAAGGCCGCCAACATTCCCAACGAGCCTTATTCGCCGACCCAGCCTAAATCGGTGGGCATGCCACAGATCGGCGCGCAGACGCTGACCGAATCGGACATGTGGGGCGCTACGCCGTTCGACCAATTGCTGTGCCGCATCGACTTCAAAGGCATGCGCTACGAAGGCTTGTACACCGCGCCGGGCACGGATAAATCGCTGAGCTTCCCGGGCTCTTTGGGCGGCATGAACTGGGGCAGTATTTCCACCGACCCGGTGCACGGTTTTATCTTCGTCAATGACATGCGCCTGGGCCTGTGGATCCAGATGGTGCCGTCGCAGAACAAGGCCCAGGCCGCCTCCGGTGGCGAAGCGCTGAATACCGGCATGGGCGCCGTGCCGCTCAAGGGCACGCCGTATGCGGTGAACAAAAACCGCTTCCTGTCGGTGGCCGGCATTCCGTGCCAGGCGCCGCCGTTCGGCACCCTGACTGCCATCGACATGAAGACTCAGCAGATCGCCTGGCAAGTGCCGGTCGGCACTGTTGAGGACACCGGCCCGCTGGGCATCCGCATGCACCTGCCGATCAAGGTCGGCCTGCCGACGCTGGGCGGCACCTTGTCGACCCAGGGCGGGCTGATCTTTATCGCCGGCACCCAGGACTTCTACCTGCGCGCCTTCAACAGCGGCAACGGTGATGAAGTCTGGAAAGCCCGCCTGCCAGTGGGCAGCCAGGGCGGCCCGATGACCTATGTGTCGCCTAAAACCGGCAAGCAGTACATCGTCATCACCGCTGGCGGTGCACGCCAGTCCACTGATCGCGGTGACTACGTGATCGCCTACGCCCTGCCGTAACCCTCTGTTCGCGCGGTGCTCCCGCACCGCGCGCTCCTTTGTGTACATGCAGCTTGGAAGACCCCGCATGACCCTCACTTCTCCTATGCCCTTCGGCCGCCTGGTGCTGGGCCTGGCCTTTGCTGCCGCCCTGCCCGTGCAAGCCGACGACACTACCCTGACCGGCGACTGGGGCGGCCTGCGCCGTGAACTTGACGAGCAAGGTATCCGCTTCACCGGCGACTACAGCGGCGAGACCGCCTACAACGCCGACGGCGGCCAACACCGCTCGGCGCGCTACTCGCAGAACATCAAGCTGGGTGTGCAGTTCGACCTCGGCAAGCTCTACGGCTTGACCAATGGCGACCGCATTCAACTGACCATCAATGACCGGCGCGGCAACAGCGCCTCCGAAGACCTGGTGGGCAACCGACTGCCGATCCAGGAGAACTATGGCGGCCTCTACACCCGCCTCACCGAGCTGAGCTACGAGCGCACGCTGTTCACCCCCGCGCTGAACATCAAGCTCGGTTACATGGCGATGGGCAATGACCTCGGTGGCCTCGACAGCGGCATCCTGTGCAACTTCATGAACGCCGGTTTCTGCGGGCACCCGCTGAACATGTCCGGCGGCAGCGGCTGGACCAACTACCCGAATGCACGCCTGGGTGCGCGGGTGAAATACGACTTTTCGCCAAACTGGCAACTGCGCGTGGCGGCATTTAATGTCGACCCCGACAGCAACGGCAACTCCAGCCGCGCCTGGCGCCTGGACCCCAAACGCACCACCGGCACCGTGGTGCCGATCGAGCTGGTGTACAAACACGCGGGCACGCTGCCGGGTGAGTACAAGCTGGGTTATTACTACGACAGCTCCAATGTGAAGCGCATTGGCAGCAACAAAGACGTCAACGGTCGCGGCGGTCACTACCTGCTGATCGACCAGGCCGTCTGGGCTTCCAGCACATCCGCAGGCCGCGTGCTGCACGCGTTCAGCCAATACTCGGCGGCCAGCGAAGCTGCCTCGCCGTTCAGCAAGTGGTACGGCGCAGGCGTGGTGCTGTACAAGCCGTTTGAAGGCCGCCCACGCGACACACTTGCCTTGGGTTATGGCCGCGCGGTGCCGAACCCACGCAGCCGTGACGTGCAGGAGTTGGCGGCGTTCAATGCCGGGGCGGACTACCCCAACCTGAACAATGCCGAGCAATTGATCGAACTCAGTTATGGCTACCAGGCCACGCCGTGGCTGACGCTGCGCCCGGATGTGCAATACATCATTGAGCCGGGGGCGTTTTCCGGTGAAAGCATCGATAACGCGCTGGTGCTCGGGCTGCAGGTGAAAGCAACCTTCTAATGGCGCTGTTGACGGTGCGCTGACCATGCCCGTCATGCCGTGACTAACCCCTCCCCATGCCCGGCATGGGGAGGGTCGAACAGCGACATTTGTGCAGGTGTATGACTAAGGTCTTTCAATCATCGTCGCTGATGTCGCTATCGCTGATTTCGTTATTTTTATTCGCGAAGTCGTCGCGAAACCATTCGTCATCTATCGCCTTTTCACTCTCAGTCATATGCGTACTGTCGTGCCAGGCCTTTTGTTGCTCGTCCGTCAGCTTGCCGTCCTTCACAAATTTTTCGACTGGCAGTATTTGTTTAACGGCGGGGCTGAGATTGGTGTCGTGTAATTCGGCGGGCGGTTGGTAATGACCACTCGAATTCGTCCAAAACTCCGGCTTACCGTTCTTGATATAAACAGTACCGGCATACAGCACATCGGTGGAACCGCCCTTGATAGACTGCAGACCGCTGGTCAATGCCGAATGCCCTTCCACTAATTCGGGATTAGTGTGAACACTGTAGGGATAAGGCTTGCCCTCTGGCGTGAGGCCTTTGTTCATAGAACCCAGGTATACCTTGTCCGGCTCATCGGCACGCACGACAAATGCATACGCTCCGTCCATCATAAAGGGCTTGGAGTTGTTAGGGTTTTGCGTTCTGAGGCTATAGGTGCCATTGGCGCGTTTATCAAGTTGCAGTATTTGATCAGACGTGGCCGGCCTTTGAAGTGTCGTACCTGCAATACGTTCCTTCAGGCGAACAGGTGTAAATGCTGGTTCTGATGTATCCGGTTCTACCCCTCCGTTGATTGCGACACGCCCCCAATCACCCTTTCCGTCAGGGTAAACCGTCATTACCGGCTTACGCGTATCAGGATTAATGATCTGCGCATACTCGTCGTTCGGCTTGAAGGTGCCCAAGATCTCGTAAACCTTAGGCACACCTGTTGCATCGGCATAACGGATAAACAACCGGTTGAAGCCGCCTGTTTCATCCTTGACTTGATAAACGCCCTTCGTATTGCGCGTAGCATGTTTAATCAGTTGCTCACCATTGGGCACCGCGTGCTCACTGATGGACCCCGCTTGCCGAGGGCCGAGGACTTGAGGAAGGTTGTCGTTGGCAACCGGTGGTTTATTCGCGGGTTCTGGGTTGTTTGCCGCCGACGCCGCATCAGTCTCACTCGAAACCTTGGGTGTTCGCACAAACTCGAACTCGTTGGTCTGTGCACTGTAGCGCCAGCTGTAAGGTTTAGACGAGGAGAACCCATTGGCTGCGGGCGGCTCACCCAGCCCTGCCTCCGCCGCCGAGGGTGCAAGTTCGTGCAGCAACTGCAGGCCGGAGATCACTGCGGCGGCAGTACCGCCCACGCGATCTTCGGCGGTCATGCCATGCGAGGCATCATGGATGCCAAACACCACACTACCGGCATTGCCGACGATGGGCACGTAACCGAAGGTATTTCCCCAAAGCTCTTTCACAGACTTCCAGGACTGCTGTGAGGAGCCAAACACTTGGGTCTGGTCATCGTCTTTTGTATTCTTGAGGTTCAACGCCTGATAGGCACCGACAATACCGGAATCAAGGTTGCCGAACTTTAACGCATGATCAGCACCTCGCGACTGCGTGTAATTAAATGTCTCCCATACCGGCACATTTCTTTCTGCAATCCCATGTTTACGTCCCAGGTAGGTCGCATAGTTACCGATAATCAAATTATCGAGTACATCGACCGCCTTGGGTTTATGAGCATCCAGGCCACCTTGCTTATCCTTGGCGTTAAACCTGCTCTGCAACTCATTGTGGTTTTTCTTTGCCCAGCGGGCAAAATCCTCATCGCCGTGTATTTTAGTGACCGTGCCGCTCTTCAAATCAATCATCAGGCCTTTATTGGGCCTGGGATCATGATGGCCGTTATAGTTCACATGCGGGATAAATGCATACCCGGCCAGTGGATAGCCGTATATATTTGGAATAATGACATTGCCGCCCTTATCCAGCGTGCGCTCGATCGCCGATCGGTCCGCAGGGTCGAGCTTTTCATAGGCCGACTTGTCGTTACGCAAACCGTCTAATACGCCCCGCACAACATAGGCATCGGCTTTGCCCGAGCGCTTCGCCAAGGCCCCCGATTTGTCGTGCATGCGCTTGAATATGTCGTCCTTCCAATGATGCTGGAGGTACTTACCCATCAGTTCCAGATTGTTGATTTTGTTCTTGTCTTCTTGCTTGAATGTCACACTTTGTTGATCAATCAGGCCGCCGCTCGGTGGCCGGTCATGCTTAAGGGCACCGGCTGCAATTTCCCAGGCAGAGTAGGTGCGCGTGTATTCATCGGTCTTGTGAGTGACCCCATTAAGCTCTTTTGTGTAGGCCCTGAACGTCACGGTGATTTTTTCATGCGGGTCGTACCCTGCCGCCATTAGCCCAGCGCTGAAGTAGCCGCCAGGCTGCAGGAACGGACGAGTCTGCTGGAACCTGATATTGCTTTCGCCTTCCTCATCACTTTCTATGTTCTTGATTTGCGTGACCACACGGCCGGCGTAGGCATCGATTTGCTTTAGCAGTTCCTCTGGCTTGTCGCTCGCCGCAGGCGGGGAGTCGGTGACGGATCCATAAATCACCTCCTTGGCGAAATCAAATTCATGATTAGGGGCCGGGGCTTGAATCGGCTTTTGTCCAAGACCCGGTTTTTTATCTTCTGTACCGCTCGGCGCGTCATCGAGCATGTTTTCTGGTGACGACGAATCGCGAATTGCCCGAGGCGCACGACTGTGTTCAGCAGGTGTTGGATGGCCAGGGATGGAAGGTTGCGACAGCAGAGATGGGCGTATATTCATGATCGACTTAGTTTTCAGGCTGTTGCTCTTGATAAGCCCCCTGCAGTTGGCCATATACGCCCGGGCCAGGTACCGGACGCTTCTTGTACATCGTGCACGTTAGAGGGCGGCATATACCGGTGTATTTCTTCGCACAGCAAGTACACAAAATACCTACACCGGTAACCACGTAAGTCGTACAGCCGAGTCAATGCGTTCCTTCAACAGCAGCGGCATTTGTAACCTGGTGTTTATCAAGCCCAGGCATGGGCATTACAACAGCGAAGACCTGCGCAACTCGGCGCTCAACCACCTGGGCATCGCCCGGCTCCCGGACTTCAGCGCACAGGCGGCGCTGGCCAGCGGCAAGTTGATGCAAGTGCTCAAGGGCTGGACACTCAAGGGCGCGTTAAAAACAGATTGCTCTACGATGTACTCACGCCGTGCTGGTACTCACGCGGCGTACAGCCAAACTCTCGCCGAAACACCGTGTGCAGGTACTGCGCCGATTTAAAGCCGCAATTGTGAGCAACGTCGGCGATCGCCAACGCCTGGTCCTCCAGGCCCTTGGCCGCCGCCGCGAGTTTGAAGCGCAGGATTTCGTCATGCACGCTGCACCCACGCACCTTGCGAAAGTGCGACTCCAGGGATGAGCGCGACACACCCACATACGCCGCCACCTGCGCGGTCTTGATGCCCTGGCAGGCGTATTGGCGAATAAACAGCAACGCCTGCATCACATAGGGATTGCCCAACGGTTGATGCAGGCTCGAGGCTTGCACATTGATTGCATCCGGCGGCACCAGGATCTGCGTGCCCGCGCAGGGTTTGCCGTGCAACATTTGGTGCAGCAGCGCGGCGGCGGTGCGGCCCATGGTCTCGGTGCCCTGGATCACCGAGCTGAGCGGCACCCGCGTGAGGGTGCGGGTCAGCGGGTCGTTGTCGATGCCGATCAACGCGACCTGTTCCGGCACGGCGATGCCGGCGGTCAGGCAGGCTTGCAGCAATTGCCGGGCGCGGGCATCGGTGACGGCGATGATACCGATGGGCTTGGGCAAGGCTTGCAGCCAGGCAATCTGCTGCTCCACCGCGCTGTCCCACAGCGGCGCGCTGGTGCCCAGCCCACGGTACACCTCAACCTGCAAACCATCGCGTTGCATCAGGCGGCGAAAGGCTTTCTCGCGCTCCTGCGCCCAGCGGTTGGCCTGGGCTTCGGGCAGGCTGAAACAGGCAAAGCGGGTCAGCCCCGCCTCAATCAAGTGTTCATAAGCCAGTTTGATCAACGCGTAGTTGTCCGTGGCCACATACGGAATGCCTTTGGGATAGGCTCGCGCATCCTCGTAAGAGCCACCCACCGCCACCACCGGCAAATGAATATCGGCCAGCGCCTCGCCGATCAGCGGGTCATCGAAGTCGGCGATGATGCCGTCGCCCTGCCAGCGTTCGATGCCTCTTAGCCGGCACAGAAAATCTTCTTCCAGGAACAAATCCCAGGACGCACGGGTACTGCTCAAGTAATTGCCGATGCCGCTGATGATGCCGCGGTCATAGATTTTGCTGCCGTTGAACAACAGGGCGATGCGGTGCACGGGCGGTAGGGTTTTCATTGTTTTTGTCCTTGAGCCGGTCGTGACAGCCTAGCCCTCTCTACTCAAAATCGCACCATGGCTTGGTGACTTTCATAATCTTCGAGCCACAGGCCGTTGCTAGTATCGGGGCACCGCCAAGAACAATAAGGAAAACGCCATGCCGTACTTCCCAGGTGTCGAGAAGGTTCGCTTCGAAGGCCCCGACAGCGACGCCCCCCTCGCCTTTCGTCATTACGATGCCAACAAGCTGATCCTCGGCAAGCCCATGCGTGAACACCTGCGCATGGCCGCCTGCTACTGGCACACCTTCGTGTGGCCGGGGGCGGACATGTTCGGCATGGGCACCTTCAAACGCCCGTGGCAACGCAGCGGTGAGCCGATGGACGTGGCCATCGGCAAGGCGGAAGCAGCGTTCGAGTTTTTCTCCAAGCTGGGCATTGATTACTACAGCTTTCACGACACCGATGTGGCGCCCGAAGGCAGTTCGCTCAAGGAATACCGCAACCACTTTGCCCAGATGGTCGACCACCTTGAGCGCCACCAGGAACAGACCGGCATCCAGTTGCTGTGGGGCACCGCCAACTGTTTCAGCCACCCGCGTTTTGCCGCTGGCGCCGCCAGCAACCCGGACCCGGAGGTGTTTGCCTACGCCGCCGCCCAGGTGTTCAGCGCGATGAACGCCACGCAACGCCTCAAGGGCGCCAACTATGTACTGTGGGGCGGTCGCGAAGGCTATGAAACCTTGCTGAACACCGACCTCAAGCGCGAGCGCGAACAGCTCGGGCGCTTTATGCGCATGGTGGTAGAGCACAAGTACAAGATCGGCTTTAAGGGCGATTTGCTGATCGAACCCAAGCCCCAGGAGCCGACCAAACACCAATACGATTACGACAGCGCCACGGTGTTCGGTTTCCTGCATGAGTTCGGCCTGGAGCACGAGATCAAAGTGAACATCGAGGCCAACCACGCCACCTTGGCCGGGCACAGTTTTCACCATGAAATTGCCACCGCCGTGTCCCTCGGAATTTTTGGCAGCATCGACGCCAACCGTGGCGACCCGCAGAACGGCTGGGACACCGACCAGTTCCCCAACAGTGTCGAGGAGATGACCCTGGCCACCTATGAAATCCTTAAGGCTGGGGGCTTCAAGAACGGCGGCTACAACTTTGACTCCAAAGTGCGCCGCCAGAGCCTGGATGAGATTGACCTGTTCCATGGGCATGTCGCGGCCATGGATGTGCTCGCCCTGTCCCTGGAGCGCGCTGCTGCCATGGTGCAGAACGACCGCTTGCAGCAGTTCAAGGACCAGCGCTATGCCGGCTGGCAGCAACCCCTGGGCCAGGCGGTGCTGGCCGGTGAGTTCAGCCTGGAGTCACTGGCTGAACATGCCTTTGCCCAAGCCCTGAACCCACAGGCGGTGAGTGGTCGCCAGGAGATGCTCGAAGGCGTGGTCAATCGGTTTATCTATCGGTGACATTTGCACGACAAATCTGTGCCCGGGGCGTCGAGAGACGCTCTACAGTTCTACCCGCATCACGCTGTGTCTTTCCAACAACAATAAAAGGACGCACCACCATGAAAGCATTCAAACGCACCCTGCTCGCTTCTGCCCTGGCCCTGCTCGCCCTGCCGGTGATGGCCGACTCCGCCCACCCGAAAATCGGTTTTTCCATCGATGACCTGCGCCTGGAGCGCTGGTCCCGCGACCGCGATTACTTTGTCGCCGCCGCCGAAAAGCTCGACGCCAAAGTGTTCGTGCAATCGGCCGATGCCAACGAGCAGAAGCAAATCTCGCAGATCGAAAACCTCATCTCTCGCGGTGTTGACGTGATCGTCATCGTGCCGTTCAACGCCACCGTGCTGACCAACGCTGTCGCCGAGGCCAAGAAGGCCGGAATCAAGGTGGTGTCCTATGACCGCCTGATCCTCAACGCCGACATTGACGCCTATATCTCCTTCGATAACGAAAAAGTCGGCGAAATGCAGGCCAACGGCGTGCTGCAAGCGGCGCCCAAGGGCAATTACTTTTTGCTCGGCGGCGCGCCTACCGACAACAACGCCAAGGTGCTGCGCGAAGGGCAGATGAAGGTACTGCAACCGGCCATCGACAAGGGCGACATCAAGATTGTCGGCCAGCAGTGGGTCAAGGAATGGAACCCCACCGAAGCCCTGAGCATCGTCGAAAACGCCCTGACCCGAAATAACAACAAGATCGACGCGATTGTGGCCTCCAACGATGCCACCGCCGGCGGCGCGATCCAGGCCCTGGCCGCGCAGAAGCTGGCGGGCAAGGTGCCGATCTCCGGCCAGGACGCTGACCTTGCGGCCATCAAGCGCGTGATCGACGGCACCCAGACCATGACCGTGTACAAGCCACTCAAGCTGATCGCCACCGAAGCCGCCAAGCTCTCGGTGCAGCTGGCGCGTAATGAAAAACCCACCTACAGCTCGCAATACGACAATGGCAGCAAAAAGGTCGACACCATCCTGCTTACGCCAACCCCGCTGACCAAGGCCAATATCGACCTGCTGGAGAAGGACGGTTTCTATACCAAAGAGCAGATTGCCGGGCAGTGACCGCCATGGCCGACTACTTGCTGCAAATGAACGGCATCGTCAAAAGCTTTGGCGGCGTCAACGCCCTGAACGGCATCGATATCAAGGTGCGGCCGGGGGAATGCG
Source organism: Pseudomonas sp. KBS0710 (assembly GCF_005938045.2). Classification (GTDB taxonomy): domain Bacteria; phylum Pseudomonadota; class Gammaproteobacteria; order Pseudomonadales; family Pseudomonadaceae; genus Aquipseudomonas. The sequence continues at coordinate 1,962,967 of NZ_VCCF02000001.1, read as the reverse complement.
TCGGCCTGTGCGGTGAAAACGGTGCCGGCAAATCCACCTTGATGAAGGTGCTGTCGGCGGTCTACCCCTATGGCACCTGGGACGGTGAAATCCTCTGGGACGGGCAGCCACTCAAGGCCCACTCGATCAGTGAAACCGAGGCCGCCGGCATTGTCATCATTCATCAGGAGCTGACCCTGGTGCCGGACTTGTCGGTGGCCGAGAACATCTTCATGGGCCACGAACTGACCTTGCCCGGCGGGCGCATGAACTACCCGGCCATGCTGCAGCGCGCCGAAGCGCTGATGCGCGAACTCAAGGTGCCGGACATGAACGTGGCGCTGCCGGTGTCGCAGTACGGCGGCGGCTATCAACAGTTGGTGGAAATCGCCAAAGCCCTGAACAAACAGGCGCGCCTGTTGATTCTCGACGAGCCCTCCTCGGCCCTGACCCGTTCGGAAATCGAGGTGCTGCTCGACATTATCCGAGGCCTCAAGGCCAAGGGCGTGGCCTGCGTGTACATCTCCCACAAGCTCGATGAAGTGGCCGCCGTGTGCGACACCATCGCGGTGATTCGCGACGGCAAGCACATCGCGACCACGGCCATGGCCGACATGGATATTGCACAGATCATCACGCAGATGGTCGGCCGCGAGATGAGCAACCTCTACCCCACCGAGCCCCATGCCGTCGGCGAGGTGATTTTCGAAGCGCGCAACGTCACCTGCTATGACGTCGACAACCCCAAACGCAAACGCGTGGATGATGTGTCCTTCGTGCTCAAGCGCGGGGAAATTCTCGGCATTGCCGGGCTGGTGGGTGCCGGGCGCACGGAACTGGTGTCGGCCCTGTTCGGCGCCTACCCCGGCCGCTACAGCGCCGAGGTGTGGCTGGACGGGCAACTGATCGACACGCGCACGCCACTCAAATCGATCCGTGCCGGGCTGTGCATGGTGCCCGAAGACCGCAAGCGCCAAGGCATCATTCCCGACTTCGGGGTGGGCCAGAACATCACCCTGGCGGTGCTCGACCGCTATGCGCATATGACCCGCATCGACGCCGAAGCCGAACTGGGCAGCATCGACCAGCAAATCGCGCGCCTGCACCTCAAGACCGCCAGCCCGTTTTTGCCGATCACCAGCCTGTCCGGCGGCAACCAGCAAAAGGCCGTGCTGGCAAAAATGCTGATGGCCAAGCCCCGTGTGCTGATCCTCGACGAGCCCACACGCGGCGTGGATGTGGGCGCCAAGTATGAGATCTACAAACTGATGGGCGCGCTGGCCGCCGAGGGCGTGTCGATCATCATGGTCTCTTCGGAACTGGCCGAAGTGCTGGGGGTTTCCAACCGCGTGCTGGTGATTGGCGACGGCCAGTTGCGCGGCGATTTCATCAATGAAGGGCTCACCCAGGAACAGGTGCTCGCCGCCGCGCTCAGCCAACACAATAAGAATGGGAAAACCGCGTAGATGAATCAGGTCAAACACCTTTTTACCCGCTACAAAATGCTCGCCCTGGTGATCGCCGTGGCAATCATCTGGATATTTTTCAGCTGGCAGACCGAGGGCGGTTTTCTCACGCCGCGCAACCTGTCCAACCTGCTGCGGCAGATGTCGATCACCGGGATTCTGGCGTGCGGCATGGTGCTGGTGATCATCAGCGGCGAGATCGATTTGTCGGTGGGTTCACTGCTGGGTCTGTTGGGCGGGCTGGCGGCGATTCTGGACGTGGTCTACCACATTCCGCTGCTCGCCAACCTGAGCCTGGTGGCGCTGTGCGGCTTGATGATCGGCCTGGCCAACGGCTACATGACCGCCTACCTGCGCATCCCCTCGTTCATTGTCGGCCTGGGCGGCATGTTGGCGTTTCGCGGGATTTTGCTGGGGATTACCGGCGGCACCACGATTGCGCCGGTGTCGCCGTCGCTGGTGTACGTGGGCCAGGGGTATTTGCCGCATTCGGTGGGCGTGGGGCTGGGCGTGTTGCTGTTTGCCTTGACCCTGTTCCTGACCTGGAAGCAACGGCGCAATCGCGCGCTGCATGGCCTGGCAGCGCATTCGTTGGTGCGTGACCTGTTGCGCGTGGCTGTGATCGGCGCCGTGCTGGCCGGCTTCGTCACCACCCTCAACAGTTACGACGGCATCCCCGTTCCGGTGCTGCTGTTGCTGGTGCTGCTCGGCGTGTTCAGCTACGTCACCAGCCAGACCGTGTTCGGCCGCCGCGTGTACGCAGTGGGCAGCAATATGGAAGCCACCCGCCTGTCAGGCATCAATGTGCAGGCGGTAAAACTGTGGATCTTCGGCATCATGGGCGTGATGTGCGCCCTCGCCGGCCTGGTCAACACCGCGCGCCTGGCTGCCGGCTCACCGTCGGCGGGCAGTATGGGCGAACTGGATGCGATTGCCGCGTGTTTTATCGGCGGCACCTCCATGCGCGGCGGCTCAGGCACGGTGTATGGCGCGTTGCTCGGGGCGCTGGTGATTACCAGCCTGGATAACGGCATGTCGATGCTGGATGTGGACAGCTATTGGCAGATGATTGTGAAGGGCAGCATTCTGGTGCTGGCGGTGTGGGTGGATGTGAGTACGCGGGCGGGGCGGCGGTGAGCGCTGCCCTAATCAACGCCAGCGGCTGGACAGGTGGCATAAGCACGACTAGCGTTCTGCTTGTCCAGAGTGGTGTGTGACACACACCCTGCATTCCTCGACATCTCCCTATGTCAGCCGAGGAAACGCCGATGAAAAAGCCCATTGTCCTTGCCGGTTTAATTGCGCTGATATCGGCGTGTTCAGGCGTAAAATCAATACCCGACCCAGCGCCAGACGACTTGGACGGCTTGATCTATTACATGCCGATGAAAGACCTCATTGTCAGCATCGCTATAGGGGACGAGAACAAACTGACCTCTGTGACAATCGGCACTAGCACCGCCTATGCAGACCGCTCCGTAAAATATTCGTTGAGCTTTCAAAAAGCGTTGTTGGCAAACAATGACATCAATATTGGCACCAACTCAGCAGGCCTGTTGAAAAGTGCGACCTCCGAAACGACGGCCCAAGTGTCTGAGATCTTCAAAGCCTTGGGCTCTGCCGTCGGCACCGTGCGGCCTTTGGCAAATAACCTCACGGCGCCAGAATGCACCAAAGGCTCCCATGTATTCGTATACAAATTTACGCAACTGGTTAATCAGAGCGTCTCCCCTTGTGGCGTCACAGTCACCGCCAAGCGCTATGACAACGCAACCAAAGACACCAGCACAAAAAGAAATGAAGACAATAAAAAAGGAAACTCCGGCATTTTCTACAAACAGGAAATTGCCTATCTGATTTCCGCCACTCGTTCGGAGGACCTGAACGCTTCACAGATAGTCACCTCGCCTTCAGAGTCGCCCGTCTATTTCCTGCCCATCTCGAAAACCCTGTTTTCCAGCAGTAAGGCTGACTTCACATTTGAGGATGGAATCCCGACCAAATTCGCTCAAAAGTCAGACAGCGAGCTGGTATCTTTATTTTCTTTGCCCGCCACCATTGTGGGGGCTTACTTTGAAGCCGTAGGCAAAGTTTTCACCAGTTTCAAAAGTAATGACGACAAACAAGTTGCGGCCCTGCAAGCAGAGTTGACAGCAGAAATTCAAAAAAGAAAAACCAAGGAATGTATGGCGGCGGTAAAAGACGGTAGAACTGACGATATAGAAAAACTGGGCTGCATCTGACCGGAAGCGTCCGTCTCATGACCCATCATTTTTTTGTGGCATTGCTGGCCTTGCGACATGGTTTGTAAAGGGCCAGCAAGACGCGTCCCTTTTAATTGCAGGACGTTTCCTAGACAATCCCTGCCGCCTTGTGCCTGTTGGAATCGATGGCTAGTCTGCGATCCGTCACTGCTCATCAGTGATCGGGTTTAGTCGCCCGGCTTCAGAACAGGCGCATCGTCCTCCGAAGTTTATGGTGGCTGTGCGCAGGGCGCCTTCGGGCGCGCCGGGTTCCTGTTCTGACCGGTCGACTAACCTGCGTACAGCCGCCACCCTAGTTTAGTCGCGAAGCGTGTCGGCTCCTTGATCAGACAGGTACTAAACGATGAAAAAAGTTGTCCCCGACCCACCCAACAACTCCGCCAAAGACCGCGCCGCCTTCAACCGCGCCCTAGACCATTACCTACCCACCCCAGGCGTTCACAGCGTTATCGAAGACCTGAGCTTTGAAGACGCCTTGCTCTACACCGCCAGCCTGCTCGACAGCGCTTCGGCCACCACGCTCAATTGCAGTGAAATGCTCGCCAGCCCCGAACGGGCGAAGATTCTGGCGGTGTGGCATTTGCTCGAGCTGGCGAGGACTACGGTGGATCGCTCCATTGAGTGCCTGAAGCCCGCCAGGGCTATGGCTTAAACGCGGTAAAAAAAGTGGGAGCTGGCTTGCCAGCGATGGCGGTGTATCAGCCAGAACATCTGGTACTGATATCGCTATCGCAGGCAAGCCAGCTCCCACAATTGACCTGCAGTGTATTTAAGTTACTTGGACACCGGCATCGCAAACTCCGCGCCCTGCTCGATGCTCTCCGACCAGCGCTGCATGATCGACTTCTGCTTGGTGTAAAAACGCACGCCTTCCGTGCCGTAGGCATGCATGTCGCCAAACAGACTTTTCTTCCAGCCACCAAAGCCGTGCCAGGCCATCGGCACCGGAATCGGCACGTTGATGCCGACCATGCCCACTTCGATGCGCCGGGCGAATTCGCGGGCGATGTTGCCGTCGCGGGTAAAGCAGCTGACGCCGTTGCCGAACTCGTGGTCGTTGACCAGCTTGATCGCCTCGGCAAAGTCATTCACTCGCACGCAGGCCAGCACCGGGCCGAAGATTTCTTCGCGGTAGATGCTCATGTCTTGCGTCACGTGGTCAAACAATGTCGCGCCGAGCCAGAAACCATTTTCCAAACCTGCCTCGGTCGGCACGTAGTCACGCCCATCAAGCAGCAGTTTTGCGCCGGCTTGCACGCCTTGTTCGATGTAGCCGCTGATGCGTTCCAATGCGGCGCGGGACACGATCGGGCCCATTTCAGCCTTCAAATCGCGGCCGTCGGTGATGCGCAATTGCTTGGCGCGCTCGGTCAAGGAAGCGATGACTTTGTCACCCACATCACCGACCAACACGGCGACGGAAATCGCCATGCAACGCTCGCCGGCACTGCCGTAGGCGGCGCCCATCAGCGCATCCACGGTTTTTTCGATATCGGCGTCGGGCATCACCACCATGTGGTTTTTCGCGCCGCCGAGGCCTTGTACGCGCTTGCCGTTGCGCGCGCCGGTCTCGTAGATATATTGCGCAATCGGCGTGGAGCCGACGAAGCTCATGGCCTTGACGTCCGGGTGTTCGAGCAGTGCATCCACCGATTCCTTGTCGCCCTGCACCACGTTGAACACGCCTTTGGGCAGGCCGGCTTCACGCAGCAACTCGGCCATGAACAGCGAGGCGCTCGGGTCGGTCGGGCTTGGCTTGAGGATAAAGGTGTTGCCTGCCGCAATGGCAATCGGGTACATCCACATCGGCACCATCACCGGGAAGTTGAACGGCGTGACGCCCGCTACAACACCCAAGGGTTGGCGCATCGTCCAGTTGTCCATGCCACGGGAAACCTGGTCGGAATGCTCGCCCTTGAGCAGGTTGGGAATGCCGCAGGCGAACTCCAGAATATCGATGCCACGGTCGACTTCGCCCTGGGCATCGGTGAAGACTTTGCCGTGCTCGGCGACGATGATGCGCGCCAGGTCGTCCTTGCGTTCGCGCAGCAGGTGCAGGTATTCGAACAATACGCGGGCGCGGCGGATTGGCGGTGTGTCGGCCCAACCGGCGAACGCGGCCTGGGCAGCGGCGACGGCTTCACCGACGGTCTGGCGGCTGGCCAGGGCGACGCGGCCGGTGATTGCGCCGGTGGCTGGGTTGTAGACGTCTTGATAGCGATCATCGCGGCTCACGCGCTGGTCGTTGATGTAGTGCTCGATCGTGCTGGTCATGGCAGGTGATCCCAGGTGGGTAGCGTTGAGGCACACGATAGGCTTTCAGTTTGTTCCAAACCAGAGCAGAATCCAGAACTTATTGTCCTTATGAGCGAACAATAGCGTCATGGAAAAATCCGAGATCGAAGGGCTGTGGACCCATATTCACTGGTTGTCGGTGCTCGAAGAGCAAGGCACCTACACCGCTGCCGCCGCGCGCCTGGGGGTGAGCAAGTCGGCCGTCAGCCAGCGCATCTCGGACCTGGAAAAAGCCACTGGCACCCGCCTGGTCACCCGCACCACGCGCAGTGTGCGGCTCACCGATGCGGGGCTGTCGTTGACCCGCGAAGTGCGCAGCGCCTATGAACATATCGCTCGCAGCTTCTCGTCGGTGCGTGACTCGGCCGGGGAGATTCGCGGGCTGGTACGCCTCACCGCGCCGGTGGCGTTCGCGCGGCAGCAATTGGTGCCGCATCTGTCGCAATTCCTGCAGCTGTACCCGCAAGTGCGCATACAGCTGGACGTGTCGGATGCCTTGAGTTCACTGGCAGCCGAAGGTTACGACCTGGCGGTGCGCCATGGCTTCCAGGTGCCCGAGACCCATGTGGCCTGGAAGTTGTGCGACACCGGCTCGGTGCTGGTCGCCACCCAGGACTACCTGCACCGCCACGGCGAACCCCGCGAGCCTGCCGACCTCAGCGCCCACAACTGCCTCTACTACCCACGCGGCGCCGATCAGCCGGCCTGGACATTCGAGCGCGGCGGCAAAAAAGTCGAACGTCTCACCGTGCCCATCGCCGGCAGCTTTTCCACCAACAACAGCGAAGCCCTGCGCGACTCGGCGCTCAACCACCTGGGCATCGCCCTGCTCCCGGATTTCAGCGCCCAAGCGGCGCTGGCCAGCGGCCAGTTGGTGCAAGTACTTAAGGGCTGGACGCTCAAAGGCGCATTTGCCGATGAGATCTACTTGATACGCCCGTATTCACCCCATGTGCCGAAGTCGGTGAGTGCGTTGGTGGGGTATTTGAAGGAGAAATTGTCGGGTGGGTTTCGGTTTGTGGGATGAGGCGAGGTTGCGCGAATAAAACAGCGCCATTGAGCGTAGCGTTTATAGCCAACAGGTATTGATAACTGTCATTTATACCAGGCGTATTGTTTTCGCCTGGCACTTACTATTTGAAGCGCATACCTAATCCGGTTCAATACCTTGGAGGCGCCATGAGCAACCTAGATTTCGACTCAGCAGTGGAAGGGGTCAAAAAATTATTAAATCGCCCGACCAGCGATGAACTTAACGAACTGTATGGGTTATACAAACAATCCACAGTGGGCGAAAATAACTCTGCAAAGCCTAGCTTACTTGATCTTCCAGCAATAGCTAAATGGGATGCCTGGAGCAAGCTAAAAGGTACGTCACAAATTGAGGCCCAAAAAAGGTATATCGAATTAGTGAATAGACTAATCCAACTCTATGGGACCTCATAAGGGTCGGCCGCCATGCTCAATCGAGTGCCTGAAACACGCCAAGGCAATGGCTTAAACGCAGTCAAAAATGTGGGAGCGGGCTTGCTCGCGAATGCGGTGGGTCAGCCACACCTGTGCTGACTGACACTACGCTTTCGCGAGCAAGCCCGCTCCCACATTGGATCTGTGGCGCTGCTCCGTGTGGCTGATCAGTCAGTGGCCTTTCGACATGGTTTGTAAAGGGCCAGCAAGGCGTGTCCCTTTTAATTGCAGGACGTTTCCTAGACAATCCCTGCCGCCTTGTGCCTGTTGGAATCGATGGCTAGTCTGCGATCCGTCACTGCTCATCAGTGATCGGGTTTAGCAGCCTGCCTTCAATAGGAACACGGTTCACCGCTGCGTTTATGGTGGCTGTGCGTGGGGCACCTTCGGGTGCGCTGGTTTTCCTATTGACCGGTCTGCTAACCCGCGTACAGCTACCACCCTCGTTTAGCAGCGCTGGTGGTAGCTCTCTGGTTCAATAGGAGTTACACCATGAAAAAAGTCGTTCCCGACCCACCCCGCAATTGCGCCAAAGACCGCGCCGCCTTCAACCGCGCCCTCGACCATTACCTGCCCACCCCCGGCGTTCACAGCGTGATCGAAGACCTGAGCTTTGAAGACGCCTTGCTCTACACCGCCAGCCTGCTCGACAGCGCTTCGGCCACCACGCTCAATTGCAGTGAAATGCTTGCCAGCCCCGAACGGGCGAAGATTCTGGCGGTGTGGCATTTGCTGGAGCTTGCCCGCACCACGGTGGATCGCTCTATCGAGTGCCTGAAACCTGCCAAGGCAATGGCTTAAACGCGGTAAAAAAATGTGGGAGCGGGCTTGCTCGCGAATGCGGTGGGTCAGCCACACCTGCGCTGACTGACACTGCGCTTTCGCGAGCAAGCCCGCTCCCACAATGGACCTGCTGAGTATTTGAGTTATTTGGAGGCCGCTGCATTAAACGGAATAGTTCTCGACAACTACGCGCGCATAAACTTGTTATAGCCAGCCGCAATAATTCACCAAACAAACCTCGCGTTTTTGAACTCAACTTGTTACTTGCGACGGTCATCAACAACAGCTTCTTGACGCTGCCATAAAAGCCATACAACTAATTGTAAATATTGAATAATCACCGCTAAACCTTCTCCTCTAAAACGCCCTTTTCAAACTCCCTTCCGCACAAACTTGCAAAACAACCACAACCGGCTACGTTCATGAATACCGTGAAAGCCATCAGCCATTACGCACAAAACCTGCCCGCCAGGTGAGGGGTTTTATTGCTCTAAAAACAGCGCAAGCACAGACACGGAATTTAAGTCTCAACACTCAAAAGGGATGCTTTGATGAAGCGCAGCCAGCGGTATCGTGCGTTCACGAAAAAGGGCCCAGCCGAACATTTTTGGCTGTCATTGGTGTGCTTTTCTGTGCTGGTGATTGCCAGCTTCCTGTTGTTTGAACAACAGATCCAAGACTTCCTGATTCACCTCAACCTGTACCAACCGTCTACGCCTGCCCAGGCGTTCAACCTGGCGTTGTTGCTGGTCGCCCTGCTCGCGCTGGACGTGGTGCTGCCGGTGCCGTCGAGCATGGTGGCGTTGCTGGCGGTGGCCATGCTCGGCAGCGTTGGCGGTTACCTGGTGATCTTTATCGGGCTGTGCCTGGGTGCCGGGTTGGGGTATGCGTTGGGCGCTGGCTACTTTCGTTTGCTGGCCGGCCGCCTTGGCTTGCATCAGCGCTCGCCCGGGCAGTTGGGGTACCGCTTGGGCACGCTGTCGTTGATCTGCCTGCGTGGTGTGCCGGTGCTGGCGGAAACCTCGGTGGTGGCCGCCGGAATGCAGCGCTATCCACTGCGGGCCTTTTTGCTGATCACTACCTTGGCCAATGCCGGCCTGGCGCTGGCTTACACGGCCATTGGCACGTTCCTGATCGAGCAGAATTCATTGCTGGTTACGGTGCTGGCCAGCATGGTGTTGCCGCTGGCGTTTGTGGCGATCTGCAGCTTGCTCAAACGCAAGCCCAAAGTCGACCAGCCTTTGCGCGGGCGGTTCGAGGTGACTTACGACTACCCGGTGATCTTCACCGACCACCTGTTCGACCCACTCAACCCGTGCCTGCACCACCAACTCATCACCCAGCACAGTGCACCCGTCACGGTGATGGTGTTCGCCGATGAGCAACTGCTGCACAGCGCCCCTGCGTTGCGCGAACAGATCGACGCCTACTTCGCCGCCCATGCCGATCTGCAGTTGCTCGCCACGCCCATCGCGGTGCCGGCCGGTGAACTGAGCAAGACCTCAGAGGTGTTGCAGCAGCTGTACAGCGACATGCTGCAACACGGCCTGGACCGGCATTGCTACGTGCTGGCCCTGGGCGGCGGCGCGGTGCTGGATGCGGTGGGTTACGCCTGCGCGACCTTTCACCGGGGCATTCGGCTGATCCGTATTCCCAGCACCGTGCTGGCCCAGAACGATGCCGGTATCGGCGTGAAAAACGGCATCAATGCCTTCGGCCAGAAGAACCTGCTCGGCGCGTTCTACCCCGCCAACGCGGTGATCAACGACTTCCAGCTGCTCACCAGCCTCACCCGCCGCGACCAGATCGCCGGGCTGGCTGAAGCGGTGAAAGTGGCGCTGATCAAGGACGCCGCGTTCTTCGAATGGATGGAAGCCAACGCCAGCGCCCTCGCCCACTTCGACCACGCGGCCAGCCGCTACGCAATTCGCCGCTGCGCCGAGCTGCACCTGGGGCATATCACCGGTGCCGGTGACCCGTTCGAGCGCGGCAACGGTCGCCCGCTGGACTACGGGCACTGGGCCGCGCACAAGCTGGAAAACCTTAGCCACCACCGGCTGCGCCATGGTGAGGCCGTCGCCGTGGGCATGGCGCTGGACGGGCTGTATGCCAATGCACTGGGCCTGTTGAGCGATGCCGAGACCGAACGGGTGATGAGCCTGCTGGACACCCTGGGCTTCAACCTGTGCCCGCCGGAACTGAGTGCGACCGATGCCCAGGGCCGCTCGCCGCTGTTGCTCGGCCTGGAGGAATTTCGTCAGCACTTGGGCGGGCAACTGTCTATCCCCATGCTCACCCGCATCGGCCAGTCGGTGGACCTGCATGCAATCGACAGCGCGAAGATGCACGCAGCGCTGCAACGGCTGGCGGCCCACAACAGCCCGGCACTGCCTGCCACCGAGGGCTACGCGCGATGAGCCCGATGAAAACCTGGATGACCCTCGGCCGCGTGTCCAACCTGCCCACGGTGTGGACCAACACCCTGGCCGCCGCCCTGCTCGCCAGCAGTGCCGGCGCCCTGGCGCCGCCCTCGTCGCTGGTGTGGGTGCTGCTGCTGATCACCTTGTCGCTGCTGTACCTGGCCGGGATGTTCCTGAATGACCTGCTCGACGCCGACTGGGACGAGCAACACCACAACCCGCGCCCCATCACCCTGGGACTTGCCAACCGCCAGCAAGTCGGTTTGGCCACAACCTTGCTGCTGGTACTCGCGGCAGCGGCCGTGCTGGGCCTGAGCCGTTTGATCGACACGCCGCATTGGCTAGTGGGCGGTGTGGTGCTGCTGGTGGGCTGCATCTTTGGCTACAACCTGCTGCATAAAAAATACGCCCACAGCGTGTGGTTGATGGGCGCCTGCCGCTCGGCGCTGTACCTCACGGCCGCCGCCAGCCTGGCGGTGCCGTCGGAGCCGATCTGGCTGTGCGCAATTTTGCTTGGCGTGTACATCAGCGGCCTGACCTACCTGGCCCGCCAGGAGCATCGCAACCAACTGATCAGCCGCCTGCCACTGCTGTTGATGCTCAGCCCGCTGGCCCTGGCGCTCTACTCCAGCAACCTGTGGTTCTGGCCGGTATTGCTGCTGTGGCTGGGCTGGTTGGGCTGGCATTACTGGAAACACCTGGCTCACCCGCAACAGCGCCAGGTGCGCGCGTTTATCGGTGCAGGTTTAGCCGCGTTGCCGTTGTTCGATGCACTGGTGCTGGCGGTGGCCAACCAGCCGTTGGGCAGCCTGTTGTGTGTGCTGGTGTTTTTCCTGCTTCCCCACTTTCAGCGTTGGATCAAGCCGACATGAACATGCGCCCTGATAACCTCGCCGACTTTCGCTTGGGCCTCACTCAACAGTTGGATGCCACGCAATTGCAGTGGTGGTTGCAGGCGCATGCACAGCTTGAAGCGCAACCGCACGCCGCCACTGCGGCGCTGCTGAGCGGCCAGTGCAAACGCCATCTGCCCGCCGCTGTTGTTGCACCCGCGCGGGCGCTGGTGGTGGCCAAGGCGCTGGAACACACCCCGGCAGACCAACAGCTGCCGCTGCTGCGCCAACTGTTCCTGTGGGGCGACGATCAGGAAAAAATCGCCCTGCTCAGCGCTCTCGACTGGCTCGACCGCGACGGGTTGTGCCTGGAGCTGGCGTTGCAGGCCGGGCGCACCAGCAACCCCCAGGTGTTTGCCGCCCTCGCCCTCGACACCGCCTACCCATCACGTCATTACCCGGAACGCGCCTTTCACCAGCTGGTGCTCAAGACACTCGGCATGGGGCTCGACATCGGGCGTCTGGTCAATCTTGCTCACCATCACAGCGTGACGCTCAACCAGCTCGCCCTCGACCTTCTCGACGAACAACTCGCGGCCTCGCGCACCGTGTCCCCAGGCTTACCCAAAGCGATCGCCTTTGACCTGCTCAGCCCGGCGCAACTGCAGCGCCTGCGCGGCCTGAGCCTGCCACCCGAATGGCACGCCTACCTGAACTGATGCACATCGCCTTCCCTTGACGAGGATTCACCATGCTCAAGTACTTCGATCCGCATATCCATATGGTCAGCCGCACCACCGACGACTACCAGAACATGGCCGCCGCCGGCATCACCGGGGTGATCGAGCCGGCATTCTGGCAAGGCCAGGCGCGCACCAGCCTGGGCAGTTTCGTCGACTATTTCGACACGCTGCTGGGTTGGGAACGCTTTCGCGCGAGCATGTTCGGCATCCACCACTTCTGCACCATCGGCCTGAACCCCAAGGAGGCCAATGACCTGTCGATTGCCAATGAGGTTTTGGAGATTCTGCCGCGTTATCTGGTCAAGGATGGCGTGGTGGCGGTGGGGGAAATCGGCTATGACGACATCACTCCCGAAGAGGACCGCTTCCTCGCCGCGCAACTGGAGCTGGCCAAGCAATTCAACCTGCCGGTGCTGGTGCACACGCCGCATCGCGACAAAATTGGCGGCACCAAACGCACCCTTGCCGTGATCCGCGAAGTGGGGATTGCCGAACATCTGGTAATCATCGACCACCTCAACGAACTGACCTTGCCGCTGGTGCTCGACAGTGACTGCTGGCGCGGCCATTCGATCTACCCCAATACCAAGATGTCGGAACAGCGCATGGTCGCGTTGCTGCAGGAATACGGCACCGAAAAAATGGTCGTCAACAGCGCGGCAGACTGGGGCATCAGCGACCCGCTCAAGGTGCCCAAGACCGGCCAGGCCATGCTCGCGGCCGGGTTCACGCAAGCCCAGGTCGAACAAGTGCTGTTCCATAACCCCGTGGACTTCTTTGCCCAGAGCGGCCAGCTCGACAAAGCCCTGGTAAGCACGCCGCTGCCCATCGACCAGCGCAAGCAATGGCAGGAAAACTCGGCCCTGCGTGGCCAGGACCCGGTGGTCAAATGAGCGCCGCCAACGGCTGGGCGGCCAGCCAGATCGGCTATTGCAGCAATGTGCATCCGGCCCGCGACCTGGCCGCGCTGCGCGCTTCCATCACCGAGCATTTCCAGGGTGTGCGCACCTTACGCGGGCTGGCCGAACAAGACAGCGGCCTGTGGATCTGCGCCCAGGCGGCGGCGCAATTACAGCACGCTTCGGCGCGCACGCAGTTTGTGCAGTTGCTCAAGCAAAGCGGCGTGCGCTTGACCTCGCTGAACGGCTTTCCCTATGGCGATTTCCACCAGGGCGCGGTGAAGGCCGAGGTGTATTTGCCCAGCTGGGCCGACCCGCAACGGCTGGCGTACAGCCTGGACCTGGCGCGCATCCTTGCCCATGCCCTGCCCGACGATTGCCGCCAAGGGGTGATTTCCACGGTGCCGCTGGGCTATGCCGCAACCTGGAGCAAAGCGCGGCAACTGCGCGCCGATGAACACTTGACCCAACTTACGGAGGCACTTGCCGCGCTGCACCGCAGAACCGGCAAGAAAATTGTGTTCTGCCTGGAGATGGAGCCCGACTGTGTGCTGGAGAACACCGAGCAGGCCCTCGCGTTCTTTCAGCGCCGACAGGCCATGGACCCGAACCATGCCTACCTGGCGCTGTGTTTTGATGTGTGCCACCAAGCGGTGATGTTCGAGGATTGTTATCAATCCCTGGATCGGCTGCGTGCGGCCGGTGTGCCGGTGGGCAAGATCCAGCTGTCCAACGCGATGATCTGCCACTTGCCGCCCGACGATGCCACTCGGCGCGACGCCGTGCTCAACACCCTCGCAAGCTTTGCCGAAGCCACCTACCTGCACCAGGTCAAGGCACTCGATGCACAGGGCGGCCGTGTGGCCTGGCCCGATCTGCCGGCGGCCCTGCAGGCGTGCGCCGGGTTCAACGAGCTGCGCATTCACTTCCATATCCCGCTGTTCAGCGAACACCTGTTGTTGCCCGAACTGCGCGGCAGCCAAGTGGCCCTGGCGCAGACCTTTGACTACCTGGCCGCCCATGCCGAGTTCCGCCCGGTGCTGGAGGTGGAAACCTACAGCTGGGGCGTGCTGCCCGCGCAACTGCGACCCACCACGCAACAGGCGCAGCTGGAAGGCATCGCCGCCGAGCTGCGTTGGGTAGAAGGCCAATTGCGCCAGCGCAACCTGCTGCAAACCCTGATGCAGGAGGCGTATGCCGATGCGCTCTGAGCAACCGCTGCTGCTGATCAATGTGGTCGGGCTGACGCCGTCGCTGTTGGGTGAGGCGACGCCGCAGATCAACGCACTGCTCAAGACAGCCCAGATGGCCAGCCTGCAACCGGTGTTCCCCGCCGTGACGTCCACGGTGCAGGCCTCGATCCTCACCGGTGCGCCGCCGTCGCAGCATGGGATTGTCGGCAATGGCTGGTACTTTCGCGACCAGGCCGAGGTGCGTTTCTGGCTGCAACCCAACGCGCTGATCCAGGGCGAAAAGGTCTGGCACACCCTCAAGCGCGAAATGCCAGGCTTTCGCTGCAGCCAGTTGTTCTGGTGGTACAACATGTATGCCGATGTGAGCGCCTCCATCACGCCGCGCCCGCATTACCCGGCCGATGGGCGCAAACAATTTGGCCTGTACTCGTCGCCGCCAGGGTTGCATGAGCAGATCGAGGCGCAGATTGGCGAGTTTCCCTTCCACGGTTTTTGGGGGCCGGCGGCGGGCATCGCGTCGAGCCGCTGGATCGTCGATTGCGCCATGGCCGAGTTCCAGATCAGTCGCCCGCACCTGCAATTGATCTACCTCCCCCATCTGGATTACAGCCTGCAACGCGTGGGGCCTGAGCACCCGTCGATTGCTGATGAAGTGCGCGCCATCGACCACGAAGTCGGGCGCTTGCTGGCCTTCGCCAAGGCCCAGGGCGCGGCGGTGATGCTGCTGTCTGAGTACGGCATCGAAGCCGTCACGCAGTCGGTGTCGATCAACCGCGTGTTGCGCGCCGAAGGCCTGTTGCAAGTGCGCCAATCCTTGAGCTGGGAATTGCTCGACCCGGGCGCCAGCGCGGCGTTTGCGGTGGCGGACCATCAGGTCGCGCATGTCTACGTAAAGCACGCGCAGGACATCCCGCGCGTCAAAGCCTTGTTGCAGCGCCAGCCCGGCATCGAGCAGGTGCTGGACAAGGCCGATCAAACTGCCTGGCAGCTCGACCACCCCCGCAGCGGCGAGCTGGTGGCCGTGGCCGCTGCCGGGTTCTGGTTCGATTACTACTACTGGCTGGATGAGCGCAAAGCGCCGGACTTTGCGCGCACCGTGGACATTCACCGCAAGCCCGGCTACGACCCGGTCGAGCTGTTTATCGACCCGGCGATTCGCTTGCCCAAGCTCAAAGTGGCGCGCCGCCTGCTGCAAAAAAAGCTCGGCTTTCGCTACTACATGGACCTGATCCCACTGGACACGGGGTTAGTCCGTGGCAGCCACGGCCGCCTGCCCGGCAGCACGCAGACCGGCCCGCTGCTGATCACCAATTGCGACCTGGCGTTGCCGCAGCAACTGGCGGCGACGGCAGTCAAGCAACTGCTCCTGGAGCACTTCCTGGGGCGCCCTCACCTCGAACTGGCGAATGCCAAGGAGCTTTCATGCGGCGAGCCTTATCTATAACGGTCCTGAGCGCACTGGCCGGATTGGCCCAGGCACAGGACACCAACCCCTTCGACTGCAGCAACTTTTTGCAGTTTGGAGGCAATCTCGACGCCACCCGGGCCGCCTTCACCCAAGGCCCCGACACCCTCGCCTGGAACTGGTTTGCCTGCCTGAACCAGCCCGCCAGCGCGCAAAGCCCTGACCGGGTGTGGGAAACCCTGAAACCGTCGGACCAGGTCTACCTGCCTAACGGCGCCCAACCGCTGCCCTACGGCCAAAGCGTGCCACCACCGGCCGCCGTGCTGACCCAGGCCCAGGCGATGGGCATGAACCCCAACCGCATCTTGCATAACCTCAACGCCACGCAACAGGTGGACGGGCTGATCCTGCAAATGGGCGGCCAGGTGCCGGCGGCCGAAAAAGGCCAGGCGGTGCGCTTCCAACTGCTGATGGGCGAGGACACCTTCAACTACATCGTGCAGCAGAAGGTTTACAACGTGAATGGCCAGGCCGCACTCACCAGCGACCTGAACTTCCCCTCCACTGCCTGGGAGCTGAAAGCCGCGTGGCTGTGGATCGGTAACGACACGGCCTACCAGCAACAATTGGCCAGCCAGGGTTACTACATTGCCCAGGCCTACTACCAGCAGGGCAAGCAGTATCAGGTTGGCTATGCGGCGCTGAGTGGCTTGCATGTGATCAACAAGTTGAACCCGGACTGGGTGTGGACCACCTTCGAAAACCGTAACAACAGCCAGTACACGGTGACCAACGCCGCACCCGCCGCGCCGATGACCAACAGCACCGGGCCAACAGCGGCGGCGCAGCCGGTGAACACCACCTTCCAGGCCCAATACCCGGCGTTGGCACAGTACGAACTGATCGGCGTGCAATCCAACACCACGCCCACTTTGCTCGCCAACTCCCAGCTGGAATCGGCGTTCCAAAGTGAGTCCTCCTGCTTTGCCTGCCATGGCACCGCGGCCTATTCGCCCAAACAGGGCTACTTCAATTTCGCCTTGAACAAAGACGGCGGCATCGTCTACCCCACCGCGCCGTTGCCCGCCTCCGACTTTGTCGGCTACCACAAACTGGACTTTGTCTGGTCGCTCAAACGCGCCCAGTGGCAACGTTAAGGAGCCTCACATGAGCGTCTTGAATTTCCCGCGTATCTACCTGGGCGGCCATATGTTCTGGAACCCGCCGACTGCCAACAACAACGACATGTACCCGCTGTACGATGCGGTAAAAATGCAGATGAACTGGCCGTTCTTGAAGGCCTTCGACATCACCCCGCTGAACGCCGCCAGCACCTTGTTGCCCTGGACCATCGCCCCGCTGCCGCCCGCCAGCGTGCCCGACTACGTGATGCAGGTGCCGGGCAATGCCGGGCAGTTGACCACGTCGATGATCCCCGGCGAGTGGAACCTGTTCGGCGACAACGCCTGCGGCACCGTGAGCTACAACCAGACCCAGTCGGTGATCACCGGCGGCGAGTTGCCGGGCGGCGGCTATGTGGGCCAGGACCCGCTGATCAACCAGAGTTTCCAACTGCTCGGCAACCCCTTCGGCGGTGCGCCCAGCTCGCCGGCGCGCTTTGTCGACGTGAGCCCCTGGCAGAACACCTTCACCGCGCTGTACTTCGACAAGCTGGTGCTGGGTAATGCCGAGTGCGGCCTGACGCTCAATCGCCAGTTCCGCATGCTCGACCGTTTTCTCAACTTCAACTGGGCCAACCTCGGCGGCCTGGCCTACGTGACCACCACTTGGCAAACCTGTTTCCCCAAAGAGAACCTGGAATGGGTGATCGGCAATTCGGCCTTGCTGCAAAACCTGCAAACCCAAATGGCGCAACAAAATGCCAAGGGCTTGATGTTCCGTTTTTCGACCTACCTGACGTGCTACGACAAGAACGGCATCCTCAACAACTACCCGCCGATCGACACCCACTCCTCCAGCACGGCGGCCCAAGCCCAGGTGCAGGCCATGTACCAACAGGGACTGGATAACGTCGGCGATATTTTCTTTAACCCGGCCTATAGCCGCACGGTCGGCACCCTTGGCCTGTGGCTGGAAGATGAGTTCCCCACCGCCCCCGCAGGCCGGCGCCTGGTACCGGCCGGCGCAGTGCCCATCTACAAGACCTCGCCAGGCACGGCTACCCAGGCGCAGCTCGGGGTGATCTCGGCGCAGGCCCACGACAACACCTTGTCGCTGGACCTGGGCAATGCCTTCCCGTTCTACCCGATCGACAAGGCGGCGGACATCCCGGTCGCGGCCAAATTCCAGGCCGGCAATTACCAGATTGGTATCCGCCAGGGCACGCAATTCAGCCCGCTGGCCAGTTTTGGTTATGACGATTATCAACAAGCAGCCTTCGACAAACGCTCGGGCATCCTCGACCTGCCGTTGGGCGTGGACGCCCAGGCACTCCTGCAAACCGGCACCCTGGAACTGCAACAACCCGGCACCACGCCCGTGATCGCCGCGACCCAGCAGATGTGGACCGCCGAAGTCGTCGAGAGCGCCAGCTTTATCGACGTGGGCGACACCAGAACCCTGCAAGTGATGGTGCAATACGACGGCTTGCCCGCACCCGCCGGCACCACCTTGTGGGTGGCCGAATACGGCAATGCCTACATGCTGTGTACCACCGACTATTACCTGGCCTTCAGCAACGCGGCCAACTTCACGCTGTTTAACAACGACCCGGCCAACCCGGCGAATAACAGCGCCAACTGGCCGCAATTTCAAGGCGCCACCACCCTGCGCAGCCACGTGACCGAGGGCACCGGCCGCCAGTTGATGGCGACACGGCTGGCGGTGTCGGCCGATCAAATGACGCCGATGACCTACCAGGAATTTTTGCCGACACCTGCCGCCGTGGCTTTGAGCCCGACGCTCACGTTCGCCAACCCGATTGCCATGCAAGGCACCCTGCAAGACCCGCTCAACAGTACGGTGCAATACAGCCTGGCGAAGATCCAGACCGACGCCAACGGCATCGCCAACCTGACCGTCACGGCCCAGGCGCCGGGCTTTCCGACCTTGCGCTTCTTTGTGCAGGAAGGTCAGCAAACCCCGACGATCCCGTTCAGCTTCCCGCTGCCCACGGCCTTCACCGACTTCCTCGCGCCGCTGCGGGTGCTGCCGCTGGAACCGCAGTTGCAGCAGAACTTCGTCGACGCCTGGAACCTGATTTATCAGCGCGAAAATGCCGGCCAACTGATCTGGGAGACCTTCATCTACCCCTTCATCCTGCAGCCGTTCTATTACCTGTACCCGATCATGAGCAAGTTCATGCCGCTCAATTCCTTGTCGCGCATTGAGGGCGCGGTGGACCAACTGATTGTGTTGATCAGCAAGCCCTATCAGGAAGAAAGCACCCTGGCGATGCCCATCACGCGGGACATGCCGCAAAGCCGTCGAGCCGTGCTGGAGCTGTGGGCGCAAGCCTTGGTGAAACGCAACTACCCGCCCGTGCAGTTGAGCATGAGCGACTACCACTGAGCCACACACAGGAGCGCCGGGTAGCCCCGCGGCTGCCCGGCACCACACAGGAGTGTCCCATGAACACCAGCCTTTTGAGCCGACTGTTGCTGCTGCTTGTGCTGCTCAGCCCCGCCGCATTTGCCGCCGACGACAGCGGCGCCGTGTACTTCACCAATGGCGTGCACAACAGCGAAGGGTGCAACCCGCAGAACGGCAATTGCATCGCCAAGCGTTTACCGGGCGAGCCGTCCGATCCGTTTTTCCCGGCGCAATGGATCAGCGACTGGACCATGTACCGGGTCATCAACAACTACGCGAAAAACCCGCCGCCCTATAGCAACCCACCCTCGACCCTCACACCTGCCGACTACACGGTCTCGCGCGGGACGAGCTACTACGACGGCACGTATATCCCGGCGGATGGCGACGGCTTCGGCGCGATGATGGAGCACTACGAGAAGTACTGCCTGCCGATCTTCCCGATCAAGAACAACAACTACACCTGCTCGTTCGTGTCCCTGGGCAACAAGGCGTACTTTTTGACTTACCCGCAGGACCGCCCGAAAGACATGCCCGCCTGCTGCATGTTTTCGCCGATGAACCACCCGCCGCGCCAGGACTTTATCGAACACCTGCCCTACAGCGCCGAGCGCAGCAAAAACCTCAACGCCAGCGTGCAGGCCTATGCCCTGGACCTGCAATCACCGGCGGGGCCGATCCTGTTTGGTTATGCCTTCAACAAGCGCCAGACCGGCGCTCCGCCCTACCGTTCGCCGCAGTCGTTCTTCTTTTCCGGGGACACCAGCGTCGCCAATGCGCCGATCGTGAGCCAGAACTACACCAACTTCCGTATCGCCAAACCCGACCCGAAACAGACCTGGGACCAAGTGGCCGCCATGTGCCCGTCGAACCCGCCGCCGTGCCAGTTGTTCGAGCCGCCGGCATCCCAGAGCAACGGCCATAAGGCGCAATGGAACCAACTGATGCAGCGCAAGCCTTGAGGAAGATCATCATGAAAACCCTACTGAGTGTGATGCTGCTGGGGCTGGTCAGCCTGCCGGCCCTGGCACGCGAAGAACCGCAGCCGTCGATGCTGGCCACACAGCTCAACTGCCAGCCGCCCACCAGCGCCCCGGCCGCCAATGCGCCGCAGGACCAGTTCGATCAATACAGCTGGCAGATGTTTGTGGCCCTGAACTGGCCGGCCCAGGATGGGCAGCGCGGCACGCCCAACTGCAACAAACAACCGGGGGATTCGGGCTACACCGTGTGGCAGACCTACAAGACCGTCAGTGAGATCTTCCTGCCGGGCGCCGCCAACCCTGGGCCGTGGAACAGCCCACTGACAGCTCGCAGCCTGGGCATTATCAATATTGCCGCGTTGAAGAACAGTTCGCTGGTCAACTCCATCGACCAGGCGGTCGGCGGCTGGCTGATCGACCAGGCGGGCAACCCGACCTACTACGATATCTCGGCCAACCAGGCGTCCTATAACTACATTGTCGGCAACCGCTTCTACAACGCGAATGTGGTGTCCAAAGCCAATAACATCAGCTTCCCCAATGGGGTGATCGAGATCAAATCGAGCTGGCGCATCCTCACGCCCAAGGACAATGCCAGCCATTACCTGACCCAGATTGCGCGCGTGGCCACGTTCAATAATCAGGGCCAACGCACCGGCGTGACCGAGGCGTATCTGGGGCTGGTGGGCCTGCATATCATCACCAAGGTCAATGGCTACCCGCAGTGGATCTGGTCGACCTTTGAGCAGATCGAAAACGTGCCGCCCAAGGCCAAGGTCAATGGCCAGTGGGTCGATCAACCGGTGTCCGGAACGGCGTACTCCTACTACAACCCGTTGGCCCCGGCCGCCACGCTCAACCAGTCGCCGTGCAACTGGCAGACCCAGGGCACGCAACTGGTCTGTGTGCCCAAGCCCGGCACCACGTTCCAGACGCCGAACCCGCTTAACCGCGTCACACCGATTGCCGACGTCACACGCTGGGTGAACGCCAATTACCAGGCCAACCCCGGCCTGCAACGCAGCGTCATGAAGTACTACCAGCTGATCACCACCCAACGCCCGCTGATGCCCAACAACCCGAGCAACCCGTTGGGCCAGCCGACACCGGCGCTGTCGGCCAACGTGACCATGGAGAGCTACATCCAGCCCAACAGCAGCTGCATGAACTGCCACTCCATGGCGACGCCGGTGAAGAGCCCGTTCAAGTCTGATTTCTCTTACCTGTTCAAATTCGCCAACCCGCCTGTCACCCCACACGCCACGGACAAGGAATAGACCATGAGCATCCTCAATGGACCACGACTGAATTTCTGGGGCGGCATCCGCACGGACGTGAGCTTGCCGAACAACTCGCCGACCATCCCGTTCAATGGCAACCCGCACTGGCCGCTGTTCGACCTGACCACCTCGACCCTGGCGCCGGGGGCGCAGCCTTATACCGATGACCAGTTGAACAATATGATCAACGCACCAGCGGGCAACTACTACACCGCCGGCGGCTGGAACCACTACGGCCAGCATGTGGTGGACATGCAGAACGCCTTGATCAGCTCCCAGGGTGTGCCGGGCAACATCAGCACCACCGGCGACATGATTGGCCAGCCGGTGTACCTGCTCGGCTCGGTAGACCCGGTGACCGGCCAAGGCCCGGTCTCCGGCCCGATGATGGTGGACCTGGACCCCAGCGCCTCGACCACCACGCAGATATTTGTCGGCGGCCTGCAAATTGGCGGCAACGATAATATCCAGTTGCTGATCCGCAACAATGCGGTATGCAGCAGTTACGACGTGACCGGCCGCGTGCTCGACCCGGCAAAAATGGACGCACCGGGCTCGTTCCATGCCAGCGGCACGTTCCAGCTGACCTTCCCGCTGAGCAGCATCGTCAGCTGGAACCAGAACAGTGCCGGCCTCAGGGCAATAATTCAGGCGCCGGGCGCGACGGGCATTGTCTTGCGGTTTGTGATGTTCGAGATGTGCCCGCAGATGACCACAGCGCAGTTGGACGCTGATTACGCCGCCGGCAAGTACACGCCTAACCCGAGCATCGGGCGGGTGATCGGCACCCTGGCCCCGGCGTTTGCCGGCGAGCTGCCGGGTTGCCAGCCGGGCCGCCAGATCGTCAACCAGGCCACGGGCAACGCCGCCTATGCGGCGCTGGGCAACAATGGCTTGCTGAGCCTGGATATGGTCAACGTCATCCCCAAGCAAACCTTCCGCGCCGTGCGCGATGACATCACCAGCCCCATCGGGCCGAATGCCAATTACGGGGCGGTGACCATTGCCGCCGGTGCAGCACCGCTGACGACGCTCAACCCCGCCGCCAGCCCGCTGGTCAATTACTACGTGTACGGCGGTATCGTCGACCTGCCCCTGAATACCAGCCAGCAGCAAGCCGTGAGGACCACGGCGCTGAACATCACCGCGCCCAATGCGGTGAACGGTAAAAAACTCAATGCCACCGAGGCGACGTACCGGGTGTCTGCCGACCAGCGCAATGTGTACCTGGAGGATTACCCCAATGGCCTGACCATCACCTTGCGCATCAGCTACCTGGGTGGGCCGGTGCCCAGCGCCACCAAGGTGAGCCTGGGGGCCAGCGCGCCGGGTGTTTACGATCAAAAGCAGTACATCGACTTTCTCAACTTTCCTGCTTCACTGACCGTGAATGCCGGGCAACAGACGGTGAGTTTCCCGGTCACGCTCAAAAGCGGCAGCGCCGGCCAGGCCGGTTTTGTCGCACTGACCTGCACGGCCAATGGCGTGGACGACGGAGCCTTCTTTACCAACTTGCGCAAATACGCCCAGACCGATTTCGGCATCCCCAAGGGCAGCACCATCACCTGGGCGCAGGTTTACCCGAACGTGCTGCGCTTTCACTACCTGGCCTTCCCCGCCATGTCGCGCTACGTGCCGCTCAACCAGCCCGACGCGATCATGGCCGCGAAAAACGCGATTTTGGCGCGCACCTCGGATGCCTACAAAGGCACCACGCTGTTCATGCCGGTCGTGCGCTCGATGTCGCCGGCCCAGCGTGCGTTGCTGCGCGCCTACCTCACCGGCAGCCCATGGCAGCCGCCGCAATAGGAGCACACCCCATGACCTTGCATATTCCGGCGCGGCCCATTGAGGCCCGGCATCCCATTACACTGATCGCCGACGGCCTGCTCAACCCACGCGGCCTGTGCCTGCAAAACGATGGCAGCCTGCTGTTGGCCGAAGCCGGCTCCGGCCTGGCGGATCAACCCTTCAGCGGCCGCATCAGCCGCTTGCAACCCGACCCTGCGCGGCCTGGCGACTACTTGCCCGGCGAAGTCATTGCCCAAGGCTTTCGCAGCATGAACATGCAGGCACGCATGCTGCGCGATGAAATCATGGGCATATCGGACATCGCCTGCGGTGATGGGCGCTGCCTGGCCAGCCTGACGGATTATGTCGGCGGCTCGCAACTGCTCGATCTGCAATACAACCCGCCTGAGCCGGTGTTCCACAGTCGGGGCAATTTGAATGCGCTGTGCTACCACCCCACCCGCCACAGCTGGCTGGCGGTAAAGCCGGATACCAATCAACTGGTGGAATTCACTGAAGGCCGGGACGAACGAGTGCTGGCGCGACTGCCGGAACTCGATCAAGGCCAGGAAGCCGTGCCCGTGACGCTGGTGTACGAACCGCACACGGACGCGGTGCTGATCAGCCTGTTCTCTGGCGAACTGCACGGCGACCCGGCACGCAAGGGCACCGACTTTGCCGACTTTGCCGGCCAAGTAATCCGCGTGCACCCGGCCAGCGGGCAAATAGAGGTGGTGATACGCGGCCTGCAATTGCCCACGGGCCTGGCGTTGTGCCCGCGCGGCAGGTTGCTGGTGCTGGAGCTGTGCAGCCACCTGCAACAACCGCTGCTGCCGGACTGGAACGGCGAGCCGCTGCACGGCGGTTTTACCCGGTTCAGTGGGCGTTTGCTGCGTTGCAACCTGCACACCCGGGAAGTCGAAGAGCTGGTGCGCGGCCTGGATACACCGTCCAATTTATGCGTGGTGCCGGGCGCTGTGCTGATCAGCGAAGGCATGGGCCTGGCCGGTCGGCCAATCCCCACGCCCTACAACACTGTGGTGCCATTGAGCGGCAAGATAAGGCGGGTGCCGCTCTGATAACGGCCTTATACCGCGTCCTCCAACAGCAAAACGGTCGCAGGCCCGGCACGAAACGATGGATTGTGCTGGGCCGCTGCGACCATATGAGGGGCGACATGGTGGGCGTCCAATGCGGCCTTTGAGGCCCACTTTTCGATGAGGACAAAGCTGTCGGGGTTGCCCACCACGGGATGCAGATCGTAGCGCAGGCATCCGTGCTCGGCCCGCACCTTAGGCGCCAGCTGCTCGAACGCGGCCGACTGCTGCGAGCCCTTGCCGGGCTGGGTATTGATCATCACGACAAGCTGCACTTCATTGGACATGAATACACCGTTGCTTAGGCTGGATAAGGATCGAGCACAGTACTTGAGCCTGATGCCTGGGTGCAAAAAACATAATACACACGCGGTTTTCACGCGGTTTTCACAGTGGCGCGCCTAGCCTGAACTCAGCTCCTACGTGAACACCTTTTAAGCCCGCGCCCCCATCGTGGGCTTTTCTTTGTCTGATTTGCGTGCTGGCCGAGCGGTTAGAGGTGCAGACAGCCAGGTCATGACCCGCCAACAACGTGAAAGCATTCACACTTCTGCAACGCCAGTGTTGAAGCACAAAAATTGCCCCAATAGTATTTCCCTCCACCCGAGCGCTCACTCTTATACGGATATTGCTCTGCGCCAGCTCGGGCGCTGACGCGTGTGCAGGCAATCAAACATTGAGGTTTGCCATGCGTCTTAACAAACTCGCACCCGCCGCCGCCCTGTTCAGCCTGTTTACCCTGCCCGCCCACGCCGCCGACCTGACGGCCCTGACGGGCGCCCTGTCCTCCGCCCTGGGTGGCAGCAGCAACAACACCGTCAACACCACTGCCAACAACGCCTCCTGCCAACAGCAGATCCGCGACCTGCAAACCAACATCAATGCAGCCAACGCCAAAGGCGACACTTTGCGCGCGACAGCCTTTCAGGCAGCCCTGACGCAAACCAATAAAAGCTGCAGTAACGCGCGCTACAACACGCAGGCGCAGGTGGATACCAACCCTCAACACCAGCAGAACGTGAACAAGGCTGCGGATGCGATTAATGCGATTGGTGGTTTGTTCAAGTAAGTCGAGATGTGATGTGAGATGAGCCCGCGGTTGCGGGCTTTTTTACCACCGGTGTTTGGCTTTCTGCCGTGTGCGGTTCGGGGAGGCAGACGTGCTTTAATGCACGCCTATCACCACAGCAAAGGGAATTGCCCGATGAGAAAATACCTCCTGTGCTCGCTATTGGCACTGACTACGGGGTGCAGCACGGGGCCCTATCTGCATCCGGAATCGTCTGTGGGCCAGCCCGCTCTGCTAGAGCGCACCTGCCCGGGTGCACACGCCGCTATGAGTTTTACGGCGCAACCCGAGGCACTCAACTGGGTCCGCGTACTGGTGTATGTCGCGCCACCGGGCACGCGCAGCTGGCCGGGCAATGTAAAGTCAACTGACACGGAACTTCGACTGTTCGGCCGTCTCTATAAACCGAGCCAAGGCTACACAAAAACGCCGCTGTGGGTGAGTGCCGCATCACCTGAAGTGACCGTGCAATTGGCATCCGGGCGCAGTTACCAGGTCAGCGTGGAGCAGTTGAAAACCGGATTTGACCCCAAGGAAATAGCCGACTCCGACACCAAAGGCACGCCTTTGGGCAAAGGTGACATGGACGACTTTACGCTGACCTTCCCGGCCATCTTCGTGAATGGTGAAAAAGTCCCCATGGCGCCGATTCACTTTAAAAAGCGTGAGGAGCGTTATGCACCAGTGTTCAACTGCTGAGTTGAATCGCCAGGCGGTCATGGAACAGGTACTTGTTAAATGTTAAGGATATTTCAAATGAACGGACGCACCTTGCTGGTCGTTATGTTGCTTGCCTGCCCCACACTGTCCGTTGCAGCCACCCAACCTGGTGACGGGAAGGTACTCGGGGCAAGCGATGGCCTGATGTACTCCCGGGCGCAATTCACCTGCGGGACGCTGCCCGCTGATCTCGTCGCCGATTATGTAAAAGCATCCAAGCTGATTGCAGGGCCAAGCGCGGAATACGATGAAGGCTATGAGCAAGTTGTCTCCCGAGGGGCGCGTAATTGGCCGGCCATCCCGAGCGCTGAGCAGCGAGCACTCGAATGCCAGAAGTCGAAAGAGGACCTGGCAATCAAGGTGAAGCTGGCACAACGCTGGTTTCCTGAGGCATACAAGTAAAGCGCCGGGATCACTGCGCCAGTGTTTTTCAACAGAACGACCCATTTCTTCCCGCGTCGGCACGCTCATTTACGGGCATGAGTACTGTAAATATAACGAAGCGATATGACGTGGATAAATCATTGGCTCGAACGATAACGAGCAACCGCCACTCACTCGCTTGAACGCCCGCAGAATGTTTAAGGATATTTCAATACGTTATATATTATATTTAATTTTTAAATAATACTAAACGCCTTACTCCTTTATAAAGATGAACACAACAAGAAAACAACGAACACGTGATAAGCCTATAGCACTCCACACTCAATGGATACGAAGGAATGTAAACTTATGACTGTCTCAACGAAAAATCTTGTTAATCCAGGTACTTCTTCGGCAGGTTTCCAAACAAGTGAAGACTACCAAAGCCTCCAGAGTTTTTCACACGCGTATGATCGAGGAGGTTTCACTATAAATGGAAAGCCGTCTTACACCATTGCGCAGGCCGCTGATGAAATAACCCGGGGCGGTTACTATTGGGGTGATAATGACCATAACGGCAAATACAATTTCACCTACAGCTTTCTGACCTCAGAAAGTAAATCTTACGCCGCCGAGAAAGTTTCTGGCTTCGCCGCTTTCAACGCACAACAGAAGGCCCAGGCAGCCCTTTCGTTCCAATCCTGGTCGGACGTCGCCAATATCTCATTCCGTGAATCTAAAAGTGGAGGCGACGCCCATATATCCTTGGGCAACTATAGCAATGACCTGCAGCATGGCGGTGCGCGGTCGGCTTTCGCGTTCTACCCAAACAACAGCGGAAACAGTGACGCGTTGTTTTATACCAATAAAAACTACCAAGAAAACTTAACGCCCGCGAACGGCAATTACGGCCGTCAAACGCTAACCCATGAAATTGGCCACTCGCTGGGACTGCAACACCCAGGCGCCTACGATGCCAGCGTTGGCCAGCCGTCCTATTCGGATGCGAAATATGCCGAAGATACACACGCTTACTCCGTGATGAGTTACTGGAGCGAGAGCAACTCCGATCAAAACTTCAGTAAAGGCGGGAGCGAAGCCTATGCAGCCGGCCCGCTAATCGACGACATTGCTGCGATCCAGAAGCTCTACGGCGCCAACTACGCCACCCGCGCCGGCGACACCACCTACGGGTTCAACTCCAATACCGGGCGGGATTTCTACAACGCCACCTCCAATGCCGACAAGCTGGTGTTCTCGATATGGGACGGTGGCGGCAACGACACCCTGGACTTCTCCGGTTTTACCCAGAACCAGAAGATCAACCTCAATGAAGCCTCGTTCTCCGACGTCGGCGGCCTGGTGGGTAACGTATCCATTGCCAAGGGCGTTACCCTCGAGAACGCTTTTGGTGGCGCAGGCAACGACCTGATCATTGGCAACAACGCCGCCAACATCATTAAAGGCGGTGCCGGCAACGACATCATCTACGGCGGTGGCGGTGCGGACCAACTGTGGGGCGGCGCCGGCAACGACACCTTTGTGTTCGGTGCCAGTTCCGACTCCAAGCCGGGGGCGGCGGACACGATTTTTGACTTCATCTCGGGCTCCGACAAGATCGACCTGTCGGGCATTACCAAAGGTGCAGGCTTGAGCTTCGTCAATGCATTTACCGGGCATACCGGTGATGCGGTGCTGAGCTATGCCTCGGGCACCAACCTGGGCACCTTGGCGGTGGACTTCTCCGGGCATGGCGTGGCGGATTTCCTCGTCACCACCGTGGGCCAGGCAGCCATCAGCGACATCGTGGCGTGATCTAAAGCGCGGCGCTCTAGCGCCGCGCTCCATGACGGAGCAGAAGTTGCTGCGCCTCTCTCAATTGATCGCCGGTGCTTCACAGGTGTTGTTCGTGTTGGCAGGAGCTTACGTAATTGTGGGGCTAGAAGATATTCGGCCTTTAGACTAATTGTCGTAGAAGTACCACATTACAGATACCACTGTGGCAACCCATCCCAGGGTAAGCAAAAATGATAGACCTGCGAGCCGCTTATCCATGGTGCCCTATCAAAAGTCAGATGAACGCAATACGAACGCCTCCAGTCAGAGTCGTTCAGTGTTCTCAGTATGCGGTGGCACATGCCTGGCACACCCGCTGGCGATCAATCCCTGGTCGACAGCGTTAGTAATTACCATAGCTCAATGAGGGCGACCACCAGGAACCTTTTGCATAATCTGGAATCTGTGCTGCTTGCTTTTACATCAATCTGTTAGCGAGCGCCCCGCATGATCTTGAGAAACACCTTAGTGTGCATTGCGCTTGTCGCCGCCGGCTTCCTTGCCGGGTACGCAGCGAAACCCACCCGCGAACTTCAAGTAACAGCCGGCCAACTCATAGAGTGCGGCCGGGTAATCATGCCTACTCTGGGTATGTAAGTGTGATCTCTGCGTCAGAAAACTTGACCTTTTCCCCGACCATCGTCCAAGACCAGGCGGTCGAACTGCCGATAAGCCACGCTCCCGTTCCTCATGGTCATCCCAGGCGCTAGCGACGAAGGCTGGCTGGGGGCTCATCCAATCGCAAGCGAGTCTTCAGCCCTGGCTTCGCTGCGCTGTGCGTTTTAGTGGCTGTGGTTGAGCTGATAGCGCTGAACCACTTCTACGGTGTGCGAGGATGAGGTGAAGGCGGTACGCTTATATCTTGTTACAACCATTCGCCCGCAGGACCCGCCCGCAAAGAACTTCAAACTTTTGGACGAGTCCCAATGACAGGCGTGCTTTAACCGTGAGCGCCTGCTGACAACCCATAGAGGTTCACAAAATGAAAATGACACTGCCCGCCCTATTTGTGGGCGTCCTCATTTCGCAAGGAGCGATGGCTGCCGGAGATGGCACAGCCGCCCTTGGAGGCGGCGTTGGTGGTGCACTTGGCAACATCGTAGGTCAACAGCTCGGCGGCTCAACGGGCGCGGCGGTAGGCGCTGGTGTAGGTGGTGCTGCCGGCAGTGCTGTCGGGGCTCAAAGAGGCAACAGAGCGGAAGCTGCATTAGGCGGCGGTATCGGCTCGGCTGGCGGTTCACTCATTGGTAATCGCCTTGGCGGTACAACCGGCTCGACTATCGGTGCAGGTCTCGGCGGCGCGGCGGGTGGCGCACTAGGAAACAACCTGGCGGATGATGAAAGTAATCATCGATCCGATGGTAAAAAGCACAAAGGCAACAACAAACATAAACACAAGAACAAGCATCGTTAGTTTCTAACGCTGTTACATCGAAGCCCGGCCCAGCGCCGGGCTTCTTGTTTCTGGCAGGCGCCCTGCTCTGCTAGGGTGGCCCGCTCTGATCGCAGTGCAAGGCCCGATATGCAACTCGCCAAGGCAATCGCGAAGTCCTACTGAGCGCAACCTTTCACATCCCTTTCACACTCGGGCGCTTATGGTTACCCCAGCTCCTAGAGAACATCCCTTTAAGCCCGCTATCCCCCATCGCGGGCTTTTCTTTGCCTGCGATTTGGAAGACCGAGACTTGCCCTCGCCGCCTTACCCGACGACCGCTATACACCCCCACCTTCAAAATGACACGATAACGCCTCGCCTTCGTAAGCAGGAATACAGGATGTTCAGTCACGTAACCGTTGGGACAAACGATCTTGATAAGGCGTCTACCTTCTACGACGCGGTGCTGATCCCCTTGGGGCTCTGTCGTAGGCCTGTAACCCCTGATGGCGGGCCACCTTCGGCGTGCTGGGTCAAGCCAGACAGCGCTCTCCCGCGCTTTTATGTGTACAACCCTTATGACCGCAATAAGGCCGGAGCAGGAAATGGCAGCATGGTGGCTTTCACTGCGCCCTCTGCAAATGCGGTAGATACCGCCTATGCAGCTGGGCTTCTTGCGGGTGGATCAGATGAAGGTGAACCTGGCCAACGCCCACACTATGGTGACGGTTACTACGGTGCTTACCTGCGTGATCCAGATGGCAACAAGGTACATATCGCCTATCGTGGAGATTTGCATGTGGCGGGATAGGCGCCGCTCACCGTATTGGCTTGAAGCCCGCCATTGCGCGGGCTTTTTGTTGTCTGTGCAGACTATCCCTCAGAGGGGGGCTGCAGGCCACGAATGGTAGAGCGCGAAATCAAATTTTTGTAGGGAGCCGATCAAAGGATTTGGGACATTTCTTTGCATCGTGATCGCCGGGCGCCGGAAAGGCGAATAGAAGGCCCCCTAAGCTGATGGCTGCACCAAACCCCAGAAACGCAAAAGCCCCGCAATCGCGGGGCTTTCGTGTAAATCTTGGCGGGAAACCAGGGATTCGAACCCTGGAGACGCTATTAACGTCCGCCGGTTTTCAAGACCGGTGCATTCAACCACTCTGCCAATTTCCCTTTTGCATCACAGGATTATAGTAGCCCATCCCGTGTCAGCGGGCGCCATAATACCCGAATGAAACACACTGTCAAACTCTTGC
This sequence comes from Pseudomonas sp. KBS0710, assembly GCF_005938045.2. Taxonomy (GTDB): domain Bacteria; phylum Pseudomonadota; class Gammaproteobacteria; order Pseudomonadales; family Pseudomonadaceae; genus Aquipseudomonas. The sequence goes on along the minus strand of NZ_VCCF02000001.1, from coordinate 1,931,898 downwards.
CATGGCTTGTTACAGAGCGTCTGTTATGATCCTTGCGACTGAATGTTTCAAAACTGAAGGAGTGTCGCCATGCGCGAACAGAATTACGCACTGAATGGTAACGCGCAGGCTGAGCAGCTTGAAGTCAGCCGCGTGTTGCGCAACACCTACGGCTTGCTCGCCCTTACCCTCGCGTTCAGCGGCGTAATGGCGTATGTGGCGCAGCAGATGCGCGTCGGCTACCCGAATATCTTTGTCGTGCTGATTGGTTTCTACGGCCTGTTCTTCCTGACCAACAAGCTGCGTGACTCGGCCTGGGGCCTGGTGTCGGCGTTTGCCCTGACCGGTTTCATGGGCTTTATCCTTGGCCCGATCCTCAACCGTTACCTCGGCATGGCCGGCGGCGCGGAAGTGGTCAGTTCGGCATTTGCCATGACGGCCCTGGTGTTTGGTGGTCTGTCGGCCTACGTGCTGATCAGCCGTAAGGACATGAGTTTCCTGGGTGGCTTCATTACCGCAGGCTTCTTCGTGTTGCTGGCGGCGGTGGTTGCCGGCATGTTCTTCCAGATCAGCGGCTTGCAGTTGGCGATCAGCGCAGGTTTTGTGCTGTTCTCCTCCGTGTGCATCCTGTTCCAGACCAGCGCCATCATCCACGGCGGTGAGCGTAACTACATCATGGCGACCATCAGCCTGTATGTATCGATCTACAACCTGTTCATCAGCCTGTTGCAGATCTTCGGCATCATGAGCCGCGATGACTGATTGCTAGCGCAATAAAAAATGCCCCGTATCGAAAGATACGGGGCATTTTTGTTTTCACAGGATTGCTAACGCTCAGTACTGGTTCGGTTCCATTTCCAGATCAACCTTGAAACGCTCGGCAATATCACGTTGGATACGCAGCGCCAGGTTAGCAATGTCGTGCCCGGTGGCCGCGCCATAGTTGACCAGCACCAGCGCCTGCAGTTTATGCACGCCGGCATCGCCGTCGCGAAAGCCTTTCCAGCCGGCTTTATCGATCAGCCAGCCAGCGGCGAGCTTCATCTGCCCATCGGCCTGCGGGTAGGCCACCAGGTCCGGGTACTGCGCCTTCAGCTCAGCCGCCAGCACCTGGGACACCAGTGGGTTTTTGAAGAAACTGCCGGCATTCCCCAGTTCTGCCGGGTCGGGCAGTTTTTCGCGGCGGATGCTGCAAATAGCGCGGCTGACATCGCTCGGCGTCGCCTCGGTGATACCCTGCGCGGCCAGGCGCTGCTGTACCGGGCCGTAGTCGAGTTTGAGGTGGCTGGCGCGGCTCAAGGCGAAACGCACGCGCAGGATCAGCCAGCGCCCGGTTTCGTGCTTGAACAGGCTGTCGCGGTAGGCGAAGTTGCATTCCTGCAGGCTGAAGTCGCGCAGCTCGCCGGTGTTACGATCCAGCGCGGTGAGGCCGGCAAACACGTCCTTGATCTCTACGCCGTAGGCGCCGATGTTCTGCATCGGCGCAGCACCGACGGTGCCAGGGATGAGGCTGAGGTTCTCCAGGCCGCAGAAACCATGTTCCAACGTCCACAAGACAAACGGGTGCCAGGCTTCGCCCGCTTCGGCCTCGACCACCACGTGTACACCGTCGTCCTGCAGCAGCCGAATGCCCTGGGTGGCCATGCGCAATACCACTGCCTGGATATCCTGGGTCAACAGCAGGTTGCTGCCACCGCCGATCACCAACAGCGGTAACGACTGCGCCGCCGCATAGACCAAGGCTTCACGCACATCGGCGTCGCTGTGGGCCTCGGCAAACCACTGGGCGCGCACGTCGATGCCGAAGCTGTTGAATGGCTTGAGCGATACCTGCGCAAGCACTTGCAAGGTCATAACCGCCCCTTCAATTCGATTACCAATAAATCACAGGCCCGTTCGATAAGGTCCAGGACCCGCTCGAAACCTTGCTCGCCTTCGTAGTAAGGGTCTGGCACTTCGTCCACTTCGGCGTCATAGCGGCGCAGGAACAAGTCCAGCTCGGCTTTGCCTCGGCCTGGGTGCAACGCCTTGAGGTTGCGCAGGTTGCTGTGGTCCATGGCCAGGATCAGGTCATATCGAGCAAAGTCTGCACGGGAAACCTGCTGGGCACGCTGGGCCGACAAGTCGTAACCGCGCACCCGCGCCGCACGCTGGCTGCGCTGGTCCGGCGGGTTGCCGACATGCCAATCACCCGTGCCGGCAGATGCCACTTCAACCTGGCCGGCCAGCCCCGCTTCGCGCAATTTATGGCGCAGCACACCTTCGGCGGTGGGCGAGCGGCAGATATTGCCCAGGCAGACGAACAGAACCTCCATCAGGCCCCCAGCAGGCGGCGAACGCGCTCAAGGTCTTCCTGGGTGTCGACACCGGCTGGCGGTGCTTCCAGCGCGTCGCCCACGTGGATACGCACGCCGTGCCACAGGGCACGCAACTGTTCCAGGGACTCGGTATTTTCCAGCCAGCACGGCCCCCAGCTGACGAAGTCATGCAGGAAACCGGCACGGTAGGCATAGATGCCGATATGGCGACGGTACGGCACGCCCTGGGGCAATGCGTCGGGCTGTTTGGCGAATGCATCACGCGCCCACGGCAGGGTCGAGCGGCTGAAGGTCAGCGCCAGGCCATTGATATCGCTGACCACTTTGACCACGTTCGGGTTGAACAGGGTCTCGATGTCTTCGATGGGCTCGGCCAGGGTCGCCATGCGCGCCTCGCCATGGGCGGCCAGGTTGGCGGCGACCTGATCGATCACGCACGGCGGGATCAAGGGCTCGTCACCCTGCACATTGACCACGATCGCATCGGGAGCAAGCCCCAACTGCGTGGCGACTTCGGCCAGGCGGTCGGTGCCGGAATTGTGGTCTTCGCGGGTCAGCACCGCTTCAGCGCCGAAACCTTTGCAGGCCTCGATAATGCGCGGGTCGTCGGTGGCAACCACCACGCGCTCGGCACTGCTTTTACAGGCCTGCTCCCACACCAGCTGGATCATCGGCTTGTCGCCGATCAATTGCAGCGGCTTGCCCGGCAGGCGCGTGGAGGCGTAGCGCGAAGGAATGACAACGGTAAAGGCGGTGGTCATTTATCCAGGCGCTCATCGGTGGTCAGGGTACGGGCTTCGCTTTCCAGCATCACCGGGATGCCATCACGGATCGGATAAGCCAGGCCGGCGCCCTTGCTGATCAGCTCGGTTTTGTCGGCGCTGAGCTTGAGCGGGCCTTTGCAGATCGGGCAAGCGAGGATGTCGAGCAGTTTGGTGTCCATGAGTATTTCCTGGAAAAAGCGGTTTAAGGCGAGAGTCGGGCAGGCAGCAGGCGCATCAATTGCGTGTCGAACCAGGCCACAAACGCCGGTGACGGCAATGCATCTACTGCAAGGTACCACCAGTCGGGCTGGGCAAAGGCGCGGCACTTCACCGCGTCTTTTTCGGTCATCACCAACGGCAATGACGGTGTGAAATTCAACACCTCTGCGCTGTAGGGCGCATGGTCGGCAAACGCATGGGGAATCGGCTGCCAGTGTAGCGTTTCGAGGGTATTGAAGAAACGTTGCGGGTTACCGATACCCGCGACGGCATGGACCCGCTGGCCGGCGGCAAAATGCTCGACCGATTGGCGCTCACCGGTTTTCAAGTTGATCAGCGCCGTGGGTTGCAGGCGAAAGGCAAACCCATCCTCGCGATCGGCCCCGGCACCGTTGTACAACAGCGCATCCACGCTGCGCAGGCGCTCCACCGGTTCGCGCAAAGGCCCGGCAGGCAGGCAGCGGCGGTTGCCCAAGCCACGGGCGGCATCGATCAGCACCAGTTCCAGGTCGCGGGCCAGGCGGTAATGCTGCAGGCCATCGTCGCTGAGGATCAGGTCAAGGGGTTCACTGGCCAGCAAGGCTTTGACGGCGCGGCTTCGGTCTGGGTCTATCATCAGGGGCACGCCACAGCGCTGAACGATCAGCAACGGCTCGTCGCCCGCCACTTCGGCGCTATGGCTGGCCTCGACCCGCCACGGCAACTGCGGTGGCTTGGCACCGTAACCACGGCTGACCACACCCACTCGCAGACCACTGCGCCGGCAGTGCTCGATCAGCCACAGGATCAACGGCGTCTTGCCGGTGCCGCCGACGGTGATATTGCCCACCACCACCACAGGCACCGGCGATTGATAAATCTCACCCTCGCCCGCCAGGAAACGCGCGCGTTTGCGCTGCACAACGCGACGGTACAAAGATTCCAGCGGCCGCAGCAGCGCGAGTGCCGGATGGCCCGCGTACCACGCCTTGAGCAAACGATCGGACATGGCCATCAGGGCGGGCTCGCCGCCTCGACGGTGGTCATGCGCAGATGGCTGAAGCCCAGCTTGCCGGCGGCATCCATGGCGGTGATCACGGCTTGATGCTGGGTTTTGCCGTCAGCACTGATGGAAAGCGGCATGTTGGTATCGCCGCCGGACTCTTTCTCCAGAGCGGCCATCAGGCTGGCAAGGTCATTTTTTTCGAGCAATTGGTTATTCAACGAAAACACCCCGTCGGCGCTGATGGCAATGTCCAACTGCTTGGTTTGCTGGTCTTCGGCCGGTGAGCCACTCACGGCTTCGGGTAAATCAACACGCAGTTGGGTTTCGCGGGTGAAGGTGGTCGTCACGACAAAAAACAGCAGCAGGATAAAGACCACGTCGATCAGCGACGCCAGGTTGATATCAACATTCTCCCGTTGCTTGCGGCGAAATTTCACGCTCGGCCCTCAACGAAATCGACATCACGATCGCCCTGCACCACTTCCACCAGCTTGATGGCTTCCTGCTCCATGCCGACCACCAGTTCATCGATGCGACGCTGCAGGAAGCGGTGGAAAAACACTGAAGGAATACCGACCATCAGGCCCGCTGCCGTGGTGATCAAGGCCTTGGAAATACCACCTGCCAGGACGGCGGCGTTGGTGGTCATGCCCGAGCCCATGAACGAGCTGAAAATGTCGATCATGCCCAGCACCGTGCCCAACAGACCCAGCAACGGCGCCATGGCCGCGATGGTGCCGAGCGCATTGATATAGCGCTCCATTTCATGGATGACCCGGGCGGCAGCCTCTTCGATGCACTCTTTCATGATCTCGCGACCATGTTTGGAATTGGCGAGGCCCGCCGCAAGGATTTCACCCAGCGGCGAGTTGGCGCGCAGTTCCTTGAGTTTTTCTTTATCCAGCTGTTTGTTCTTGATCCAGCCCCAGACCTGCCCCAGCAGATGCTCGGGGGTTATGCGGCTGGCGCGCAGGGTCCACAAACGTTCGGCAACGATGCCGAGTGCGGCGATGGAGCTCAAGATAATCGGCAGCATCATCCAGCCGCCGGATTTGACCAATTCCCACACAGTGAATGTCCCCTCGAAAAAGTGCGCCACTTTACCATATAGGTTCACCGGCGTGGTTCGTAGGCGCCAGGCCCGCCTGTCACAGGCCCATGTGCTGGGTAAGCCCTTATCACGGTAACGCTTCGCGCCAGAACCGCCGTTGACTGCGCGCAACAACCGGTGGTTTAAAACTGCCCAGTTGCACACGCACGGCACCTTGCTCGGCGCTGTCGTAGACCCGGCTGCCCAGCGCCTGATAACGCGCCGTCACCTGTGGATGGGGATGCCCGAACGCATTGCCACGGCCACGGGAAATCAGCACCGCCTTGGGCGTAAGCCGCTGCAAAAACGCCCAGGATGAGGAACTGCGACTGCCATGGTGTGGCGCTTGCAACCAATCGGTCGGCACCGCCAAGGGCGACGCGAGAAAGGCTTTTTCGGCCGCCTCATCAATATCGCCCGTCAGTAGCAAGCGCTCGCCACGGGCCTGTACCTGCAAGACGCAGGATTTCGGATTGCTACTAGTGGCGCCAGGCCATTGCCACAATTCAAACGAAACGCCATCCCACTCCCAGCGCTCGCCATTGTTACAGGGCTGGGCCGCGAGAAAGGCCGGCAGCCCTTCGGTCTCTCCGCCGATAACCCGCCCGACGGGCAGCGCACCGGCAACCGCTGCTGCACCGCCGGCATGGTCGGCGTGGGCATGGCTGATCACCATCGCATCCAACGCCGCCACCCCAAGCTTTTGCAGGGATGGCAGCACCACGCGCGCGCCCAGGTCAACCGCCCCTGAGCGCGGGCCTGCGTCGTAGAGCATGGCGTGATGGCGCGTGCGCAGGACCACCGCCTGCCCCTGGCCGACATCCAACTGCACCACCTCCACCTGCCCGTGCGGCACCAAGGTCTTAGGTGGAAAAACCGCCAACAACAGCATCGGCCAGCCCAGCAGCCGCAGTGGCACGCCTTTAGGCAAGAGCAATAGCACCGCACCCGCGAGACTGATCAACCAGTAAACCAGCGGCACGTCGGCGGGCAGCCACGCTGCGCGCAACCCGGCCAGCAGCGCCAGGCCTGTGAACAGGCCGTCCAGCGCGCCACCGGCCAACCACAACAAGCCCTCTCCCACCCACGGCACCGCCAACAGTGTCGTGCCCAGCAGCGCCAATGGCAGCACCACCAGGCTGAGCCACGGCACGGCAAACAGATTGGCAACCGGCGCACTCAGGCTGATAGGCAACCCCAGCACCAGCAACACCGGAAACAGACCAATGGCGATCAACCATTGGGGGCGGGTCCAGGCCTGCCAGACGCTCCACGCTCCCAGACGCCCGCTGAACGCCAATACCAGCACGGCCACGGCGGCAAACGACAACCAGAACCCTGGCTGCAAACTGGCCAGCGGTTCCAGCACCAGCACAGCATTGAATGCCAGCAATAACGGCCACCACACACCCAAGTGGCGAAACCGCAAACGCCACAGCAGCACCAACCCGACCATCACGCAGGCCCGTTGCACCGGCACACCAAAACCCGCCAGTAAGCCGTAACCCAACGCGGCGCTGAACGCCAGGGCGCAGGCCCACGGCAGCCAAGGCAGGGCCCGGGGCCAGCAACCATAGCGGGCCAGCCCGGCCACCAGGGCGTAGATCAAACCGGCCAGCAAGCCAATGTGCTGGCCGGAAATCACCAGCAGGTGCACCGTGCCCGTGTCCTGCAACACCCGCCAATCCTCAGGCGCGAGCCCCGAGCCGTCGCCCAGCACCAAGGCTGCCAGCCCCGCCTCGCGGCCCTGGGCATCCACCGCCAGCAGGCGCTGGCGGACGCTGTCACGCCAGGCATGGCGAGCCGGTGCCAGGCGCTGGCCATCTTTCACCGAGCCAGTGGCACCGATGCGCTGGGCCAGTAGCCAGGCCTCGTAGTCAAAACCCTGGAAATTGAGCAAACCCGCCGGCCGCTTGAGCGTGACCGCCAGTCGCCAGCGCTCGCCACTGTAAACCGGCGGGCCGCCATGCCAGGACAGCCGGATACGCTTGGGCAACCGGGCCTTGCGTGACCGGCTGTCGGTCAATTCGAAGCGCACGCCGGTGCTGGTGTTTTGCGGCAACCCGATGACGCGCCCCTCAATCCAGCGAGTCTGACCGTCCAGATCGGGCCTTAGCCGGTCGTCCAACGCCCATTGCGCGCTCATGCACGCCCAGCTCACACCCATCAGCAAAAACGCCAGCGGATAGGTTCGAAACGGCAGCAGCATCAAGGCCACCACCAACATGGCCAACAGCCATGGGGTGGCCGGCAATGCGGGTAAAAATCGCAGCGACAATAAGCCCATTCCGAACGCGAACATCCCTGTTCTCATGAATCATCCTTTTCCAGTGATCCACTAGTCTTAGTCGGATACCCCGCGCGTCCTCTGATGTTTTGTCACAAAGTCTGAATTTTCTGTTTATAGAATGCGGGCATACTTGCCCCTCGAACTGACCTGGACCCCTTATGCCCCGGCGCTTATTCAAACGGTACATGCCCGACCCCACGAGTATCCGGGAACACAAGTCCTTACGATTTCTCGGCAAGTTGCTGCATGACCCCAACCTCTGGCACCTGAACCGCCATTCCGTCGCACGCGCCATGGCGGTGGGCCTGTTCGCGGCGTTTATCCCGATTCCGTTGCAGATGTTATTGGCGGCGGTCCTGGCGATCGCAGTGCGCGGCAATATGCCGATTGCCGTGAGCCTGGTGTGGCTGACCAACCCGATCACCATGCCGGTGGTGTTCTTCTGCACCTACCTGACCGGCGCCTGGCTGATGAACACGCCGCCGCGCAGCCTGCCCGACAACCTGACCTGGGAGTGGATCAGCAGCCAGCTGGGCACACTGTGGCAGCCGTTCCTGTTGGGTTCGGTGGTGTGCGGGCTGGTGTTGGCCGCGCTGGCTTACTGCCTGACGATGGGTTATTGGCGCTGGTGGGTCGCGCATCAGTGGAAGAAGCGCAAGCAACGGCGTGGCTGACGGCTAGCGCGCCGGCAGCCGCAGGTGTACGCACAAACCTTGCGCGGTGTTTTGCGCCCACAACGTTCCGCCCTGGCGCTGTACGGCATTGCGCGCGATGCTCAAGCCCAGGCCAAAACCGCCATCACCCGGCCGTGAACCTTCCAGGCGGGTGAACGGCGCAAAGATGCGTTCCAAGTCCTGCTCATCAATACCACCGCCCTGGTCTTGCAGCCAGATATGCCAGGCATCGCCCTCGCGACAGCCGTCCAGCGTCACCAGCCCCTGGGCGGGCGAATGCCGGATGGCATTGCGCAGGATATTTTCCAGGGCTTGGGCCAGCGCATTCAGGTTGCCGCGCACCCAGCAGTCGGCGGGCAACAGGCACGGCAAACGCGCTGCTGGCCAATCACTCTCATAACAGGCGTTTTCCCGCAGCATGTCCCACAAGGCCTGAAGCTGGATGGCTTCCTCGGGTAACGGCGTTCGCTCGCTGTCGAGCCAGGCCAGTTGCAGGCTGTCTTCCACCAGGCGCTGCATCGCGTCAATCTCGCGGCCCAGACGCTCGCGCAGCTGCGTCAGGTCTTGCTCACTGTCACAGGCCACGCGTAAACGGCTCAACGGCGTGCGCAGTTCATGGGACATGTCCCGCAATAACTGTTGCTGCAACTCCACGGTGCCCTGCAAACGCTCGGACATGTGGTCGAAGGCGCGGCCCAGCTCACCCAATTCATCCTGGCGGCTGGTGGCCTCGCGGGACATACGCGTATTCAATTGATCGGCGCGCCAAGCGTTGGCCTGCTCGCGCAATTGGTTCAGCGGCATGATCAGCAGCCGGTAAAGCCCCACGCACAGCAGCAAGGTAAACAGGCCGGGGATCACGCCGTTGGTCACCACGCGCCAGAACACCTGATAGCGCCCCGGCATAAAGCGCTTGGGCAATTCGATCACCAGCGAGCCGGCGCCAGGGTCGACCGGGAACGGGACTTTCACCCAGGGCAGGCCTTTGACGTGCCGGCTGACCGGCCACTCCAGCCCGCGCAGAAAGGTCAGGCGCTGGCTTTCCTTGTCGCTCAGCGGCATGTTGCTCAGCGACTGCAGGTCGTTGCCGATCACCCCGATCCAGGTGGATTCGCGCGTGCCCATCAGTTGCAACCAGGCGTCCACGCCCGCACTGCCCTGGGTACTCCAGGCCAGTTCCGCGCCCGCGGCATAGCCGCGCAGGATCTCGCGGGACTCCTCGGCCACATAGGCGTTCTGCTCTTCCATGTAGCGGCCCCAGGACCAACTGAGCCAGATCATCAGCAAACAGAAGGCGATCAGCAGGCAAGCGAGCTTCCAGAATAACGAATGCCGGCCGGGCAGCCGTTTAAAGCCCTTCATCATGGCCACTTAGCACATAACCTTTGCCCCACACCGTGCGCACTTCGCGCTCGCTGTAGCCGATGGCCTTGAGCTTGCGGCGGATCTGGCTGATATGCATGTCCAGGCTGCGGTCGTGGGGCGCGTAGCCGCGCTGCAACACATGCTGGTAAAGGAAGGCTTTGCTGAGCACTTCATCGGCGCTACGGTGCAAGGTCTCGAGCAGGCGATACTCGCTGCGCGTCAGCCCGGCCGAGTGTTCTTGAAAGAACACGTCGTACAGTTCATCGTCAAAACGCAGGCTGCGCGCATCGTCGTGTGTCGGTAAACACAGCGGCAACGGCCGTCGGTCCAGGGCCACGCGGCGCAGGATGGCTTCAATGCGCACGCGCAGTTCGATCATGCTGAACGGCTTGGGCAGGTAGTCGTCCGCGCCCAGGCGAAAACCGCTGATGCGGTCGGCTTCGGCGCCCAGCGCCGACATGAGGATGACCGGCATCGCATGGTCCTGGCGCAAATGGGTAAGAATCGACAAACCGTCCATGCCCGGCAGCAGGATGTCCATCAACACCACGTCGAACGCCTGGTCACGTGCCATCTGCAGGCCCTGTTGGCCGTTCTGGCACCAGGTGACCTGAAAGCCACAGCGGCCCAGGTGCTCATGCACATAGGCGCCCAATACCGGGTCGTCTTCAATGGTCAGGATAGTGGGTAGGCCAACTGCGGGATTCATTAGCGTCTGCAAGTCATTCTCAATCGCCGATTATTCAAGATTAAACGGTGACAGGCAATCGCCACCCGGCTGCCGATGGCTCGGAGATTGCTCTCGTAGATTGACGTCGATCATTAATTTGCGAGGTTCCACACCGCGCAAATGGCTACACTGCGCAGGTGGCGCGGACCGGATGCCCGCGCAGATCATCGAAAAACAGTGTGGTAGCAGGAGAGTGGCGTGCTTAGAAGAATGGGGATAAAAGGCCGCGTACTGTTGCTGACCTTATTACCGACCAGCCTGATGGCCCTGTTGTTGGGGGGCTATTTCACCTGGATGCAGCTGTCGGAGTTGCAGACCCAATTACTGCAACGCGGCGAAATGATCGCCGAGCAATTGGCGCCACTGGTGGCCCCGGCGTTGAGCAGCAAGAACACCGACCTGCTTGAACGCATCGCCACCCAGTCGCTGGAGCAACCCGACGTGCGCGCCGTGTCGTTCCTGGCACCGGACCGCTCGTCCCTGGCCCACGCCGGCCCGACCATGCTTAACCTCGCGCCGGTCGGCAACAGTTCGCACCTGTTGCAGCGCAGCGGCAATGACGCCACGCGCTACCTGCTGCCGGTATTCGGTCGCCATCGCAACCTCGCCGGCGAATTGATCCCTGACGAGTCCGACCGCCTGCTGGGCTGGGTCGAGGTGGAACTGTCGCACAATGGCATGTTGCTGCGCGGCTATCGCAGCCTGTTTGCCAGCCTGCTGCTGATCGCCATCGGCCTTATCTGCACGGCCGCCCTGGCATTGCGCATCAGCCGCACGATCAACTCGCCCATCGGCCAGATCAAGCAAGCCGTGGCCCAACTCAAGGACGGCAACCTCGAAACCCGCCTGCCACCCTTGGGCAGCCAGGAACTGGACCAATTGGCCTCGGGCATCAACCGCATGGCCGAAACCCTGCAAAATGCCCAGGAAGAACTGCAACACAGCATCGACCAGGCCACCGAAGACGTGCGCCAGAACCTGGAAACCATCGAGATCCAGAACATCGAGCTGGACCTGGCACGCAAGGAAGCCCTGGAGGCCAGCCGGATCAAGTCGGAGTTCCTGGCCAATATGAGCCATGAAATCCGCACGCCGCTCAATGGCATCCTGGGTTTCACTCACTTATTGCAAAAAAGCGAGCTGTCGCCGCGTCAGCTGGATTACCTGGGCACCATCGAAAAATCCGCCGACAACCTGCTGGGCATCATTAACGAGATCCTCGACTTCTCGAAAATCGAAGCCGGCAAGCTGGTCCTCGACAGCGTGCCCTTCAACCTGCGCGACTTGCTGCAAGACACCCTCACCATCCTCGCCCCCGCCGCCCATGCCAAACAGCTCGAGCTGGTCAGCCTCGTATACCGCGACACGCCGCTGGCGCTGGTGGGCGATCCGTTGCGCCTCAAGCAGATCCTCACCAACCTGATCAGCAACGCGATCAAGTTCACCCGCGAAGGCACTATTGTTGCCCGCGCGATGGTCGAAGACGAACAGGAAGACAGCGTACAACTGCGCATCAGCGTGCAGGACACCGGCATCGGCCTGTCGAACCAGGACGTGCGCGCGTTGTTCCAGGCCTTCAGCCAGGCCGACAACTCGTTGTCGCGCCAACCCGGCGGCACCGGCTTGGGCCTGGTGATTTCCAAGCGGCTGATCGAACAGATGGGCGGAGAGATCGGCGTCGACAGCACACCGGGCGAAGGCTCGGAGTTCTGGATCAGCCTGAGCCTGCCCAAAACCCGCGACGACGCCGAAGACCTGCCCTCGCCGCCGCTGCTCGGCCGTCGCGTGGCTGTGCTGGAAAACCACGAGCTGGCGCGTCAGGCCCTGCAACACCAATTGGAAGATTGCGGCCTGGAAGTGACACCGTTCAACACCCTGGAAAGCCTGACCAATGGCATCACCAGCGCGCACCAGACCGAACAGGCCATTGACCTGGCGGTGCTCGGTGTCACCGCCAATGACATTCCACCCGAACGCCTCAACCAGCATCTATGGGACTTGGAACACCTGGGCTGCAAGGTGCTGGTGCTGTGCCCGACCACCGAACAGATGCTGTTCAACCAATCGGTGCCCAACCCCAACAGCCAGTTGCAGGCCAAACCTGCGTGCACGCGCAAACTGCGCCGCGCATTGGCCGACTTGATCAGCCCGCGCCCATTGCGCAGCGAACCCGGCGAACCGCTGTCCAGCCGAGCGCCGCGCGTACTCTGCGTGGACGACAACCCGGCCAACCTGTTGCTGGTGCAGACGTTGCTCGAGGACATGGGCGCCAAGGTGCACGCGGTCGAAAGCGGTTATGCGGCCATCGACGCGGTGAAACAGGAAACCTTCGACCTGGTGCTGATGGACGTACAAATGCCCGGCATGGACGGGCGCCAGAGTACCGAGGCGATCCGCCAGTGGGAAAGCGAGCGCCACGGTACGCCGCTGCCGGTGGTCGCCCTCACCGCCCACGCCATGGCCAACGAAAAACGCGCCCTGCTGCAAAGCGGTATGGACGACTACCTGACCAAACCCATCAGCGAGCGGCAGTTGGCCCAAGTGGTGTTGAAATGGACCGGCCTTGCCCTGCGCAATCAAGGGCCGGAGCGCGCGACTGACGGCTTGGCACCTGGCGTGCAACTGCTGGTACTCGATCATGAGGAAGGCCTGCGCCTGGCGGCCAACAAAGCCGACCTGGCCGCCGACATGCTTGCCATGCTGTTGGCCTCGCTGGAAGCCGATCGCCTGGCGATCACCGCCGCCCGTGAAGCCAAAGACAACAATGCGCTGATCGAACGCGTGCATCGCCTGCATGGCGCCACTCGCTACTGTGGCGTGCCGCAATTGCGCGCCGCCTGCCAGCGCGCGGAAACCTTGCTCAAGCAAGACGACGCCAAGGCCATCGCCGCACTGGATGAACTGGACATGGCGATTGCGCGGCTGGCCAGTGAGGCACGGGTCAGCGCCTGAGGCTCCTCCAGGCTTGCCTGGGAGCTGGCTTGTGTAGGAGCTGGCTTGCCTGCGATGCGGGCAACTCGGTCTGCCTGCTCACCGCGTTGATGCTATCGCAGGCAAGCCAGCTCCCACAAAAAGCCCGGCGCCCACATCGGCCTACTTAAAACTCAGTGACTGCAGGGAGCTTTTTTAATGCGCGTCATTCTTTTCAGCAGCCAGACCTACGACCGCGACAGCTTTCTCGGCGAGCCGCTGCCCACAGGT